>NZ_JBHZOR010000019.1:0-39478 GCF_042787605.1 Priestia sp. YIM B13491 | reverse complement strand
TGTGAGGTGGGGGAAAAGTAAGTATCGTCACAGGTAATGCTGTCGAGAACACTTACCTATCACGCATACCATCTTAATCATGATTGGATAGTAGAACAAACATCTATGTTTCCAGGAAACACTCTCATCAAAAGATGGCTTAAAATGGGTTACATAGAGCAGGATATGCTTCGTACGACAACAGAAGGAACCCCTCAAGGGGGAATTGTGTCTCCCCTTCTAGCTAATATCGCCTTATGCGGTATGGAAGAAGAAATTGGTATTGTTTATAAAAAGACATACAAACCAAACGGAGGATACGCAATCGATCCAAAATGTAAGATAGGACGTGTTCTCTATGCCGATGACTTTGTCATCGTAACGGAAACGAAGGAAAAGGCTGAAAGAATGTATGAGAAACTAACTCCTTACTTACAAAAGCGAGGAATTACACTTAGTAAAGAGAAAACTAGAGTTACACATATTGAGAACGGGTTTGATTTTCTCGGTTTCTCGCTGCGTCAATACAAGACGGAACAAGGCAATAAGCTACTAATCAAACCTAGCAGAGACAGCATTAAAAAAGCAAAAAATAAGATAAAAGATACGTTCGCAGTAATGAGAGGACGGCCAATAAAAGAACTAATACGTGTTTTAAATCCAATTATTCGTGGTTACGGACAGTATTGGAAACATGTCGTTTCTAAGAAGGCGTTTGGATATATGGATAATTACTTATTCCTTAAAATAACAAAACACCTTAAACGACTACATCCAAAGAAGGCGTGGAAATGGATTATTAAACGTTATTTTAAGAAGCCCAACCATGGAGGGAATGATAAATGGACTCTCACATGTCCACTTACTAACATTCAATTGTTAAAGATGTCCTGGATTAAGATAGAACGATATGTCATGGTAGCCTACAAAAACAGCCCAGATGATCCGAGTCTAAAAGAGTATTGGGAAAAACGAGACCGTAAGGTCTTTAACAATGAAAATACATTCGATAGGATGAAACTTGCAAGAAAACAAGGATATCGTTGTGCATTGTGTAAGCAGACTCTACAAAATGGAGAAAAAGTTACAGTGCGAAACCTAGAGGTTTCTACAGGTCAATTTGCTAAATTAGTACATGTACCATGTATTAAATAAGTTGTTCGGATAAAAAGAAGGCTTGAGCCGTATGACGGGAAATCTGTCACGTACGGTTCTTAGGGGGGCGGGCGCTCGTGAGAGTGCCTGCCTACCCGACGTAACTAACTTTGTATACCATATACAGGGTGAATATCTTCTATATACTTGATAAAATGTAATAAAAAGGTGTTTTGTTTAGGGGGAGAAAGATGAAAAGGATATTCTTTATTGTTTTTACACTGTTTCTAATGTGTGGGTGCCAAGGTAAAGACAAAGAACCTTTAGTTTTTACAGGAAAAAGCGATAATTGGACAGTAAAAGAGATTGTAAAGCCAAGCTCTAACAAAGATAAAGGAGAACTAAAGACTATTAAACTAAATTATACAGGTAAAGATATGAAATTAGTTGGAGAGTTCAGTTTTAAATTAGAAGCACCAAACGGACAATGGGGTGTTTCAATTATAGAGTTAGATAAAGAGGGGAAATTTGAAGAAAAAACTAACGCAATAGTCAATAGAGAAACGTTAAAATCGGATAAGCCTATAATAATTTTGAAATGGAATGATAAAAAAGAAGAGATTACTTTAAAAAATAAATAAAGTTAAACAATCCCTACTTAACACTGGCTCCAATTGTTTGTTCAATATTCAAGAGGAGGATATTAATGAAAAAAATATCGAAACATCATATTGTCCAAAAAAAATACAAAGAAAAAATACAAAACAAACAAGAATCAAACACATATGCTAAAGGTTGGTTCTTATCCATTTTATTTGCTGTACTTCTCGTTGTATTAAGTTATTTTTTTGGTGGAACGTTTATGCCTTATCGAACAATGTAGAAAATAAACGTTAATATTTTTATATTAGTACCTAGAACGGCCATTATGGTAACTAAGAATAAATACTATATACTACTTAGGAACATAAAATGGACAGAATTCATAAAGGGTTTTTTATAAATGAGACGAAGTAAATTATTTGAATGGCTATAAGTCGATGTCAAGGTGATTGGTTCTTTAAAATAAAGATACCCTACTACCACTTTTGAACAATGAATAAAATTCCATTCGACAATAAAATAATATTAAATTGTAATGGGTGGAGGAATTTCAATGGATTTGTATTACGAAGTTAATGGGCATGGCCATCCTGTTGTTCTCCTAACTGGTGGTGCTGATGTACGGAACTGGACATTTATGGTACCTCTTTTAGCAAAACACTATAAGGTTGTTGCTTGTGATGGACGTGGGACGGGGAAATCACCGGTCCCTTTAGAAGATGTCAACCCTGTTAAAGATTTGCTGTCACTACTTGATCATCTAGAAATCAGCCAGGCAACGCTTATCGGTCACTCAATGGGTGGTCAAATTGCTACTGAATTCGCTCTGAATTATCCTGAAAGGGTTTCAAAACTTGTTTTGCTTGCGCCTGGATTATCTGGGTTTACCTATTCCAAAGAATTTGAAGAGAACATGAAGAAGATTCATCAAGCTGCCCCAGATATAGATAAGATGGTTGAGCTTTTGCTCAGCGATTCATCGTATTGTGTTCTAACGATGAGTCCTCACCGGAGTTTAATGGTTCAAATGCTCAAGCACCATATGAATCGAATGTTTGAATGGCCAGCCGTTAAATTGATTTGGCAGCAACCATTGGCAATTGAAAGATTAGGAGAATTGACGACTAAAACATTGTTGATAATTGGTAAGGAGGATTCACCTGATAACCTTCGTGTGGCTGATTACTTTCGAAAGCACTCAGATGCTCGCATCATAGAAATTCCAGGTGCTGACCATATGGTCAATCTCACCCATCCTGAGAAATTGTATCATCACATTAATGATTTTATAAATAAATGAAATGTTAGAAAGCATCACTGAAATGGTACAGGAAACGAGAAGTCCGATGTTTTTAATAAACGTAGCAGAAAAGAACTAATTTGTTTCATGAAGAAGAATTAATTGACTAAATAATTAAAAGGTGTCCTAATTTACCAAGGGACACCTTTTTTTGTTTCCTAGAAGCCGTTTTATGGAAACTAAAAAAGACAAATTAGTTGGTTATATTACACGAATTTTTAGTTTAGTTGGGCAGGAAGAAGGTATTCTTAAGAATATCTTCCTACCTTAACTAGTGAAAATTATTATATATACTAGAAGATGCCCAAATTATAAAGCTCATATTCTCTTAATTACAAGCCATGAGTTCTATCAATAAAGTTCATTAACTTAAATTTTTGGCAATGTATGACTAAGTTCTTTACCAATAAGATTGGCTGAAACTGGTTTCTTTCCTATTTCCCTAGCCCATACCGATAATTGTCCAATATGGTGTATTTCGTGAGCAATCATATGACGCATAACTTCTCCCCAAGTATCAGTTACTATACTTCCGTCTGGTTGTGGGTCATAAAGAATATTATTTTCTTTTTCTGTATTCCAAGATCTAACAAACTCTCTTACCTCAAACTGAAAGTTTTTATCTAGCTGGAGAACTTTTTCTAAGCTTTGATATTCCTCAAAACTCTCCTGAAAATCATCCTTTCCCTGAAGAACGCGAACCCAACTCCACTCTACATCAACAATGTGAAAGAGCGTATGTAATATTCCTCCTACTCCTCCTGTTCGTTTCCGAAGCAATTCCTCTAGTGGAATCTTCTCACACCATTGATACCACTCTTCTCTAACCAACCAGTTATAATGAAACATAGTTTGCAAACTAATTCCTCCGTTTACTGTATTTTTCACTTTTTTAATGGGGGTATTAATTAGTTCGACAAATATTTTTAGAAACCTATTTCATTAGAATAAGAGAAAGTAATAAATAGAGTCGTATAGGCTGTTTTGTTCCTAAAAGGAACATTACGGTAAGTTACATTGCAAATAAATAAAAAAGAGGAGGATTAGATACCATCTAATCCTCCTCTTTTGTTAGCTCTGAGCTTTTGTGATATATGTTTTAACTGAAGGTGGTTGATATGCATTGAATTGATCTAATAAACCTTGTGGTTCTGTATCTACAAGAGCCATAGAACGATATTTTTCCTGTAGAAATTGCTCTTCTGTCATGTGATTAAATAAAGAAATAAGTGGTGTGTAATAATCATTAATATTCATTAATCCGCAAGGCTTCTGGTGTAGCCCTAACTGAGCCCATGTAAAAATCTCAAAGAATTCCTCTAATGTACCTGGACCACCTGGTAATGTAATAAATCCATCTACAAGTTCAGCCATCTTGGCTTTTCTCTCGTGCATAGATTCAACGACGATAAGCTCTGACAGGTTTTTATGAGAAATTTCTCTTTCTTCAAGGAAAGTAGGCATGACACCAATGACATGTCCGTCAGCTTCCAACACGGCATCAGCCACAGCACCCATTACTCCGACACTTGCACCACCATATACAAGCGTAATATTACGTTTAGCAAGTTCCTTTCCCAAAGCTTTTGCACCTTGAATATAAAGGTCAGATGCTCCATTACTTGATCCACAAAATACAGCTATTCTTTTCATAAACATTCCCCCCTATGTAAATCACCGTTATTGATTATACATAATAATGGATGATTTGGTAAACTTAGTTGAAGTTAAAAAAGGAAGGTGGAACCATTTAATGAACGTAACAGAATTTCAAAAATGGGTAAAGGACTACTACAAAATGAGAGGTTGGTCAGATTTAGATATCTTTATTCGAATTGGTTTTCTTGCTGAAGAAACAGGTGAAGTAGCACGAGCTATTAGGGCGTTAGAAATTGGAAGGGATCGACCAGATGAAGTAACTGGAACTTTAGAAGAAAATAAGAAAGAATTAACGGAAGAACTAGGAGATGTGTTAGGTAACTTGATTGTTATTGCTAACAAATATGATATTTCTTTAGAAGAAATATTCAGCTCACATAAGGAGAAGCTTGCAGAGCGTTATTCTACTAAATGAATATAGATAAAAGAAGGGAAAGTGAAGTCGTTTTATGAAAATTCGTTCAGTAGAGGGAACAGATTATTACGTAATATCTCCATTAATTAACGAGTGGTGGAACGGTAGACAAATGTCTGATATGTTGCCAAAGCTATTCTTTGATCATTTTCAAAATACAAGTTTTATTGCTGAAGAAAAAGGTGAAATTATAGGGTTTCTAATTGGTTTCTTATCTCAATCCCGTATGAATGAAGCATATATTCATTTTGTCGGAGTTCATCCAAAATATAGAGGAAAGAAGATTGGAAAACAATTGTATAGTCATTTTTTTGATGTTATTAAACAAAATGGACGAAATACTATTCGATGTGTAACGTCTCCTGTTAATAAAATCTCAATTGCTTATCATACAAAAATGGGATTTAAGATTGAACAAGGCCATAAGAATTTAGACAATGTATCTTTACATACTAACTATGATGGAGTTAATCAAGACCGTGTTCTATTTGTAAAGCATTTGGTCTGATGTTGTGGTAACGGAGAAAATAACCAAAATTAGTTTCTATACAATATTGTCTTCCTTCCTAGAACATCCATTATGGTAACTAGAGTTTTAATATAACGTTCTCCAAACAGAAAGTTGTTTATTACTTTAAATTTAACAATAGAACCTTCTAAAACTTTGAAGGTTCTACTTTATTTTCGAAACAATAATCCCTACAATCATAATAGAAAATCCCAATAATGTTTTCCAAGTAGGAACCTCTTTGAAAAATAGATAACCCATCAATAATGAAATCACTATCTCTATTCCTTTAGACGTAACTAAAACAAATATTAAATTCTGAATCGCTTTAAATCCAAATTTGATGCCGTATCAGATTAGTATATTGGCTATTGAAAATAATGGAAAGGCAAAAATGTGATACTTTAAAGTCGCCCAAAAGGCTGGATCAATATGCTTGCTTTGATACGAAAATAACATGTTTATTAGAAACAAACCAGAAAATAAAAAGGTAGTACCATAAAAATAACTCATACTTATACACTCTCATTATAATCATATTTGTTATCAGTCTATCCAACAAATGTTTCTTTATGCTATAAAAATTTCCTTAGGTAAAAATAATAGCTTCGATTCAAAAAATGTTCCTTAGAGAATCCTTGTAGACATCATATAAGTTGTACGAACAATTCTAAAGGAGGAATATCTGAAATATAAATACAATTGAAAGGAGTGAGATGATAATGCAAGCAAGTACCTTTTTGGGGCTATTTTGGGGGTGGACGACGATTATCATATCCGGCATACTTTTCATACGTCCATCGGTACTACGTGAGCTGAAAAAATTAGTGGTTGAAGACAGAGGATTTGGGATTATATATGGCTTTCTGTCTATTTTCCTAGGGTTAGGAACTGTTATCCTGCATAATGTGTGGGCACTCAACTGGCAGGGATTCATTACACTCATTGGATGGCTCGCACTACTAAAGGGAATTTACGTAATTGCATATCCTGAACCATCGAAGAAAACTGACTTTGAAGTACGGATACTATCTACGCGTATAGTACTTGCTATCCTTGGTGTTTTAGCTTTATGGATGCTTGTAGTAATTTATATGAAATAATCTGTAATTCTAAATAGTGAAAAATAGATGGGGTTATACATTCATGTCTCTCTCATCTAAGGACGGGAGAGACATGAATTTGGCTCACGTCAAACAACTTCTGATAAATCACATTATGTAAATCAGTTCAGTAAAAAGAAAATAAAGCTAACTGTGTCAAGTTAGCTTTACAATTTCATGACGTTTCTCTATGCGCCTTTCGATTTTATCGATTGCTTTTTTATCTTTTAGTAATTCTTGTTTATTCTCTTTTACTAATTCTTCAAATGATTTTTTGTATTTAAGCAAAATAACCCTTCTTTCTCCATATTATTCTCATTAAATTTATTTACTTAAGGTTTATCTAAATAATAAATCAACTTTCCTATATGTAACTTATAATAATTAGACAATTCCGTGAATTTTAGTTACTATAAATTAATTTCTTATTAATCAGGAAGATCAAAAATCAACTTATTGACTTACTCGCTAAAATAAAGGTTAAAGCATTTTATTCAAAGTGAAAACTTTAACCTTTACTTTGAACTTAGACAAATAGGAAATTTTACTCCTTATGGTATATCAATCTATCTTTTACTTTCCTTTTAAGAAATTTCTTTATTAATGATTCATTTAAAGAAAATCCACACATACTTAACGTTACTATATTTTTAATAACATATATTTAACCAGAAATACAAAATCAATGCATTTTATATAAAGAGGTAAACGTATAAACTCTGTTATAAATATTAAAGTTTTATTATTTACTCTAGTTGACGACAAATATGGGCTTTTTCTACAACATATGTAATACTTAATGCTATTTTTAATAAATTAAGTTAGTTGTTACTCCTATTAATGAAATTAAATTTAATTTATATAAATATCATTATATTTTTTAATAATATATCATGTGCCATGTAACTATATAAATTATATACATAATTAGAATAACTTATAACTTGTAGTCGATAAGAGTAAACAATGAAACTTTAATAATATACGAATTACTTTAGTGTTTACTTAACAAATAATTAAACCTAGGTAGAAGAAAAGTAGGTTTTTATCTCAGTAGATTCGATTACAAAATTTGTTTTTAAATTTGTATGTATATGAATCTACAAATCTGTCCAGAATAATAACGTATTCCCCCTATTTCGATAAATTTGAAAATCCTTTGCCAGGTATCAGCAAAGGATTTTTTTTATTAATCGTGATTTATTATAAGTAAATTCAAGTAATGGATGTTTTCGGTAATAATTTAAAATTCATAGTAAAATAAGCAGATCCTTAATAATTGAGGACCTGCTTGTTTTGGTTTACATAAAGCTTATTTCATCGTGTACTTTTTAAAAAAAGAAACATACTGTAAATCAGTAGCAGTACTAATAAAAATAAAGCTATCCAATAAATGATCATTAGTCCGTTTAGAAAATAAATAATTGTTAAAGTTACCGTCAGGATCACTTCTCATATGAGGTCTAACATAAGTACCATCTTTTCTGTAGTATCCACGTACACTTACATCGGCTTAAGCTTGTATAGTACTCCCGAGTACAAGAAAGACTAATAAAGCAATAAATATTCTCTTTTTATTCATCATTTTTACTCCCTCTTATGTATTTTTTATAACTATATTATATTTTTTTCTTCCATATTTGGTCTATTTGTGAAATGAATATAATTCTAATTATCCATTTAAATCCATTTTTTGGATTGATATAAATTATAAGAACTACATAAATCTAATAATGAAGAGGTATTTCATTACTATTTGTCGTATTGATAATAAAAAGGAGGTAATTAAGATGAAGAAAGACCTTTGTAAAATTACTTTATCTAACGGCAAAGAAATTACGTTTCAAAAACATGTCGACGAGGTCCTTGAAAGAATTCAGGACTCGGAAGGAAAGTTATATGATGGATTAATTCATTTCTCTGAAATCTCTATCAATCCTAAATATGTCGTATCTCTTGAACCAGTAACTAATTCCTTTAGAACAGATAACCAAAGAAAGATATATACATAAGCGTTGCTTCTATTGAGTATTTTAAGAGACTTAACTTTTTTTAGTAAGATATATCACCATTTGATGCAAAATAACGCACCTCTAAATAAGTAAAAAAATAAACTGACCATACCTTTTATATAAGATATAGCCAGTTTATTTTATTTCGTTCTTCCATAACACGAAATATGGTTCGAGCTGCTTCAACACTTTATGATTATGTTTGTATCGTTCTGCTACTGATTGGATATATTCTTTGTGAGTTATTCCCACCAGTAGCCCAAATTCAAAATGTAGCAACCAAATTAAAGAATCGATTATTTCCTTTTTAGCTTCTTCTATGCCCTTCTTAAATAGCTCATCTTTATTCATGGTTCTGGTGCAAATACTTGAAGAAAATATAAAAAAGCAAAGGATTTCTAGTGACTCGTGGTCTTAAGCAACTAGTCCAAACAGTTGATGGGGTCCTTATTTCTCTTTTATGCAGCTTTTCATAGATTCTTGATATGACTACATTTACCCCATACCCAAGTAGGAGGAGGATGTATAAAAAGTGCACCTTTTATACGTGTGCTCGTACGGAAAATGTAGTCTATATGGCAAAAATGTGCTAATATTCATTTGAATCGATTTTTTTGTTATACATGTACACCAAAATAAAAACCATCTCTAGTGCTGCACACTCAAGAGGTGGCTTTTTATTTTGCAATAAACATTCAAGGGGGGCAACCAATGAACAAAACAGACCGTTTGTTAGCCATCGTACTGGAGCTGCAACGTAAAGAAGTTGTACGGGCCGAAGATTTGGCGAACCTATTTGAAACTAGCGTGCGGACCATCTACCGCGACATTCAGGCGCTGAGTGAAGTGGGCGTGCCGATCATAGGAGCCCCTGGGACAGGATATTCCCTGATGGAAGGCTATTTCCTCCCGCCGATCGGTTTCACGGTACCAGAAGCCGTGAGCTTGCTGATTGGAACAGACTTTATCGAACAAGGATTTGATGACGATTATCGTGTCAGAGCTCAAGCTGCCCGCGGCAAAATTGAGGCCATTCTACCGGAGAGCATTCGCAATGAAACATCTCGTGTACGCAAGGCTATGCGTTTGCTCATTTCTGATAAACAGGTCAGGCAGTCAAAAGAAAAGGAATATCTAGAAAAGATTCGTCGATCGATATTAGACGTGCAAAAGATTAGCTTTCATTATGCAAAAAGGCTTGCAGATTCCGAAGGTAATCGCCATAGTGTTCGTACGGTTGCTCCCTATGGATTGGTGCTCGTTCAAGGTTCGTGGATGCTCGTGGCTCGGTGTGATCTGCGCCAAGAAATTCGCCATTTTCGCTTGTCCCGAATGACGGAACTTATCAATCTGGAAGAACGATTCGAACTACCGGCGCATTTTAACTTAAGGGAGTATACCCCTCCGGATGATCGGCACTTGCTAGTTCGCCTTCGATTTAACCATGACATCGCGGATATGGTGAAGGAATCGAACTATCATTACATGGAGGATATGGAAGAGCATCAAGATGGATTGCATGTGGTTTTACGCGTTCATCAACTGGACGAATCATTGCAATGGGTGCTTGGCTGGGGAGCAGGTGTGATTGTATTGGAGCCTGAATCATTCCGAAATCGGATTCGTGAGGAAACAAAAAAAATGTTAAAACGCTACTGACATACAGTTGTCAGTAGCGTTATTTTATAATTGGAGTAAGTAAACATAAAGGGGTGAGAGATAAATGCGAAGTATGTCTTGCATCGGTTGGGGGAGACCGCCAATCAACATCCACAGGAATTAATTCATTTCACTATGGATCAATTGAGCAGCAGCAAGGCATGGAAGGATGGTCGTAGAACCAAATGGTTCAGTTTCTGATTAAATCGTGCCTTTACGGAAAATATACAACACGGGGTAGAACCAGCGAACGTCGGTTAACTTGTAAAGTAGGTTACTTAGAAATGGAAAAAACAAGCCTTCAAATGGGCTGTTTGATGCTTGAGGAAAGGAAAAGTTCCGAAAATTAAAATGGAAAAGGAACACCATTGATTTTAGTGGTGTAAAAGTCCTTCTTTCTCTTACAGCATTAAGTGAATTGTTCCGAAAATGATCGTCCTTGGAACTTTTGTAACCTATTTTTTACAGCTACATTGCCTCTTACTGAAGCTTCGCTGGTTCTGGCCCAAAATGATCTGATACGACATTGTATCATTTATTATAGGAAGGATGGTATCTTATGAATTTTGCTTCTGTACGCATCATTACCGACGACGTGGATCGTCTTGTCAAGTTCTATGAGAAAGTCATGGGTGTTTCGGCGGAACGCCCCGTACCTGTCTTTGCCGAACTCGTTGTGCCATCGTGCACCCTGGCGATCGGCCACTCCCAGACGGTGCCCCTGTTCGGCGCCGGTTCCGCAGTGGCGGCCGACAATCACACTGTCATCATCGAGTTCCGCGTCCACGATGTCGATGCCGAATACGAGCGCTTGAAACCGTTTGTCAACGAGTGGGTGAAGGAACCGACCATGATGCCGTGGGGGAACCGTGCTGTGTTGTTCCGTGATCCCGACGGCAACCTCGTTAACCTCTTCGAGCCGGTGACCGAAGAAGCGATCAAACGGTTCCGCGGTAGGGGTTGATAAACGCTTGGATCTATTGGAAAGATATAATCTAAGAAACATAATTGTTATTCAGCGAAAGGGCGCAATTCTACAGCAAGAATTACGCTCTTTCTTTATGTAAAGGGCCAATTAATGAAGGTATGGAGAGTGGTATCTTTAATAAAATCAATGGGAGACTGTTAATCCTACAGGATAAGATGTTATTTACTATGTTTTTCTACACAAGTATAATAAATAAAACTATTTTCACTAAAATACGTTAACTATTGTTTAAGGATTAAGAGTAATTTAGTTCATATAATGTTTTACATAATCGGACTTATGTAAACTAGAAGTGAATACGATATACAGTCTGAAAAATAAAAAAGGAGCAGATTCAAATTTGAAACCCGTTCCTTATCCACTTCAGTATAATATGCATACTTTTAAATTAGAGGTATTAAACATTTATTGCAAAAAGAAAACACTACTGTATCTTGACAATAGTGTTTTCTAATCAAAAAAATGGGTTTCGAATACCAAAAGTCGGAAGGCATTCTACTTGCATTTTGTTCCAAGTGCATAAAAAATATACTAACAGCAAATGAAAAAACTATCCTATATGAACTGAACCCAAAAAGTTGTCTTTTGTCTTTCTTCTCCCGAGAAATCACGTTTGTGAGAAAATGCTTTTCGGAAACAAGTAAGCTTAAAACGCAAAATAGTTGAGTAGCTACTTTCTTTTATTCCGTTGATTTTTCTTTTTGTTCGGTATGCCACCATAATGCATCTTTCGGGTTTTCAACAGCTTCGTTGTATTCAGATTTAGAAGCAACTGTTGGATAAGAACCTTTTAGAGATTTTCCTGCCGTGTTCTTGAATAAAAATAAAATCACTAAGAACCCGATAATGCTCACAATGGTTAGATAGAAAGCAGGGGCTAAGTTATTTCCTGTTTCATGAACTAGCCATGTGGCAACTAATGGCGTCGTCCCACCAAATATTGAAACAGAAACATTAAACGTCACGGCTAATGTTCGGTAGCGAATATCGGTATAGAACATCGTTGGTAATGTTCCAGGCATGGTACCTTCGTAAGTGGAAAGTAGAACACCTAAAATTAAAATACCTAATGAAATAAAGACTAAGCTGTTCAAATTGATTAAATAAAACGAAACAGCTGACAATAGACTTAATCCACCTAAACCGATTAAGAAAACCTTCTTGTTTCCAATTTTGTCACTAAGCTTTCCAAACATGAAAGCAAGTGGCACCATCAGAATCATGGTCACAGTAATTAATACAGTTCCCACTGTATTAGACAATCCAATAATTTCATTTAAATAAGAAGGCATGTACGATAATAGCATGTAGTTTGTAATGTTAAAGAATGCCACAGCTACAAAACAAACAAACACATCTTTTTTGTGATTTTTCAAAATGGATAGAAAGCTTTCTTCCTGGACTTGGTCATCAGAGCTGGAAAGTTCATTTTCAAAAATCGGCGTTTCCTCTAAACTGCTTCGTAAATAAAATCCAATTAGACCTAAAGGTAAGCCAAGTAAGAACGGTATTCTCCATCCCCATGAGGCCATCTGTTCATCCGTTAGAAGAAGAAAAAGCAAACTAGCCAGCAGTGATGCTAGGATATAACCCGTGAGGGTTCCAATTTCTAATCCACTTCCAAGTACATTACGCTTATTGTCTGGAGACGATTCGGCGATATAGACCATTGCACCAGCATATTCACCTCCGGTTGAAAAACCTTGAATAATTCTTGCTATTAATAAGAGGATCGGTGCCCATATACCGATTTGATCGTATGTAGGTAATAAACCGATGAGTAATGTGGAAAACGCCATTAAAATAATGGTGGTGGTTAGAACAACTTTCCTTCCTAACTTATCTCCAATTCTTCCGAATATAATACCCCCTACTGGGCGCATTAAGAAGGCTATCGCAAAAGTGGCAAATGTGAATACCAATTTTAGCTCATCATTCCCAACAGCACTAAAAAAGTTTTGACTAATGATAACAGCTAAATATGAATATAAACCAAAGTCAAACCATTCCATTGCGTTTCCTACGCCTGTAGCAAAAACGCTTTTTTTAGCTTTGTCAATATCTACGACGTTAATTTTTTTCTTGTTAAACTTCATTTATATTATGTCACCTCCAAGGCATATGATTATACAAGAATAAGAAGCAAAGTCAAACTCAAGGCTTACTTAACCAGACATACAAAAGCTTTTAAACATTCATTATTTTTAAATAAAACAGTGGGAAGTATTCATTCTGAAAAAATACTACATACAATTTGTTCCTTTTAGTTAGTAGTCAAATATAGGGGTAAAGTTGAAAGACATAGAAAAAAGCTACTGACTGACTCCACCAACAGTAGCTTTTTTCACATAGAATAAGAAAGTTGATGCCTCTCAGCATCCTAAGTAGTTTACCCACAATATACGAATGTTACTCATATATTGTAAATAACTACATGTTATGTAGTTTCAAAGAAGATACCTCATTAGAGAGTAACTTCTTCTTATTATAGAATAACAAGCTTTCAAAGAAAAGTCATGTAACTTGATTGATATACATATTTAACGCAAAATAAGTATAGAACACGGACTCTCTACAGAAGAAATTGTATTTATTAATAAACGATTTAACTATTTGTTGGATATAAGTATCACCGAAACTGTTATAGTATTTGAACAAGTAAAAGATGAAATTATTAAAAAGGCACAACAAGAGGTGTTGAAACTATCGGTTCCTGTCGTCCCCATTCAGGATAAAACTGCCGTTCTCCCACTAATAGGCTCTATCGATTCAGAAAGAGCTGAATATATCTTGGAGAATGTGATCTTGAAAATTATCGAAATGAAAGTAGAGTATCTGATTGTTGATTTTTCAGGTATCTTGAATATAGATACTATAGCTGAACGTTACCTCTTTGATATCTACAGTGTTCTTCGCTTACAAGGTATTGAGGAGGTCATGATGACAGGTATACGACCTGAACTTGCTCAAACTGTTGTTAGAAATGGCTTTGATTTCTCCTCTATTAAAACCTATGCAACGGTTAAACAAGCGATAGAAACTCAAAAAAGCTAGGAAATTAAGTTTCCCAGCTTTTTTGCATTAAGTTGATTTAGGATGTATATCATATGCGGAATTAGTATTTTATCGGTACTATCGCAAAACAACCCTAGAGTTATAACTCCAGGGTTACCTGAGTAATGATTACTCAGGTATAATAAACTTTATTTACTTTTTCAACAACGCTTCTAATTTCACAAACTCATCTTCATTTCTGCGTGTAGAGAAAACTTCTCTATTCCTCCTACAATCTTTTCAGTTCTAAATACTCTTTTAAGGTTTGCTGTAATGTCCCTTTGGCTTCTGCCTTGTCCTCAAAAGAGATTCCTGAGTGAATCATTGTCCTAACTAGGTCAGCACGTAAACCTGTAAGAATAGCTTCACATCCCATCATTGAAATTCCAGTTAATATTTTTTGGAAATGGTCAATGACATGCATCTCCATATTAGCAATTCCAGACAAGTCTATAATTAATGTTTGAATCTTTAAATCTGAGATACCCATCAATACTTTCTCCTCAATTGTTTGGATACGATTGAGGTCAATCATTCCAATCAACGGTAGTACAGATACGGATTGGCTAAGTGGTATAATGGGCACCGATAGATTTTCAACTAAGTCCCTTTGGGAGGCAATTAATTCATCTTTATACTTGGAATAACTAATGAGAAAAGTGTTAAGAAATTGATCAATCCGATCATTAATTCGTTGCTCTAAGGCAAAAAATTCTTCACGTCCGTTAAAATAGTCATTTATTCGATCATATTGATAGAGAAAATGCCATAATGTTCGCCTAATGGCCTGTACCCATTCTAGCTTGAAGGCAAGAGTTAAGGAGTGCTCTGCCCAAGCTATCCCTTCTTGCTGAGCGAAAGCAATGAGTTGTTCTTCTTTTTGCTCCACGACATATAGAGATAACTTTTGAGCATTTTTTAAAAGATCAATATTTCCAGTTTCTAAAATGTCATTAATCTTGGAGGCTACGTTAACTGCCTCTGATAAGAGTTTATCCTGGAAGTTCTGTTTGTTATCTTTAATAAAATCGGTCATTTTCTCTCTCTGATTATAAATATTCTCCATTTTGAATACGCCCCTTATTTGTTTACTGATTATTGTTATCCTTAATTAATACATATTCCCAAATGAGTTATTATTTATTTTTATTTTCATGCCTTGTACTACCTTCACTAAATATGTTTTAAATAAAAGAACAATAAGACTTTTATAATGAATCTTTAAACCTGGATATACCCATGGTCGTGCCCACTTTTTTCAACATGATAAAGGATCAATGGAGGTTATTTCCACTGGCTGCTATCCATTCAGATAGTTCATCAAAAATATTCTGCACTTGTTCTTTATTTAACGTGTCAACATTCTCCCATGCACTAGAAATATAAATCTCTAGATGATCAGGACAGGAAATGGATTCAGTAATAAGGGCTTTATAAAATAAAGGATTACCACCTTTATCTACTTCACCCTTACATCTATAGTTTTCAAACTTCCAACCATCTTTTGTTTTTTTAAAATGATAAAGGTCCTTATATCCCAACAGAGGGCTGTATATTTGCATTTTGAATCTAGATGCACTACTCAACTTCAGATACCTCCTACCTCCCCAAAAATCTCATTTTTAAATAAGATTCTTTGTATCTTTACCCCTAAAACATATATTTCATTTACATCTTTTATACCATATCTATCTGTAATTCCCAACTACGTTATATTGGTAATATATTTCCTAATCCCAATGTAACATTACACTTTTTGTTTTTTTTACAAATTTATTTCAATTTTAAAATCTTTATTTCAATTATTGAAGGTAATAACTTATAAATATACCCTATGTTAAAATGGATTAAACTTTAATTTGTAAAATTTCTTTAAATAGTGAGAAAGGGGTTTGGTGATACATGACAATAATAAAAATCAAAGAAATGTTAGAAACGTTATTACGATATGAAGATAGTGAAATCACTCATACCTTTTGTAATGGAAATCATACCTTTTCTCTCAGTTATTCTAAAAAACTAAAGAATTTTCAAGTGAAGAATATTAAAACGGGCCATATTGAACATTTTCCGGATGTGGAGACTACATCTTTAGCTTTGTATAGAGTAATAAGTATTGTGGAAAAAGAAGTCACTGAGTAATAATCCATTTTAAAGTTTACATAACAAGTATGATGTTTCTCTTTACTGTTCACCATATCAGTAGGCAGTAGAATGAATATTTGTAGACAGAAAAGCTCCTGAATAGGCATCAGGAGCTTTTCTATCTTTAGTTACCATAATGTACATTCTAAATACATACAAAAATCACTTAGATATGATATCGTAAGTATAAAGATCCATTAATTAATGTAAAGGAGGTAGAACATGGATACTAGTATAACTAAATGGCTTCCTGTTCCTTATTTTCAAATCAATCAGGAAGGTACAATTCTAAATGTTTCACACATAACCCACTCATATCCCCCCCTACATCTAATATATGGACGATCATTTATAAAGAAGACCGAAATAAAGCCATAGTAATGTTTTCACAGATTCCTAATTCTCATCCTATAACAAAACAACTCATTTTACAGACAAGTAACAAGTTATTGGGGAATTTTAAATGTACGATCCAATGGAAAGATGGTATAGGTCACCTCGTATGTACAGAAGTGAAAAGTAGTAAAGTTCTTGCACCTTTATCTATTTAAAACTCTTTAGTCAACACTCAAAAACGGTTAGAGGAATCAGAAAAACATTTAACCAAAGTTGCTAAAATAGTAAGTATAAAAAAACACTAATTATTTGTTTTTGCCTCACATGAATTTTTTAAATTTTAAAGATGCATTTCATATAAACCTTTAGGTGTAATCATGTTCATTATAAGACCCAAAACATATTTTTTATAAAATATGTTTTGGTTTCTATGATAAGGGTATAGTATTAAGACAGATTGAATTTTCAAGAAACATTCTTTTTTAAGTTTGTTTCTTTTTTTTGATAATTATAAAACGAATCATAAACAGTAAATTGAGCAAACTACTCAAGATGCAATAGAGCATTATCAACATAACATCTATATTTCAACGACTAGGAAAACTACTGTACAGGAGCAGTAGTTTTTTTCGTTTGAATATACGAATTTAGTTACCATACTTTGTTTTCTTGAAAATAACATATAAAAAATCTATTTATGGAAAAATAGAGGGATTTTTCTAGTCACAAGACTCTTCATTTTGATAAGGATTAGATTTATATCAATTGATTGAATCAGAATAAACAAACAAGAGCATGTTAAATATGGATGGTAGGTATAAAAAGTATATTTTCATAACATCTATAGGAGATCGCAAATGAATAATTATAATAATGACAATACTATAAGACGCTATATTGCTCATGTTAGTATATTTGGAACGACTCAAATCCATTTAAGAAACCCCTATATTATTGCTTGGTGGTCAGCAGCTTTTCCTGGTTTTGGACATTTACTACTGTCTAAATACCTTCGCGGCTTTGTGTTATTTATATGGGAGGTCACCATAAATATTAAATCTCATGTAAATTTGGCAATGATTTATTCTTTTCAAGGAAACATTGATATGGCCAAAGACGTGCTTAATACAAGATGGCTTCTTATTTATATTCCCGTTTATATTTTTGCTGTATGGGATAGTTACCGAACAACAGTTGATTTAAATAAAATATACGTGTTAGCTGAAAGAGAAAATCATCGGTTCAACTCCTTCAGTATAGGAGCCATGGAAATAAACTATTTAGATAAACGGAATCCCATCTTATCCGTTTTTTGGTCGGTATTAATGCCTGGCCTAGGACAACTCTATATTCATCGGATCATTGGTGCTTTCTTTGTCATCATTTGGGCAGTCGTTTTCTTTTATTATTCTCACCTACTTGAGGGTATTTCTCTGCTATTTTTAGGAGAAATACAACAGGCGACTTCTGTTTTAGATGCAGAATGGTTGTTGTTTTTCCCCTCTTTATATGGTTTTGCTATCTTCGATTCCTATATGAATACCGTGGAGAATAATAAACTTGTTGAAAGAGAGCAGAAAAACTTCTTCGAGAAAATGTATCAACACCCCGGCTTTCGTATTGGAAAAGGAAAAAAGGTGAAATGAACATATGCAAATTTTTTCTACATTTGAATACTCAAGTTATGTAGAACTAGCTATTTCCGAGTTAGAGGAAAAAGGAATAGGAAAAGAAGACACATTTATTGTTCCTCTCAATAATCGAACGGAAAACCGTCGGATTTTTGATAGCCTTCATCGAGCAGATGGGGTTTCTCTTATTGATTTAGGAATGGTTCTAGCCACAGCCTTTTCTGTTATTGGTGCGAGTATTGGTTTTAAACTAAGCTGGGGCCCTATTTATTGGGGGATTATTAGTGCTTTTATCGGATTTGTCTTAGGGCTAGGAATTAAACTATTTATGTTTAAAGTCATTAAGAAAAAGCAACGGCTTCTACGCGGTAAACATTCGGAAGTCATACTCATTGTTGATTGTCATGCTGTAGACGCCGAAGTGGTTGAACACATTTTGTGGAATAATTTAGCCTTAGGGGTTTCAAAAATTAGATCAGATGGTTTATAAAAACAAGTCATGAACGTACAATATAATGACCAGACATAAGATAAATTAACTTCTGCTTTTTTTGATTTTATGATAAGTGACGATTAATTTTATCTTTAAATGTATGTCTAGACATACATTTGAAGATAAGTTGAAGGCTATTGATTTGTACCTAAATAAGCGCAACTCATATAGGGAAACAGCCAAGTTAATAAGCGCAACTAAATCAGATATTATAAAATGGGTGGCATTGTATCAAAAACATGGAGAAAAGGGTTTACAGCCGACCTATACAAACTACTCTGTGAAGTTTAAAATGGACGTATTAACTTATATGGAAAAAACAGGAGCGTCTATTCGTGAAGCATCATATGTATTCAATATTCCTTCTTACTCAACGGTGGCGAAATGGAAAAGAACCTTTGAAGAACAAGGTAAGGATGGCCTGTTTCCTAAAAAGAGGAGTCGTCCAAAAATGAAGAAAAAGCCTACTAAAAATCTTGATACAGACAAGACAAATGAAGAGTTACTAAAGGAAAATGAATACCTACGAATGGAAATTGCGTATTTAAAAAAGTTAAACGCCTTAGTTCAAGCATCAAGGGAATCAAAGAGCGAGAAAAAGCCCAAATAGTGTTTGAATTAAGGCATGAGTATAAGGTCTTAGACCTTATAAAGGTAGCTAAAATCGCTCGTAGTACTTATTATTACTGGACGAAAGCTTTTAAGGGTCCTGATAAATACAAAGAGATGAAACAACTAATTAAGCATATTTTTCATGAGCACCAAGGTAGATACGGTTACCGTCGTATTACTTTAGAGCTGGGTAGACTAGGGTATTCTATTAATCACAAGACCGTATATAGACTGATGAAAGAATTAGGATTAAAGAGCCTCGTGCGACTCAAAAAATATCGCTCGTACCGTGGGAAAACAGGAAGGATCGCTCCTAACATTCTTAAACGCGACTTTGAAGCGTCTAAACCAAATGAAAAATGGGTCACAGATATTACAGAGTTTCATCTGTTTGGAGAGAAGCTTTATTTATCCCCTATTCTAGATCTTTTTAATGGTGAAATTGTCTCTTATCATATAGATAAACGGCCTGTTTTTTCTCTTGTGACAACAATGTTGAATGAGGCATTTAATCACTTACAAGTCGGAGAACGTCCAATACTCCATTCTGATCAAGGGTGGCATTATCAAATGACAAAATATCAGCATTTACTCAAAGAAAACAATATTACTCAAAGTATGTCCCGTAAGGGAAATTGTTTTGATAACGCAGTCATTGAAAACTTCTTTGGTCTCTTAAAATCAGAGTTACTCTATCTCCAAGAGTTTGAGAGTATGGAGCACTTTCAACAGGAATTAGAGAGGTATATTGTTTATTACAACCACAAACGAATAAAAGTAAAATTAAAAGGATTGACCCCTGTAGAATACAGAATTCAATCCTCATTCGCTGCTTAGATAAAGGGTCTAACTTTTTGGGTTCAGTTCAATACATAATGGGCAGTCTTTGTTGTAGTTGTTCTTCATAATTTGTATTAAATATAAATAAATATAAGCTCATTCTAGAAGTATATGTTTTACCTATCTAAAAGAAGGGAATAATAGGGTCAACTTGATAAAGGGAGTGATCTTATGCAAGCCGATATGACGGTCGAAGAAGTCAAAGCCCAAATCCAGTACTTAGGAACAAATGGACAATCTCTAAAAAAGAAAAAAGTAAAGCAAACACATCCAAAACTAATGAAAAATGCACTTTATTTTTTCCCTAGCTGGGAACATGCTATGGTAGAAAGTGGTGTAAATAGCATATAATAAGCAGAAACTCAGTCTTTTTTGACTGAGTTTTTTTATTAAATATGGAAAGCTTTTAAAGGGAAAAGAATGATGGGTGTGGAATACAAAGAAAAATGCTTGCACAAAGATAGGAGAGATAAAAGACATGAATTCTACATTTAATCAACTTTTATCAATGAAAAATCTACGTGACGTTCAAAAAACAGAAATTTTGGTGCAACTGGAACAAGCTTCAAAGAATAAAGATAAAGAAGCCCTCTTACGATTAACTAAACAGCTTCGAAGTATCTCATAGAATACCCTCTGTAATAGAATTAACTCACTAACAGGAAGCCTTTACATGAGAACAATAAAAAGCGACTTATCTATCCTAATTCGAACAGTAAGGTCGCTTATCCTATTTTTTATTCATATATCTACCCTTCCACTTTACAATATGGGTACATTTATCATGTTATATGTTCATCTTCTAACTGAATTACATCTTTGTCCTGAGATTGATTGAATAAATAAGTAAGGTATGAATGTAGTTCGAATCGGTCTTCATCAATAAAATTAGAAAACACCTGTTTATATTCTTTCAACATCTTTTCCTCCTTTATTTATGTTTCTTACTTCTATCATTACCTCTCTAGTAATCTCTTATACATACAAATTAATAATGTACGTATTGATTGTATTAACTTGTATGTACGAAGTTGTATGTAACACAACACAGAGTTAAGAAAAGTTCATTCTTTCTTTCTGTATGGGCCCCACCTGCGCCAAATACAACGATAGCCACGCATGCTATCCACCTGATTTCATTATAACAGATAGCGCTTACATTATAAATAGTTATATCTGTAATTATAAAAAGTGATTATACTATTTTTATGGTCCTGGTGCGAAAACCATTTGATAGAGACATAGAACCTACATAGTCTGTTCCATTCCAGATTATGATGAAATTCCAAACAACTTATGTATGAATTCAACTTCATTTTGGGCAGACTTCACCTGTCGGTGAAGTTGTTCTTTTTTCACCATATGCATCACTTCAATGCCACTCAATATAGAAGTAGCCGTTTCATATGACTTAAATCCCAACATAGAACGCACACGTTTCTTAATGAAACGGTGATCTTGTTCCACGATATTATTGAGATATCGAACTTGCCTTATTTTTATGCCTTGAGGCATATGTTTCTCTTCTTTTAACTCTTGAATCGCCACAGGATAGGCTGGGTTTTTGTCCACTGTTATAACACGCGGTTTACAAATATGAGAAGCAGCCAAGGCTTTCTTGAAAAAGCGCTTGGCTGCTTTTTTGTCTCTTGATTTACTTAGATAAAAATCAATGGTATTCCCTTCTGAATCGACCGCACGATATAAATACATCCATTGCCCTTTTACCTTGATATACGTATCATCAACTCTCCAGGAGTCATTTGTTATCTTAAGGTGATGTCGTACTCTTTCATCTAATTCAGGTCCATATTGATGAACCCAACGCATAATGGTCGTGTGAGCGATAGATAAGCCTCGCTCCTCCATCATTTCCACCAAATCACGAAAACTTAGGTTGTACCGTAGGTACCATCTCACCGTTAGTAAAATAATATCAGGCTGATAATGCTTCCATTTGAACAAAACTTCTTTTTCCATACCGATCACACACCCTTTTTAGACTGATAGTATCAGTATGTCCAAGATTTAGAGATTCATTGCAATTATCTTGAAGTTTTTGCACCAGAACCCAATTTCTTAAAAGGTAAGTGAAAGGTAGATTGATATATTAAAAGAAGTGAAATTATGGGTTTTTCTACATTTCATTCAAAGAACAAAGGATTTATAAGGAAAGTGTTTTATCATTTACTTAACAGTGTAGATTCTCCATGTATTTTTCTTTTTTACCATCTATATAATGACTCCATTTTTCATCTTGTCCAATATAATTCTCAAATGTAGCGTTTTTTCACTTCAATTTGGCCTCCACATTCAGCTGCCCTTTGTTTTGCAATTGATTCTGTAAATGAAGAGTAAATAAAGAAAAGCCTCCTTTTAAATAAAGAGGGCTCTTAATTTTACTTTTGTGGGAATAAGAATGTTTGTCTAAACTTTCGTGCAGGATATTTCTTTCCATCCTTCATAACTCTAAAGGGTTCTTCTTTCCATGTTACAACTACTTCAATGTTTTTTGAGTCAACCGAAATAGGTTGATTTTGATGATGGAAGAAATTCTGTGATTCAGGTATTTCAAATGTAATTAATTCGCTTTTAGTATTTGTATTTGGCTCATCTCCATAGATTTCTACTGTAGCGTCATAAACATTTGAACCTAGGTTACTCACGTCGATACTATAGGTATTAAACTCATCATTATCCTTTAAGTTCTTAACATCGGGTTTGTCTATCTTTACTTTCCAATGGTCTGATGATTGGGACGTAGGAAGTTTTTCCGGTGTATAAGCGTAAGTATTAACAGAACCAAAAATGATTGAACATAAACAGCTACCAACAATTAAAATATGTGCTTTCTTCATTATAGATTCCTCCAAATTAAAAGATAAGAGTATTATTCTTCCAATTAGAGCTAATATACGTAATTTGTAATGGAGTATTTTACTTTACCCATGGACAGATTGAAACTCATTCAAATAATCTTTTCTGGAAAAACTAAAGTTTGGGAATTAAAAGAATATATATTCTTTTAATGGTAAATCTAAGAAAAAATTGATGTAGGAGATTTTATATGGAAAAATTAATTTCTGCGGAAATGGGTAAACTTTGGGCTACATATATGGGCAATAGCATGTCTACATGTATTCTAAGTTACTTTCTTCAACATGTTGAAGACCAAGACATAAAAAAATTATTGGAAAATGCACTAAACTTAAGTAAAGAATTTCAGAAAACCATAAAAGATATTTTCATAAAAGAGAACTTTCCTATTCCACATGGTTTTACAAAAGAAGATGTTAATCTTGATGCTCCAAAATTATTTGAAGACGAGTTCTATGTACATTATTTAAGATATGTAACTAAAGTAGGACTTAGTCTTTACAGTGTAGGAATACCGTTAATGTATAGAGAGGATATAAGGAAATTTTCCCTTCATTGTATGGAATCAACTATAAAATTGGGGGAACAGATCAAAGATATTTCAATAAATAAAGGGTTGGTTATTAAATCGCCTATTATTCCGACACCACAAAAAGTAAATATAGCACACAAAAATTATTTAAAAGGTTTTATTGGAGATGTTCGACCTTTACATGCATTAGAAATTGCCCATTTATACGATAATCTAGAGACTAACGTGGCAAGCAAAGCCTTAGTAATGGCATTTAGTCAAGTGACAAAAACGAAAAAGATTCGAGAGTTATTTATAAAAGGAGAAGAACTTACTTATAAAGCGATTGAAGGCTATATAAAAAAACTTCACGATGATAACTTGCCTTCTCCGGAATTAATTGATCATTTAGTGACCACTTCAACATCTTCTCCTTTTTCCGATAAATTAATGGTATTTCATAAAATGGATATGTTTTCGATGAGAGTAAGAAATTTTGGAAATTCAGTAGCTGTAAACGGAAGGCGCGATTTAGCGCTAATGTATGCAAATTTTTTAAAGGATATATCAGGATTTGTTAATGATGCAGCTGATATCATGATAGAAAACGGATGGATGGAAACACCACCCGAAGCTGCGGATAGAGAAGACTTATCTTCAAAGTAGGGACTACACAGTTGTCAATGGTAGGCGGGCCGGGGGAGGCATTAAGGAATTGACAATGTCTTTATACGAAGACCCTCTTGGCACTCGAACAATCGTGTTTGAGTGCCAACCGGAGAGAGAGCCCCTTCACTTTCGTTTACCATACCTATTTTCTCCTAGCAGTATTCTGGACCATGCATTTGTCCTCTGTTTCCGCATTTCCTCATGCAACCGACAGGCTCGTTACCAAGCATGCCGTTTCGAACAGAGATTCCCTTTGCGTCTAGATGAGTAGCGTTTGCTACACTGTAAGAAAGCGACTTCTTGTCGCACCATAATTTGATTTCTCGGTAATAAAACTGAATATTAATAGCCACATCTAGAATTAGATGTGGCTATTATATGTACATAAAAGCCCCAATTATTAGCTTCTGTCTAACAATTGAAGTGCAGTCCAGCATGAAGGTAGTTTTCTCTGGTACTATTAAGAAATCCGAGCATAGATCCATGATTTGCGGATTATCTTAAAGATTCTGTGAATGAATTTGCATAATCAACAGCTTGATGTAAACTAGAAAAACTTTTGATACCTTTCACTTCTATGCCTAATCTGACCATGATTTGAGCAATTTCTGCACGCATTCCACTTATAATGACGTTAATTCCTAAAAGTTTTAGTGCTGCTATTACTTTGAAAAGTTGATCAGCTACCATTGTATCAATAATGGGGACGGCAGATAGATCAAAGATTAGCCATTTTAATTTGTACTCCTTTCCTTTATCTAAAGCATTTTCCATTAAAATCTGTGCTCTTTTTGTATCTAAATCGCCTACTAAGGGAAGAATTCCTATTTCTTCTGTCATGCGGACAACTGGAATAGAAAGTTCATCAATAGCATACTTTGCATGATTTATCTTTTCTGTATAACCTTTTACATATGATTTACTTACCCATTGAATAGCATCATCCACAACAGTATTAAAATGAGAAGTTATGGAGTGAAAAGTATCTAAAGAAAATTGGTTATCTTCCCCTTTTTCTTTAATGATTTCTCCAATTTCATTTCGATAAAAACTAATTTCCTCTAAAGCAAGGTTTAATGGAAGACCATGATTCACTAATAGATCAGCTATGTTTTCTCCCCACTTTTTTATAGTATCGATAGCTACATCTTTTTCCATCAAAATGGATTCCCCATAAATTGTAATAAGATCAACGCGGAAATTTGTTAGCTCTGTATAAATATGATGAGTATCTGCAAGTTCTTGTCTTTTTGTTTCAGCTAAACCTTCTTTTTTTTCGAGAATTGTAGCTCTAATATCCTTTAAATCCTCACTTTGAACACTTTGCATAAATCTTAACTCCTTTGATATTGCTTATATAATAAAAACATTTTTCATTCTTTTCATCTTAATAAAAAACTCACTAATAGATGAATATTAGGACCCAGAAACAACACGTATTGATTGCTGAATTGCTTACCTCTTCCCCATATAGTGATTATGTAAACCAAATATGAATAAGGTATACATCAAACAACAGAAAGCAACTACTGTCTGAGCCCCAGTAGTTGCTTTCAATTGTTTGGATGTTATGCAATTCGAATCTAAGGTTTGGTACCTTACAGTATCTTGATGAGTTTACTTCAGATATTAATTATTATTTATTTTTATAAATGATTAAATAAAAAAAACAAATCTTCAAAAAGATATGTTTCTTTTTACATTCCAATCCAACTTTTTTTGAAAAATAGTTTTGCTTATTATATCTTATGTAGTCAAATCTCCACTTTTCTTCAAAACCGATTATTTCCTTTTTTAATCTCTTCTGTAGATATACATTTTACAAGTTATTTACGATTAATTTTATCAAAAAATAAACAAATTTCGTTTACCATTCTTCTAACGAAAAGTATCAAAATAAATAGAAATATTGTCGAAATTTTGGCGTTTATACAGTCACTCGTACTACGTTTCAAATAAAAAAACACTGGGTATATAAAAAATATGGAATTAAATGTAAGGATATGTTTGCGTTTACTTCAATTTTAAGGAGATGGGAGAATGGGAATAACAAAAAGAGTTGTCGGAACTTTTTATTCGGAGCAAGAAGCGCTGTTCACAATTGAGGGGTTAAAACGTCAGGGATGTCGTGAAACAGATATAATGGTGGTAGCAAAAAATAGAAGTGATACTCTGCGATTGAGAGCTGAAACCGACGTGATGATAGAAGTCGGTACACCAGCAGTAAGTTCGTTAGCAGGTGTGATGATGGACAGTTTTCTCACCATGATGACAGGTGGAGTGACTCCTGTTAAACAAGCCAGTGATCTAACTTCAAAACTTGTTAGAATGGGGGTTCAAAGTTCTACTGCGAAGCAGTGTGAAATGGATGTGAACAAAGGGAAAATTCTTGTTATGATTGATACAGAGGAAACTCAAACGATTCCTTCATATGATACGATTAGAGAGATTCAATACGAGAGTGAAGAACAAAAATCTGTCCAACTACGTGAAGAACAACTCGATGTAAGAAAAGAACGCGTCCAGATCGGTGAAGTACAACTTCGTAAGGAAATTGTGGAAGAACTACGAACTATCCAGGTTCCTGTTATCCGTGAGGAAGTCTATGTAGAAAGACGTCCGGTCATAGACGGTCAGTACGATGGCAGCCCATTGACAGAGAATGAAATCATCCGTATTCCTATTACAGAGGAACGAATTGAGGTGACGAAAAGACCTGTAGTCGTGGAAGAAGTAGTCGTTGGCAAGCGTAAAATTCAAGAGACAAAAGAAATGAAAGACACTGTTCGAAAGGAAGAAGTACGAATCGAACAATCAGAACTTTCTGACTCCGAAGTCTATCAAAATAGGACTAATTACGTGGACCAAAGTTATGCAGAAGTGGCTGCAGCACCTGCTCCTGACATTCCAAAAGAGGAAAAGGTTACACTTTCAACTAACAAGAAGCAGGAATCCCAACTTAAAGTGACAACTTCTCCTGTTGTGGAAGAGCTTCAAGAGGCTGCAGTCTCAGTAAACAATCAAAAGCAAGAAACTCAAGCTAAAGGTACCAATTCTCCTGCTTCTGAAGGGGAAAATAACAATGGAGCTTCAACAAACAAGAACAGGAAGAAGAAATAAAGTAAAGGCTCGTTATATTTTATGGTAGAGGGAACTGTTGAGAAGGTTTAAGGAAGGGCTGCCCGTTTGGACTGGCAGCTTTTTTTCTTCATTTTAGTAGCTCTTTTTCATAAAGTAATTCTCTCTTTAACGTGTCAAAGTCTTTTTCAGCTACTTTTTCAATCTCACCAAATAATTCATCACCTTTGATTAATCCTTTTTCTTCTAGTACTTCTACTAACACTTTAAATCTTATCCTAGATAACACAACCTCATTTACAGCGTTAACCATCAACTTCTGATCTTCTGTAAGTTCTTTTTCTTTGGCTGGTTCTTGTTGTAACTTAATTCTAAATACGACTTTTGTGTCATCTGATATCTCTGCTGCTTGATAGAAAGTACTGTGTGAAATATTTTTCATTTTAAGTTTTTCATTTGTATCAACAATAGTAAGTTCAAAATTTGGGCTCTCAAAAAATAAGTCATATAAGTTATACTCTTTTTTTCCTATAACCGAAAATGCAAAACCAATCTTTTTTAGCTGCTCACCTGTAGTGGAATGTGTAATTGTTTTTTCTTCAAAATTTTCAACGTTAAATTCAATATTATTGATAATTAATTGTTCTAGTTTCAATTCAACCACCTCTTTATCTATATTAATACGACGAGTCTTAAAAGATTCCCTGTTTTCTCAAAATAAAAAAGAACACTGATGAATCAGTATCCTTAAAGGGAAATTTAATTAAATCTTTCTACTCTTGGTTTTCGATATTCTCTAATTGAGAGATAAGTCAATGTTTCTAATCTTCTAGACACTTTTATAGTTCTTTTACTGGTTACTATTTCTTTAAATTCAAACCAACCTTCATGGCTTGAAATTTATTGTTTTAAAACGTCTTCATTCTCTGCCTTAATAATAGCAGGTTTAGAGCTACCATTCTTTAAAAAAATCACCTGTTTTTCGTAAGTGCTTGCCACTGATGATACGTCATGGAATCAAAGAGCTCTAAACCTTATAGTATTGCTTATTTCTTAAATCAGTATTTCTATCAAAATAAAAAGCACCTCAATTAATAGATGCCTATCTTTATTATTCTTATTTTTCTTCTGTAACCATAAATTGTACCACATTATTTAAATTGATATGCACTAGCTCTTTTTCATTCGAAATGAATCTTTCATCTTTTGTTATATGACTAATGACTTCTTTCTTTGATTTGGCTTGAAATTTTAATTCCTTTGTCCTGCCATTTATAAATTCAAAAATAACTTTAAATTTTAGCATAGGTGTAGCACCTCTTTATCTACTTATTATTCATGTTTCATTAATTCTTCTTCAAAGAAAAAAGTACTTGGATATTCATTGACCGTATAAGAGTATCTTTTCATGTTTTTTACATAATGACTTTTTAAGATTGTTACTAATTCGTTCGATACTCTTATATTTACTATTTCTCCATTAGTAAATATTTTCATGCTCATGGTCCTCATCCTCTCTCGTATCAAAAATAATAAAAATTTTACTTTCATTTATCTTAAGACATAAATTAAATCTCCTAAGATTCTTTATTTTTACCCAGTTCTTTTGCCTGATATTTTTTTAGTTCTTCACAATCATAAGGATTAACAATTAAAGTTTCCGTGTGGTTCTTATAATGGAGCTGAGAAAGGTTTACATCAATTCGTATAGGTTTTCTGATATATGTGTTAAAAAAGTAGGCAACCTTCCTTCGATAGTTGGTTCACGAAGGGAGAGTTGTATGTTGACACCTTACGGTGTGATAAACCTCAATACCTACTAATGAAGTACATAGTCATAAAACAGTAAGAGATTATTTTCTATACTTTTTTTCACGCCATACTGTTTCTTTTCTGCCTCTACTTCTCTTACGCTCCGTTTTTGCCTTTTCATTACGAAGTGGTGCCACTTCAGTTAATTGGACAGGGGCCATATTGGATTCTTTTGTTAAGAGCTTTAAAGTGGCTGACAATAAAGTAACAGAATCCACTTCTTCTAATAACTTTTCCGCCACAGGTTTATATTCCCCGAACTCTCTTTTGTCGATGGTGTTCAAAACGCGGTGTATGATTGCTTCCTGACTTCCTGCCATTACTTCACTAGAAGTGGGAGGCGATTGTCTAGACATCTTTGTTTTCGTAACATCTTCAATCACTTTTAAGTGATGACGTTCTCTCGAAGTTATAAATGTAACCGCCAATCCCTTATTACCTGCCCGTCCTGTTCGACCAATACGATGAACATAGCTTTCAGGATCCTGAGGAATATCAAAATTATAGACATGACTGACACCTGTAATATCAAGTCCTCTTGCTGCAACGTCGGTTGCGACCATAATCTCAATCGTATGATCCTTGAATTGACGAATCACATCGGCACGTTTTGATTGTGTAAGGTCTCCGTGAATGCCTTCTGCTGCATACCCACGTTTTTTTAGCCCTTCAGCAAGTTCATCCACACGTTTTTTTGTTCGTCCAAACACAATAGCAAGGTCTGGTGCTTGAAGATCTACAAGATTACAAAGAACATCAAACTTTCGATTATCTGGAATTTCCACATAACGTTGCTCAATATTCTTTACTGTTAACTCCTTCGCTTTTACTCTCACGAGTTCAGGAGTGTTCATAAATTTCTGGGCTAAACTTTGTACTTGCTTCGACATGGTTGCTGAAAATAGTAAGGTTTGATGGGGAGAAGAAATCCCACCAAGGATTGTTTGGATATCTTCAATAAAGCCCATGTTTAACATCTCATCTGCTTCATCCAGAACAGCCGTACGAATATGATTTAAACGAATCGTTCTTCTTTTCATATGGTCCATAAGACGTCCAGGGGTTGCCGAGATAATATGCGGTCTGTTCTTGAGGGCCTTGATTTGACGATTAATGTCCTGCCCCCCATAAATGGGTAATGTTTTAACTCCTTTTACCTGTCCAATTCGATTTAATTCCTCAGCTACTTGAATCGCCAGTTCACGCGTCGGCGCTAGAACGATTCCCTGAATCGCTTCTTCATCAAGCTCAACTCGCTCAATAAGGGGTATACCAAAAGCTGTTGTCTTTCCAGTCCCGGTTTGAGCTTGTCCAATTAGATCTTTACCCGTCATAGCCATTGGAATAGCTTCAGCCTGAATTGGCGTAGCCTCTTCAAAACCCAAGTTATGAATGGCCTTTTCAATGTCCTTACTTAAGTGAAAATCAGAAAAATTTTTCAACTGTTTCGTGCTCCTTCTTTTACTCAAATTCAGAAATGAGAAAAGTACTCTTTAACCAGAGATGTTACTTATTCATTCCTGCGTATTGTAAATCAGTGTTATTATCAATGGAAGTCTTGTTCTAACTTATCTGTACAAGACGAATTCATGCCTTATTTTATCCGCGCTTCCGTGTATTTATAAATTCTTATAGGATCTATAAAATGCGGTTTAATTTAGAAAGATAGGGGTCCTGATATCTCTTTTTTAAAAGGTAAACTATTTAGAAGGAATGATGTAGTTAAGTATTATAACCATAGGAAGAAAGGTCAAGAACCCTTACCTAAAGAACGAACAGAAATTTGGGAATATCAATCAGAAGAGTCTAATGGTTGGATGAGAAAAAACTTCTCTTATGAAAATCATCAAAAGTGTCCTTTATGTGGCCATAAAATGAGAGCTCGAGAACGGTTTTTAGATGAGTCTCCTAATCCCCATTAAAAATAATTCATACCCACATTTTTGTGTAAATCACCAAAAACTTCTGATTTTTTTAACTACAATTAAACTCTTTAACAAATTGATATCCTTATTTGCTTTATATTTCCAGTGTATGTTTTAACTAGTCTACATCTTGTACCGTTCGTTTTGTCTAAAAAACCAGACTTTTAAGTCTGGTTTTTCTAGCTAGTGGAATTAAAAGTAAAAAAGACTCCCAGGTGGAGTCTTTTTACTCATTTTGATTATGCTACTTTATGAACGTTAGCAGCTTGTGCTCCACGTTGACCTTGTTCGATATCAAACGTTACTTTTTGACCTTCGTCTAACGATTTAAAGCCTTCACTTTGAATAGAGCTGAAATGTACGAATACATCGTCTCCGCCTTCGATTTCGATAAAACCGAAGCCTTTGTCTGCATTAAACCATTTCACTGTACCTTGTTCCATAATATTGCCTCCTAGTGTGGAATACTCCACACTTATATTACTACCCTTGTCCAACCATACTATCTTAAGATGAAAATTTCTATGGAAGAGATTTCTCTTCTCTTAATCCTACACCGAACAAAAATAATTAACTTAATCGTAACATATAAAACCGAATATAGCAAATACAGGAAAAATGACCCTTTCAAGCGTGAAATCCTATTGTAAAAAGATTAATTTAAGATCTACTAGGAGTAAATAAATTCAATTGACTTTCCACATATGTAGCTTACATACAAAATAGTAAGCGTGTTAAGAGCCCTGCTGTTTTTGTGTAGATGAAATTTTTTATAAAATGGATATCTTGGGTACAATACAGGGTATATACGTGGTAGAGGGGGGATCGTTTGAGACTGAAGGATGGAGACTTTTATACAGATAGTAGAAACGGTAAGGTATATAGATTAAATGAAGATGACAAGGGCAGCTGGTATGTGAGTACGCATGAAGATAATGATAAACTGTCTAGAACATCGGGGCGTGATATGATGAAATTGTTAAAGAGTTTTTATACCAAAATGAACAAAAGTTGAACATTCATAGCTCTGAAAAACTACCGGCCCTAGTCATCATTTAGAGGAGGTAGTTTTTTGTTCGCAATATATTAAAAAAATAGTGGCTCAAAACCTGTTGAAAAGGTACAGGTTTATGAGCACCATTACATAGCTAGGACTGAAATAATGCTAATGCTTTAATGAAACTGAATTTTTTCACACCCTTTTCCTTTTATTAAGAAAATACATTCACACATGTATGACAATTGTCATATTAACTACTTGACGTTTATATCTTTTAATACCAGCTACTATGTTCTACTATAAATGTAAAGAAGAGCTGTATATTAAATATGGTAAAGATGTAAGGAGGAACACATGAGCAAACAAAAAACGACTGAATTAAGAAAAAATGTAGCACCTTTTGAAAAATCCAATACGAAATCGAGTATAAAGCAATTAATAAACACATTCCTACCGTTTTTACTACTTTGGTTTCTAGCTTATAAAAGTTTGTCCGTTTCTTATTGGCTAACACTGCCATTAGCTATTGTTACAGCCGGGTTCGTCGTCCGAATCTTCATTATTTTCCATGATTGTTGTCATCAATCATTTTTCAAAAGCCGAAAAGCAAATAATATCCTTGGTACAATCAGTGGGGTTATCACCATGTTTCCGTATGAACAGTGGAAACGAAGCCACTCGATTCATCATGCTACGAGCAGCAACTTAGATAAACGAGGAACTGGTGATGTGTGGGTCATGACAGTTGATGAGTATATTGCAGCTTCCTACTGGGGCAGGTTAGCTTACCGAGTTTACCGCAATCCAATTGTTATGTTTGGCTTAGGTCCCATCTATCTTTTCTTCGTTTCTAACCGATTGAATCGAAAAGACGCGAAGAGAAAGGAACGTTTGAACACGTATTTGACCAATTTCTCAATTGTTACGGTGTATGCACTTTTATGTTGGAGTATTGGTTGGCAAGCTTTTCTGCTCGTTCAAGCTCCCATCCTTTTTGTAGCAGGTTCACTTGGAATTTGGCTATTTTACGTACAGCATCAATTTGAGGATTCCTACTTTGAAAGAGAAGAAGAGTGGGATTACGTGAAGGCTGCGGTTGATGGTAGCTCCTATTACAAGCTCCCTAAAGTTTTACAATGGGTAACAGGTAATATTGGTTTCCATCATGTACATCATTTGGCTCCAAGAGTTCCCAACTATAATTTAGAAAAGGCGCATGAGTCTACGCCACCATTACAGAAAGCAACAACCATTACACTAAGCACAAGCTTGAAGTCCCTTCGTTTTCGACTTTTAGATCAACAAAATAAACGGTTTGTAAGCTTTAAAGAAATTAAGCATCTCGTAGACAATAAAAAATCGCGTGTGAATTTGAATAACAAAAGACCAAACCTCGATAAAAATTGAATATCCATACGATAAAATCATTCAATTTTAATAAAAAAATACCTGGACGAGTTGAACTATAATCCGAATAAGGGTCACTACATAAAAAGTGTCCCTTATTCGGACTTTTTCACTTGAGCACTTTGTGAGATTTTCTTACTAATAAATCATTTCTTTTCGTCTTCTAGTATCATCAATCATGAAGTTATGTTTTTTGTAACAAAAGTGGAGAAGGTAGTTGAAAAAATATCGAGATATTGGTATTATAACTATTGTTTTTGCAAAAGACCTTGAAGAGAATCTTATGGAAATTCAAAATTGGAGAAAATAAAAGAGAATAAAGAAGAATTGCTTAAAGATAAACAAGCAGTTGAAAACTTATAGAAAAACGCCATGAAAATATAAAGCTAGCTTAACACAGCTAGCTTTATTTGTAGTTTATAGAGCTAGTTACTATAAAGCGAGTTCTTGAAATTAAAGAATTAATAACAATGACTCTTACTACCTTAGGAACAATCAAATTATCTAAAAAATCTAATTATGTAGCTCATATTTTAAATGTTAAAATAATGAAAATTACCTTTTTAGATAAGGTAAGATCGGAGGACAAAATTCAATGAATAATTTGCACTTTCTAGGAGAAAAAATCGTAGAAAAAAAGTATGAAATTGCGCATAAAGTACATACAAATAGAATGGTAGACCTTAAACAAACAAGAAATTTCAATCTTACAAATGAAAAAATTATTGAAATGAGAGCAAACTTCATCAACCATTTTGGAGAAGCAATCATGTTAAACCTCGATCAAAATACAAGTTTCGATCGAATATTGAAATGGGGCAAAGAGTCAGGAGAATTGGCATCAAATCTAGGGGTTTCTCTGAGTGAGGCTTTAGAGACCACAAGTTATTATCGGAAATTTATATGGGAAGTACTTAAAGAAGAAATAAAAAAACACAACATGCCGATAGACACGGCATTTGAATTAAGCTCGATTATTGATCCTTTATTAGATAAAGCTGTTTATGCTTTTAGTTTGACTTATGTTAATTTCCATCATGAAACATTAAAAAAAGCAAAGAGTGCCTTCCTTGAATTATCCGTCCCTATGGTCCCTATCACAAAAGGAATTGCTATACTCCCTCTAATTGGAGAGGTAGATACGGAAAGAGCCACTCTCTTACTAGACGAAACGTTGAAGAAAGCAAATGAATTGAAGTTATCTCACCTTCTATTTGATCTCTCTGGTGTTATGATTGTGGACACTATGGTTGCCCATCAAATTTTTAAAATCATTGAGGCATTAGATTTACTTGGGGTAAAAACCATGTTAATTGGTATCCGTCCTGAAGTTGCTCAGACCATGATACAACTTGGAATTAATTTTAGTAAAATAACTGTAAAATCAAACCTCGAACAAGCACTTCTTAGTTTGAATTTAATCATAGATACGTTAGAATAAATATTCTCACCTAATGGTGTATGAATTGAATTTTATTTACCTTCAAAAAACCACTTAACGCCAGACAAGTTATCGATAATGATAAGCTAACTTAATACCATAAAGCATTAAACTGTCAATCTATTGGTGGATTTTTCATTTTACTTTTATTGGTATTTATTATTTAAAGAAGCGCAAACCGCATGTGGTTTGTGCTCCTTTGATTATATATTATATTCACCTTAATTTTCCTGCTCAATTTCTTCTAATAAATCTTTAATCTGTTTACATAAATTAATTCCCAAATTCAACATTTCGATTTCTTTTAACATCAAATTAGCTCCCTTATGAATAAATTATAAAAAGTTCTACCTTAAAGAGGAAATGGACTTTGAGACTTTAAAATATTTATCCTTGTTAAGGGGCACTGAATAAGCATGATATATTGGTAGGTATAAAAGTGAAAGAGATAAGCAAAGATGAATACTTAATGTATAAAACTAAGTTTCAATCTTTTGGAATCAACACATAAATTTTTATACAATTTTGCAAATATACGATGTTATTTAACAGCTTGTTTTAATTCTTTTCCTGCTTTAAAAGCAGCCACTTTCGAAGCAGGAATATCTACTTCTTCACCTGTTTGAGGATTACGACCTGTTCGTGCTGCACGGTCCCGCACTTCAAATGTCCCAAATCCAATCAGTTGGATTTTTTCTTTCTTGGCAAGTGTGTTATAAATTGTTTCCAGTAGCGCATTTACAGCTTTTTCAGCATCTTTCTGTGTTAGTTCTGCTTTTGTTGCAACAGCCCTAACTAGTTCCATTTTATTCATATTCAAACACCTCCTCCTATTATTTTAAATTAGTATGTAGAGATGTTAACACAGCTTCTACACACTTCTTACCTTATCACATTAGATAGAAAGTCAAAAAACCCTTTTCCTATTAGCGATAGAAACTCAAAAAAGCTAGGAAGTTAAGTTTCTCAGCTTTTTTGCATTAAATTGATTTAAAATGTATATCCTATGCGGAATTAGTATTCTATCGATACTATAGCAAAACAACCCTAGAGTTATAACTCTAGGGTTGTCGTAGTAATGATTACTCAGATAAAATAAACTTTATTTACTTTTTCAAAACGATTTTAATTTCACAAACTCATCTGCATTTCCGTGTATAGAGAAAACATCTCTATTCTTCCTACATTCGGTGGAGTTCTAGATATTCTTTTAATGTTTGTTGTAACGTCCCTTTTGTTTCTGATTTGATTTACTAGTGTGGTTTGACAGCCATGGATCTGGATCAGCATCTTTTTATCTATAAGGAAGAGTAACGCACACTATTCTGCGGAGCCCGTTCCTTGCCGATACGATTATAATGTGTAACATATAAAAATATCAAAGGGGAAGTCAAAATGACAAGTTCTTATTTTATTGTAAATGGATCATGGCAAGGAAACCGCGAGGGTAATGGAATTATTCGTTTACCAGGAGGATCGAACCTTGAAGTATCGGTCCCGAAGGAACTCGACGGACCTGGCATCGGCACTAATCCTGAGGAACTGCTTATTTCCTCAGCGAACAATTGTTACATGATTACACTTGCAGCTATGCTTAGTAACAGGAAAATAGAAGTGGAAAAACTTGAGGTTTCATCCGAGGGCGTTGTCGAAAAGGTAGACGGAAAGCTGCAGTTCAAACAAATAATTCACAAGCCGGTAATTTCGATTAAAACCGATTCAAGTATTACTGTGGAAAAATTAGAAGAAGTTTCTGTCCGGGCAGAAAAGGAATGCTTCATCAGTAATACCTTAAGAAAGAGTATTGAAATCTCGGTACAGCCAAAAGTAATAGTATTATAATAGTTACATATAACATTATGGCAACATGGTGTCATGCACCGCCAAAAGCCAATTTACTTAGATACATTTTTTCTCAATTTATTATTGAGAAATCTCGTTTTTTGTTGGTTTGGATAAAAGACAGTTCATATTCCTATTCCACGGTAGGGCATTTTAATTGAGTAAGACAAATAAAAAGTCGATTCCTTTAATATAAAGGAAATCGGCTTTTTTTAGCTGGAGTATTTCCTTAGCGTACAAAATTCGATTTTTGTGGGCGCCCCCCCTAATAAAAAAGAAAGCTATCCCATTATTACTTTTCTAAAAAATGGGATAGACTTTTTAAAAAATAGACACCTAAAAAAATCACTACTGTAGCCTTTATGAAGGAAATAGGAATGAAAGAGACGATATTTTATAATAGGGTAAAAGCTTACGGGGCAAGGCAGTAATCCCCTTTTGTATTTCTATGGTGTTAGACATGCTAGCAAAATAGTTGATGCTTGCTATTTGTAGTTATTCCAATGCAAGCAATAGGTTACTTGTCTTTTTTCTAAACTGAATATCTCGACTCTGAGCCCATTCATAGAAAAACTTCTAGACATCACTTAAGAAAGTAGTAATTCACTTAAGTTCACACATATAGCTCTGGTAAAAACACTTTAATCCAAAAAAGCATCCTGAAAGGATACTTAAAAGTTAGCTTGTAAAGCCTCAATTTTCTTCTTAAGTTTTTGGCTTTCTTCCTCTAATTCAATGATTCTATCTTGAAGTTCTTTATTACCCCAGTTGTTTTCCAGCTCTTCAGATAATTCCATTCGCATTTTATGGATTTCAATTCGTTGTTTAGCCATCTCTTCTACTTCTTTATTTAATTGGAATTGTTCGTATGGATTCATATGTATTCCTCCTTTATTTTTACTTTCAACATAAACAGGCAATCCCTTTAAAATAAAGTCCAGTGAGTGTTTCCCACAAACATAGTGACGGCCCCGAACGCACTAGCAATAAAGCTAAAATTCCATACAGTTCGCATCCAAACTACCAAAGATCCATATGTCTTTCTAAAGGCTACTTCACGCATAAAGATGAGATAAAGTACTGTAAACCCATATACACCAAATGCTACCCATTGAAAATTTTCTTGAATTTGAGGGGCTACTAAGGCAACTGCTACTAAAGCTACGGTGAAAATGAGGTTCACAACCATAAAAAAGCTGACAAAACGCATCCACTTAAACCCTTTCTCATACAGTTTACCTGCATCTTGGTCTTCTTGTTTTAATTCTTCCATCATTCATTTCCCCTAGTATTTAGTTTTTTTCTATTATAGTACGGGATGTTAGTTTCATTTTTAGATTGCTAGCATTAGTGTTAGGGAGATTAGCCGCAAGTATTTTGAAGTTTTCACATTAGAACTCCATATCGTATTTAATTAAAAGCAGTCAATTATCTCCTATAAATAAAAAGACAGTTTACAAGTACAAACTGCTCCTTTGCTGACTACTTAGACTGAAGAATTGCTTCTTTAACATACACTTTGTAATCAATAATTGCATCCTCCATTATGGGCAGTTTGCTTTCTGAATTGATATATCCAGCTAATGGTTTAGTGCTTGCCTCAAAATAAGGGAGTTCTTCGTCAAGAGAAAACTTAATGCTGTTTTCATCTAGTGATAGCATGCCAACTATGGCGTCAGTACTTATTTCTTCTAAAGACAGTTCCTTTGCTGAAATGATATTTATAGTGCCCACACATGTTAAGTCCACTACTTTAAAGCCTTTATCTAACAGTTCTTTCACTAAATCTTTAGGCATCTAACCCCCTCCTTAATACTTACTAATTTTCGACATAAAAAGAGGGATTCCTTTAGAATAATGCCCAGGGAGTATTGCACATGAATATACATAAATAAAAGAGCAGTTTACAAATGCAAATTGCTCTTTATTATATTTTTATCATCACTTTCACTATTATTAATCAAACATTGATGGTTATACCTTAATATCCAGATTTAACCCTTTTACTCCTATTTTATAAATTTTAAATAAGAGACTGATACTGATAAAATACGTATGCATTAAAAGGTATAACGTATTTATCACTCCTTTATAAGGTATACTATAATGAGAGGAGTAGTGATGTTAGTATGTATTATTACGGCAAAAAAAATCAAGAACCTTTAGCTCAAGAACAAACAGAGGTTTGGGAATGTACAGTAGAAGATTGTAAGGGCTGGATGAGAAAAGATTTCTCTTACGACAATCACCAAAAATGCCCTTTGTGTGGAAATCACATGGAAGCTGGAGAACGGCTTATTAATAAAATCCCCCTTAATCCCCACCGAAGATAATTTATACCAACGCTATCACATAGATTAAAAATTACTACTATATTATTTAATTGAAAATATAGTTAATTTATTTACATTTGCTTTCTATTTCTATTGTATGTTATAACTAGTTATACCTTGTATCGATCGTCTTGTCTAAAACCCAGGCTTT
>NZ_JBHZOR010000018.1:0-42702 GCF_042787605.1 Priestia sp. YIM B13491 | reverse complement strand
CTCTATCAGAATTGCAGTTTATTACTAAATCATCCCAATCAATATTTCTATTGAAATTTCAGATTAACGTCACGCACCGAAACATCCTAGGAAATCTCCTTCAAATACCCACTTTTTCTTACTATTTGTGTTCAGCTTGTTAAAGAGGTTACTTATAGCATCGTGTGTACTTCGTTTAGGACGAAAACCGTAGGAAGTGGCTTCGAATCTAACTTCCCATTGAGGTTCCAGTGCGTTCTTTACTACGTTTTGATACACTCGATCTCGTATCGTCGGAATACCGAGAGGTCTTAGCTTCCCATTTTTCTTAGCGATAAACGTTCGTTTCGCTGGCTTTGGGCGATGTTGAAAGACATTATATCCTAACAGTTGTTGATATAGTGTGATACGTTCATTTGGTTTGAAGACCGTATAGCCGTCTACACCAGGTGTTCGCTTTCCGGTATTTTGTTGTGTTACTCTGCGAATAGAAAGCAGTAGATTTGCTTTACTCCGAAGGAGTAAACGTTGAAGTTTCCTTACTTTTCTTTGTTGATTTTGTTGTTCGGCACGATAAATTCTTTGTCGTAACTTCGCTACATATTTTTGTATAATACTCCAATCAATAGAGTACCAATCTTTATGCGAGACGTGCGCCGACGCTCGTAGAGAGGTATTCATAACAGCACGCTCCTTTTCGTTAGAAGATAGCCACAACTTTATTTTCGTGTTGAAGACCCATGAGAAGTGGGCGCTCTTTCGAGCCTGTCATTGTCCATAAAGACGACAATATCCGTCCAGTTATACAGTGTTCCTGCTTTCCTGTTCCCTTTCAAGTTAACGGCTTTAGCTTTTTCTCATATCCCATACCCTCTGTCACATCGTTTGACTTTGCAGTCATTCTACTGCTGATGCAGATGACATAGGGCTTACCAAGTTCCACATTCTACAGATACGATAGGGGTAGGTAGGTTCTTTACTCCGGGTAAGATGCGGGACGCATCAGAGTAGCATTATAATTCTACTGTTCCTCTTACCAAGACCCAAGCCAATCTATGCATTATCTTGAGCTAAGAGTAACGAAGCTTACAAACCTTCACTTTCGTTTACCATGCCTATCTTCTCCTAGCAGTATTCTGGACCATGCATTTGTCCTCTGTTTCCGCATTTCCTCATGCAACCGACAAACTCGTTACCAAGAATGCCGTTTTGGATGGAGATCATCTTCGCGTCTAGATAAGTAGCGTTAGCTACACTGTAAGAAAGCGACTTCTTGTCGCACCATAAACACTCTTTCCGGAAGACACGACAAAAAAGAACCCTTGGTAGGTAAGGGTTCCAGTCAAGCTACGATTTCTGCTTTATGCAGCTTTTTATACATCGTTGATATACTAACGTTTAGGAGCACAACCAAAGAGATTTTGATGTATAAAAAGTACACCTTTTATACATATGCTAGTCCCTATAGGAATAGTCTTTATGTCTGCTATTCCTATGTACAACAAAACCCCATGAATTTACATGAGGTTTTATGTTTCAGTTATCTAAGTAACGATATAGAGTAGTCTTACTTATACCTGTAGCTTCTGTTATTTGAGCAATTGTATATTTCTTACTCCAATACATCTCAAGTGCGCGATGAACATTATAGTCAGGTTTTTTAGGACGACCGCCACTTTTTCCTTTCAATTTTGCTTCTTCAAGACCAGCTTTCGTACGTTCACTGATGACATCATGTTGAAATTGACCAATACGTTTAATGGTATTGAAAAATGTCTTTCCTTCTAACGTTGAAGTATCAACATCATCCAGAATAGATACAAAATGAATATGGTTTTCCGAAAGATATTCAATTAATTCAATAAGGTGTCGAGTAGAGTCCGCGATACAATAAAATTTATAGACAACTACTGTATCTCCCTCATGGAGAGACGTTAACATCTCATCAAATTGCACTCTCTTTTTTAAGGAATTTGTTTTCTCTTGATAAATTTTTTCGCAATTATAGGGTTGCAAAGCCTGTAATTGTTTGTCCAAATTTTCATCTTCGCTATATGGACGGGTATAACCAATAATCACTAAACCATCTCCTGCATGGATTGTTTATTTACATTTTACTATTGTAACAAATTCCTCGCCATCATAACATTTCTTTTAGATATAGATACATTAAGAGTTCCAAAAAAGTTCGTTTTCGGAACAAAAAATGATAGACATTTTATTTTATGTCTGCTAGAGTTTTATTTGTTAACAACGTCTCGGCTTCTATGAGAGTTAGAAGCCATTAATAAAAAGGAAAGAGGTGATGGCATGGATAAAGAGACCATTAAATTAATTAGAAAAAGCTATAATTTAAACCAACGAAACTTCGCTAAAATGGTTAATTGTAGCTTTTCATTAATTGCATTAGTGGAAGTTGGTAAGAGAAGGATTACGGAGGATTTGGAAAATAAAATTACAGAAGCATTCCGATTAAATGAACAAAAGATAAATGAAATGAATTCTTTATTTTATCAATAAGGGTTCAGTGTAAAAGAAAGACGTGATGTGTTTTTTTAGGATGAAAGAGAATACTAAAAATAAACCACATAATAGTTCTTACTGATTTTTTTTATGAATTAAAAGTACCATAAACGTACTATTTTAGTTCTATAAGTTCCATGTCTTAATTGCTTTACACGTGCAATGATAAAGAGAAAATTAAATAAACGTGTATGAAAAGTTCATTAGTATAAATAGAAAGGTGTTTTTGGTTATCATGTTAAATAAATTAAAAATGGAATGGTTCGGTAACGTGAAAGGGGATATCCTTTCAGGTATTGTAGTAGCTCTTGCACTCATTCCAGAAGCAATTGCCTTTTCCATTATTGCAGGTGTTGATCCTATGGTTGGATTGTATGCATCATTTTGTATCGCAGTAGTGATGGCATTTGTCGGTGGACGTCCTGCCATGATTTCAGCTGCAACAGGAGCCATGGCATTATTAATGGTTACGTTGGTTAAAGATCACGGGATTCAGTATTTATTTGCTACCACCATTTTAACAGGTGTTATTCAACTAATCTTTGGTATCTTTAAGATTGCCCGTTTTATGAAATTTATCCCACGCTCCGTGATGGTAGGATTCGTGAATGCATTAGCAATTTTAATTTTTATGGCACAAGTTCCGCACTTCGTAGGAATTTCCACGATGACATACGTGTTTGTAGCCTTAACACTGGTCATTATTTATGGTTTACCACGTATTACCAAGGCTGTTCCTTCCGCATTAGTAGCCATTATTGTTATGACTGTTGCAGCAATTGTAGGAGGATTTAATTTACGAACGGTAGGAGACTTAGGGGAAATCACAAGATCTTTACCGATGTTTTCACTTCCTAATGTTCCATTAAATATGGAGACACTATCCATTATCTTTCCTACTGCATTAGGGTTATCAATTGTGGGATTAACAGAATCTCTGTTAACAGCAACGATTGTAGATGATATGACAGATACACCAAGTAATAAAAACAAAGAAAGCAGAGGGCAAGGGATTGCGAATATCGTTGCTGGTTTCTTTGGCGGAATGGCCGGTTGTGCAATGATTGGGCAAACCGTTATTAACGTAAAATCAGGCGGAAGAGGTCGTTTATCAACATTCGTAGCTGGTGTATTTTTAATGTTTCTCATCTTAGTACTTGGAGACTGGGTTGTGAAAATCCCAATGGCTGCTTTAGCAGCTGTCATGATTATGGTATCCATTGGTACATTCGATTGGTCTTCACTTCGTACCTTAACAAAGGTACCTTTAACAGATACAGTGGTTATGCTTGTTACAGTTATTACTGTTGTAGCCACACACGATTTATCAAAAGGGGTAATCGCAGGTGTTATTTTAAGTGCCATTTTCTTTGTAGCTAAAATTTCAAAATTAGAAGTTTCATCAAAAGAGTCCGAACATCGAACAGTCTACAATGTAAAAGGTCAGTTATTCTTTGCATCTGTACAAGACTTTGTAAATTCCTTTGCATTTAAAGGAAAGCAAGATCTTATTCTCATCGATTTTTCAGAAGCTCATATTTGGGATGATTCAGCTGTAGCAGCAATCGATAAAGTCGTATTGAAATTAAAAGAACAAACATCTGCTGAAGTGAAGTTAACTGGTTTAAATGATGTAAGTGATGAGCTCGTTCAAAAACTGGCCACTTATAATAAACCAAACGCAAAACCATCAAATCATTGATAGGGGGACAATGTATGTATAAAAAGATCTTATTAGCTGTAGATGGATCAGAACACTCTAAAAGAGCTGCAAAACATGCTATAAATGTAGCTTCGTTCGTACCAGGAGCGAAAGTAGAAATTATTTCTGTCATTGACCTTTCAAAAGTTAAAACAGAGGTATTACATGGAGAGCTGAAGCAAAAAAGACAGCAGGCTTTAGAAGAGGTAAAGAGCACGTTCGAAAAGGAAAACGTAAGCTATGAGCTTAAAATAGAACGTGGTGATCCGGGACCAACCATTGTATCGTATGCCAACAAACATGAATTTGATCTTGTAGTAATTGGAAGCCGTGGGTTAAACTCTCTGCAGGAAATGGTATTGGGTAGTGTCAGCCATAAAGTAGCTAAAAGAGTACATTGTCCTGTCATGATTATTAAATAAACAATAAGTTTGTATAAGAGCCGGTTTTTCTTACTATAAGAGAAGTTGGCTTTTTTTTTACTATATAAATGGGGATGAGGAAATTGACAAAGAAAAAAAAAGCGTCATTTTATTATGGGTGGGTTATTATGTTCCATTATCTCTGGAATGATTTGTATAGAGGGTATACAAGTATTTTTCACGACAATTGGCGGTGTTTGGGCTTATCGTAAGAGTGGTTTCTTACAGAAAAGTTCAATCATTTATATGGGAATCAGCATATTTATCAGCAGCTTGATCGGAAGTTATCTGTATCACTTGATGCCTGAAAAAGGCATGAATTTTATATATGGAATTTTAGCACTTATTGCGGTTGTCTTAATGCCCATTCCCAAAAAAGGGTTAGATGATATAGAAGGCGAGAAAGTGACGTTTAATAAATGGTTAGCTTCTTTCTTAGCTTTTGTAATCGGTGTAGTTGCAGGAGGATTAGGAGCTGGAGGATGCTCCCTGTGTGTCCATTTCCAATAGTAATATATAAGGATATAGAAGGAGGGAATTATTCTCTTATATAAGTAAATAATAAAGAGATCAACTCACTGTTGATCTCTTTATGTACATAATTTAAAGGTCGGTGTAAAAATATAAAAACCATACGGCATGATTTTGTTCGTCTGCGGCAGCCCGCCGAAACGCTTCTTTAGTATATAGGTCTTGTGCTTTATCTGAAATATCCAAATAGAAGTCTACCGTTTCTTGTTCATCTTCAATAGCAACTTGCAGCCCTTCTTTATAAGTGTTTGGACACTTCTCTGAAACGCTGGCTTCAAACTGTTTACCTGTTAGATTTGCATAAATTGTAGAGAATGTTTGATAATGCTTAATTTCGTCTTTTCTTATCTCCAGAATACGTTCACGCTCTTTTTTTGTGGGTGCAATCTTAGCTAGTTGCTCGTAGCAGATAATAGCGTTATACTCCCCATTAATAGCTTTTTCAATATCATTAATTAAAACGGGATCTACTCTCATATAACTATAGATTGGAAATTGAGGATATATCATGTCTACCTCCTTATTCAAATCAAAATCTAATATAGTGTATGTGATAAAATCATAAGAATAGAACCTTTTTAGCAAGTGATAAATTTACTAGGTAAGTACAAAGTGTTGAAAGCAATTGTCATAAATAAACGTATAACTCTACATACCTATAAAAATAAAGTAGTAAAAGGTTATAAATTCATCAAACCTTAACATAAATGGTAGAAAACAAAAGGGATTTTAACCTTTCTTTAGGACATTAATTCATATCTATACCCATTCAATTTTCTATTATTTGTGGTAAAAACAAGATATTAAACTACAGTTAGAGTAGAAATTGAAAGATTCCAATCATGATGTGAGAATTTTCGGATAATGTGAGGGAGTTGAGGAATTAATGGCTATTTCAGGTTTAATGATCAGCAAGCCTGGTGGGATGATAACCTCTGAGGCAATGGACTTGCCAATACTAATTGATTATTCGTTGCTAGGAAAAGAAAGAGTTTAATTTAAGGGTATAAATGTATACAAAAGAGATAGTTTATAGCAACTTAAATTTTAATGCTTGAAACTCCTCAAGTTATAAACGCTTACTTTATACAACGAAAATAGAGTATTACCCTAATCTTATAAGCTCTCCAATTGCTATTACAACAACTACAAACCCTATAGCAAGGTAAATAAATGGTTCTCTACTTTTCCATTTTAAATACGTAACATAACCATTAAGCATGAGCGAAAGCCCTAATAAAACAAGAGCTAGATATTTTACAAAATATGAACCAACCAGGTAGGAGGCAAGAGCTAAAATAACGCCTATTATCCCTAAAGCGATATAGGCTAACTTCCCCATCTTATTTGAATTCATTTTTTTCTCCTCTTTTTGGCGGCTATAAACTATCTCTTATTACAAGCATATGTTTCTTCAACATGAATTTAGCTCTCATTTCAAAAAATATTCTGTAGAGCTTAGTTTGAATACTAATGAGATACAACGATAAAGTATCAACAATATGTTTTTTAAAAGTTTGGGACGATAAACATAAAAAGACTTGCTTTAGGTGAAAAGAAAGTTAAAAGAAAGAGAATCACGTTGGCAACCCTATTATAGCCCAGAAGGTGTAACAAAAATTAAAATATAGTTAAATACGAACTTAAAGTAAATTAACTCATAAAAAGGATTAATTTACTTTTTTATTTTTTGATGGTGTTAAAAAATTCATTAATTTAAAGAGAACCTTGACTTTTTTCTTTTTACATTTTGAAACATAATCAAATTAATCGTCCGTAATAGTATACCTTTACGAACTTTTGTTTTTTATAAGAAATCTATCATTTTTATCGTTCGTTTAAGTTTGAGAGCGAATTACGAACGTATTCTGAAACGCACACACTTTTACGAACGTTTTTGGTAGAATTAGAGAAAGAGAAAAACAAAAGGAGTATAAAAATGGAAAATAGAAGATTTGGATACATACGTGTGAGCAGCCGAGATCAAAATGAAAGTCGTCAACTTCAATCAATACAAGAAGTTGTTATTTCTCCCCGTGATATTTTTATTGATAAACAAAGTGGAAAAAACTTCAATCGTGAACAATATCAATTATTAAAACGAATGATTCGTAAAGGCGATATTCTTTACATACATTCCCTAGATCGTTTTGGTCGCAATAAAGAAGAAATCTTACAAGAGTGGAATGCGATCACAAAAGAGATTGAGGCGGACATTGTGGTCTTGGATATGCCGTTGTTAGATACAACTCAGTATAAGGACAGTTTAGGAACCTTCATTGCGGATTTAGTTCTTCAAATTTTATCTTGGATGGCTCAAGAAGAACGAGAACGTATTCGCAAGCGCCAGCGAGAGGGAATTGATGCAGCCTTAAACAGTGGTATATCTTTTGGAAGACCTAAATCTCAAGTTAGTCAGGAGTTTATTGTAGCTTATAATCTATGGAAGCAAAAAGAAATTACAGCTGTACAAGCTATGAAAGAAGCGAATGTAAAAAAGACAACGTTTTATAAATTAGTAAAGCAATTTATAAATTAGTAAAGCAACACGAAAATACGCTGAATATGAATACTATATAACTAAGAAGAAACTTGGCAAAAATGATTTTATAGGTGCTAATGAGAAAATCTTATAGAATAATTAAGCTCTATACTGCCTCTAAAAAGTATGTAAAGAGCTTGCTCAATCTTGATGGATGCTCTTTACATATTTTTTATACTCTATATAGTACTCTAACGTATCTATATACTCATTTCTCCTGTTAGCGTAATGGGCACCAATTTTATTTATAAAACTCCACCTACCAGCATGCCTCCACTAAGAGCTAAAAGATGATAGATATAGTCCCTCCAATACATACAAACTTCACCTCTATATTTTCAGTGAGCTTAATACTATCTATCCTACTACTTTTCCAGTGAAATAATTGTAGTAATTTGGATAACAAATAATAGTTAGTCATTTTTCCCTAAGGGTATATATATATTATATTGTATTGTTATAAACTGCTTATGAGAAAAGAGGACTGTTTATGCTAGATAAATATGAAGTACTCTTATTTACGAGGGAACTTTCAAATTTAACTAAAGACTATCCTACTTGTACAGATTCGTTAACGAAAGAAAGCATATATCAGCAAATTGAACTGTTACGTGAGGTTCTTAGCTTACACTATCATAGTGAATTCAAATCACCTTTACAGTGATTTTTTATTTAATAATAGGAATCTGCCATATATCGCTCTTTACATGATTAGCCTAAGAGACCCTCTAATTCATTAGAGGGTCTCTTAGGCTAATCATGAGTTGTATCCATAAGATGTATTATTGTTCTTTAAGATGAAGAAAATAAGCTTCTAAAGCTTCCAATGAAGGCGATTCTTTGTAATCGAACTAAGAAGAGAATTTTTCATCAAACTTTGTAGAAATAAATTTATTAAAAAACCACTTGTACCAAAATCATGTAGATAATCGTTCCTCCTGCTATAGAGAGGAGCATCTCTCTTTTCCAAGAATGAAGCAGTACAACCATCGCCACTCCAATAAGCTCTGGGATACCGTGGCTTCCAGATAGTACACTCACATCTTTAAAGCAATAAATGATTAATAATTTAACGATCTTTATTTTGGACAATCTAATCTTTTCAACAGCTAGTTCAGTAGTTTGAGTAGACAGATAATGAACTTTTATTTACCTAGTATTGATTCTGTTCGTTGTTTTTCTCTTCTTACCAAGATCCTCTCGAATTTCTCGAGTAAGAACACCCTCCTCTATTTTTTCCGCAATATCCATCAGCTCTTCAATATCAGAAAAAGAATACCTACGGATAAGTGAGGAATTCCTTGCAGGAAAAATAAGGTTTTGAGCTTTATAATAACGAATTTGCCTTTCAGAAAGCCCAGTCATTTCAGTTACAGTTTTCATAGTCATTACTTTTTTCTCTCGATATGAACAATCCTTCTTCAACTAGTCTCTCTCCTCTGTACTATTTGGCTAAGTTTTCGATGAGTCAATTCTTATAGGTGTAGAATTCAGTTGATATATCTAAATTTTCAAATAATTATATTTTACAGTAGCAGTATATGATGAAAACATCTACAACTTGGTCATAATGCCTGACATACTAAATGCAATTATTACTGAATCCTGCTCCCCTTTTTAAAATATGAGAAGTCTTACTCTTTAATCTCTGGCTGATCCTCAGTTCCATTCCACCCATCCTCTGAAACACTTTTAGCTTCTCGTCCTTTTTGTGTTAAATATTTGTGACTAGGACAGCCATCAGTATATAAAAACCGAGTACATCTTACATCACCACCTACTCCTCACCTAATGCAGTAATGGGTCTTTGTTATCAATATTCCTTGAAATTGGACTACATAATAAAAAACCTTTTCCCTCTAGAAAAAGGTTTTTTATGTGAGTATTAGATAACAAATTTCAGTGCTATTCAAGGTGAAGGTTTCAAATCATTAGAAGAAGGTCAAAAAGTTACTTTTGATATTGAGCAAGGTCAACGCGGAGCACAAGCTGCTAACGTTCACAAAGCATAATTAAAAGTAATCACAAAAAAGACTCCTGTAAAGGAGTCTTTTTTTATGGTTTTATAATTAGGGCATCGGGATTTATCTACTATTGGTTAAATAGAAACCCCAGGCTTTAAAAAAGCCTGGGGTTTAGTCAAGACGATCGATACAAGGTTAACTAGTTATAATATACAATAGAAATAGAAAGCAAATATGAACCAAGACTTTTTTATGTATAGGTAGTGTTTAATCTTTCTAAAAGCATAGATTTATATTATCTTCTATGGGGGTTACGGGGGATTTTATCAATAAGGCGTTTTTTAGCCTCCATCTGACTTTTACACAAAGGACATTTCTGATGACTATCGTAAGAAAAGTCTTTCCTCATCCAGCCTTTACACTCTTCTACTGTACATTCCCAAATTTCTGTTTCTTCTTGAACCGGAGGTTCTTGATTTCTTTTACTATAATACATATTAATCACTACTCCTCTCTTTATAAGTATGCCTTATAAAGGGAGCATAAATACTTTATATCTTTTATTTCGTTCATAGATGACATATCGGACAAGGAAGGTCATTATTTACTTCCTAAGGTGTTGAAGTCCAACGAATTGAGGGTATATTAGCTCTTCTTATAGGAGCTTTTGTGATTAAAGTGTGTTCTTTCTGTGTAGGTGGATGTAAGGCTTCTGTAGTTGCAGTAATTTCGTGTGTATAAGCGTTGTATATACCATCACTAATTTCTTCTTTATTTATGCATCTTGCGCATTAATCTTTTCGCCTGATGGATTCTAGATTTAACTGTGGATAGAGGAATATGTAATCGAGTCGCTATTTCATTGTATGATAAATCATCAAAATAAAAATACATAATTATTTTACTATATTTAAGAGGTAAAGAGTGTACCCATTGATATATCTCTTCTTTATCCCGTACACCTAGCTCATCTTCTTCATAGTAGCTCATAGAGTCTCGTTGTACATGTGCTAGTATCTCTATCTTATCCATACACGTTACATTTCGATTGTAGTATCTTCTAAGAAAATCAAGACTTTGGTTAACAGTCACACGATATAACCAAGCATACGTAGACTGTTCACTATTTGCTCCTCTTTCCATCAATCGAACGTAATACTTTATCCATACTTGCTGAACGATATCTTCTGCTGCGTAAATATCTTTTACATAGGATAAGGCAATTTTAATAAGTTGCCCCTCATATTTTAGTATTACATTATTCAGTAATTCTTCATGTTCAAAATCTTTCATTGTCAATCATCCAACCTTATTAGAGTAACCATTAGTTGTGCATTATCTATTTAAGCTGTCAGCTAAATAAAGCTATGGTATATATTGTGTGAATTTTACATATTCGTAGTAATAAAAACCTATTACTGTTATAGTTTAAAAATGGTAATTAGTCTTCTTATCAGCTTATGTATAAAAGCTACCACGTCAGATATAACGCATATGTAACTAGATCTGTATGTCTATGGATAATTGGCATAAAAATGCTGTTTTTTTCCGTAATAGGTATCTATCTAGACATTTTCTTTTACAATTCACACTATTAACCCTTATTATGGAATTAAACTCAAAATAAGGTGGGAGATGCTTGTATGAGAGCTAAGATTGAGAAAGCGAACCATGTAGTGATGTTTGAAACAGCTGGTGAGTTTTATGCACACGAAGTGACTCAAGGTCCTAAAGTGGGTTTCTTTGCTTGCCCCTCTTGTGGAGTGAAAGTTTATCATAAACAAGATCATTTCTTTTCACGTGAACATGCGCGTACGTGTACTTACGTACAAGAGCAATCTAAGAAAAAGTTCTAATCCTTGTCTCCAAAAGCTTAGTTTATAAGAATTATATTGGTTAATTTATACATTTATAGTATAATATCGAAGTTACACTTGTGAACATATAAAAGGGGAGTTAGGATGAAGGGACTAAGTACATTAAGAAAGATAGATGCCTTGGGACGTATAGTGCTTCCAATTGAACTAAGAAAAGGAATGGATATAGCTAAAGCCGATTCAGTAGAAATCTTATTGGAAGATGATCATATAGAAATAAAAAAATACGAAGAATATAACAAATGTGTGATTACAGGCGAGATAACGCCTCAAAACCGTAGATATGCAAATAACATGGTTTTAAGTCCGTTAGGCGCAAAAATTTTATTTAACGAAATAAAAGATAAGCAAAAAACCTTTGAATCGTAAATTCAAAGGTTTTTTAGGTCGAACTATTTTTTATGCTGTATACTTTCTAACCAGTTTTGGACAGAAGACCCTAAGCTAGTTGCTCCTACCTTTAATTCATCCATAATATAAGAAATTAAATTGTGTAAACTGTACTCTTCCCTATAAGGGTTATTTTTATTAATGAATTTTAACACCTCTTTTAACTCCTTTATTCTGCCCTGATCCAATTCTTCTTCTAAATGCCGAGTCATGTAGTCATCAACAAAATCAGAATTCCGTATGCTCGCCTCAATTAAAAAAGATGCTGCTAATGCGGGAGAGCAATCTAAAGCATAGGCTAAGCGTTTCAGAATATCATACGTTTCTCCATGTCCATCTTTTAAGCGCGTAGAGACACGCTCTTTCTCAATATTCTTGTATAGATGTCTAATTGGCTCTTTGGACATATCTCCCATATACACAGTGCTGCCAAAGCTAAATCCTCTTCTAAAATAATTTGATAGGTAATCCATTACTTTTGAAGAAGCAAGGCCTGATATACAAATTGATTCAACTACATTTTTTACAGGTGTATTTGTAATGTAAGACAATCGATAAACACATTCTTTAAGATCGATTGGAAGAGATGGTTTTACATCTCGTTTTTTGTCACTTCGAATTTTTCTTTTCTTCTCTTCTATTCTCACATAATCACTCCTAAAATCTAAAATTATCTCTAGGACAATGACTTTTTGTACATACCTAAAACATGTATATGGCAGGGGAGGGAGGAGCATGTATATTTTTTTAAGATAGTGGAAAAAACTTATAATACTAGAACATGAGAGGAGTCTTTTGGATGAAAATGACGAAAGAAGAAGCACAAGAAATTGCAAAAAAAATAAAAGAAAACTCTAATAAGTACGGATTACCTGTGAAAAAAAAGAAAAATGCTAGTGCAACTTAAAAGGGGATATATAAGAAAAGGTCTTTAATTTAATAAAAAATATAAGACTTATATTTTCCTGGTATAGTACGTAATAACATTTAGTACGCTGTATAATAAAGATAAAATAAATATAAGCTAACTCAATTACAATAAACTTCAAATTAGATGTACTGATAATGAGGGAGTTAAAAAAGGGACTGCCTAACAAATTAATTTGTTAGGCAGTCCCTTTTTTAATTATGATTATTGGTGACGTAATTTATCAATTTCTTCTGGTGTAAGGTTTGTAAATTCAGCGATTGTTTGGGTATCTAAACCCTTTTGAATCATACTTAAGGCCACCTTTATGATCCCTTTCTTTTCGCCTATTTCTTCACCTATTTGTTTTCCTTTTTCTTCTCCAAGTTTCTCAGCTCGTTTTAAAGCTGACTTTTCATCTAATAATGCTTTTCTTCGTGCTTCATATGCTAGTAGCACTTCCGGATCTTGGCTAACACGTTCCCACTCGTCCATTGCTTTCTTTAATACTTGATCTTCTTGCATCGCAATCTCCTCCAATACCTGAGTGATTTCTTCATCTTCGGATGCTTCAAGTAATAATAACCATCGCACAAGTTGATCTTCCCGTGGATCTACCTCTCTGTTACGCCATTTTATTAATAACTTAGGTAGCTCCATAAAATGAATTTCCAGCATATCCGTTAAGAGTAATTTCTGCTCTCGCTCATATAACTGAAAAGTGGAGTGATAATCATGAATATGAGATAAATAACGGAAGTTCACAATGTTAATGGTAATCGTTTTACAAAGCTCTCCGTAGTCCATTCCTTCTTTCATTTGACTACTGTACATTTTAGACCAGTAATAGAGTGTTCGTTTTTCCATGTCATGTTTGTTATTAAGCTGAATTTCAATATTAACTCGGCTTCCATCCTCTAACTGTGCGTGCACATCTAAAATAGAGCGTTTATCTTCTTGGTTTTCTTTATTAAAATGCGGATCTAATAACTGCACCGTCTGAATTTTTTTATCATCTGGAAAACGGAGTGCTGCGTTCAAAAAAGCAGCTAAAATAGATTCATTTCCATGTGTGCCAAATAGTGATTTAAATGCAAAGTCGACACGCAAATCTAATCGTTTTGTCATAATACCCTCCATCATTTCCATGTTTGTTATTAGTATACCATGACTATACCGATTCCTTCTATCTAACACTCTAGAAGCAAATTGAGTATCAATACGGTATTTGTCACACCACTTATTAATGTTCTTGATACAAAGAAGTATGAAGGGGTGCTTAAAACAAATAGAAGTACTGGGTCTGATTTCTATTACCAATAAATAAACTCCTTATTCACATCATTCTTTTAGTCTGAGCACGTTCTCTGTAAATATGAAAATGGAAACACCTTAAAAATCAATAAACCACCGAAAGCAAAAAAGCCACTAGGATACCTAGTGGCTTAGTGTTTTAAAAATCACTATATTCTTCGAGATCATCGTCGTCTAAAGAACCAGATACTTGCTCTAAATCTGCAATCTTACCTTCTTTTAAGGTTTGGCTTTCTGAAGGCTTGTCTTCTAACTCCTCTTGCTTACCTACAAAACCATTAGCTTTAGCTAATTGCTTTAATTCCTGCAGTTCTGAATTGATATGTTCGAGAAGCTCTTCTGTTCTATGTGCTGATTCTACTTGGTTGGTAGATGCACGATGAAGGTCGCGAACAATTAAAGATGAAATATAGTCCCCTAATTTTCGAGACTTTGCATATTTTGCGAGTATGTCATAGACTTCATCACTTAACTGATTGGTTTTAATCGTAAAGGCGTTCTGACGCTCTGTCATGGTTATCACCTACGCTGTTAGGATTTAACGGCTTTCTTCTCAGCTTGTTTCTTTTGAAGGTAACCGATGCTTCGAATTTCTAAGCCGAATAAGTTCAAGTGACGGCTATCTTCTGGTACTTTATGATATTTCTCTGTACGTTCTTCGCCGATCTTTTCACTCATACTTGTCATGATGGCTACTTCTAGTGTCGGAGCAACACCGCCACTATATACGTATTTACGAATTTTATTTGCTGGTGGTGGGGCCACATCATTTAACTTCGCTAGTAAAATCTCTACATATTCTTTTAGAGAAGATGTAATTTGAGCTGTTAAATCAATAGATTCACCCGTATTTTCATTCTTTAACTCAAATTTTTGTTTGCTGTAGTTATCTAAAATAAATTGATCAAATGCACGTAAATCGGTAAACAACTCTGGGAATTTCTCTTTGCGTAACTTATCAATGTGTGCTAGGTATGGAATACCTTCAATACTTTGGAATGATTCGCGACTGTTTGCAGCTTTTAATCCTTCAGGTAAAATCACAACATCAATGGATCCTCCACCAATATCGACCATCACGGTTTCACATTCTACATATTCATTAGCATCTTCACGGTCTTGAAGCGTTAAGTCTTTCTTTAATGCAAAGCGTGCAATTTCACCTTCTTTTAAGCATGCACTTTCTTCTACAGAAACTTTTATTTCTTTTTCGAAACCTGGCGTATGAATACGGAAAGCATGGTCACCTAAGAAGCGAGTTGCCATTGCTTTTTGCGCTTCACCAAATGTGCTTTCTTTTTTTAGCAACCAGATTGGTAACATCGTAGAGAAATAGTCAATCTCGATGCTATTATCCTTTTGATCTTTCGCATGCAATGCATGGTAATATGCAATAGCAGCTAAAAATGTTACATAAGGAATATGGCTTGTAATTTTGTTATGTAAACGATTGATGTGGTTGTTAGCAAGTTGTTGGCTTGCTGCAATATCACCCACTAAGAAATAACGTTCTTTCTCTTCGTCACCAATGGTCGTAGATAGTAAGATACGCTTCTTAAATTCTTCTGGTGCTGTCACAGCATCAGTAAAGAATGAATCAGCAGCGTCTTTTTGGAGTTCTACTACGTTGGTTGGAAAGTCAAATAGGTATCCATCAATAATATTCATATCGACTGAGTTACCACAATCCTTGTTAAAACGTGAAATTTTCATCTCTATACACCTCATTTTTAAGTTGAACTTCTGTTGAACTAATTATACAAGAAGAAGAGTGGAATTTCAATCATTTAGTTCAACTTAGTTATCTTCAAAAACTTACATATATCAACAATTATTTTTATTTAGTTGAACTTATTTTGGTATTGGAAAAACAGTCACATTTTAGAGGAATGGATGATTAGGGTTTCTCTTTTAATCATAAAATTTAATCTGAATACTTTAAATACTAAGACACACACTGTCTGTAAAGGTATACTTTTACGGACAAGATATTTAAATCTATTACAAGATGTTAGAGTAATTATTATAGATAACAAAATAAAAACCCTAAATTTCCAAAAATACACATATATTACACCGATTGTTCTCGGAATCATCGTTTACACATCATTTGTTAAGTAGCGATGGATAGAAGAAAACACTTTATCTCTTATCAGCTCTTCTTCATTTAATAAATGATGTTTTCCGTTTTCTATAAGTTCAACCTCTATATTTGGAAACTTCTTTAGTAAGAAACCAACATTATATCTCCAATCCACTGTTGTGTCCTTTTTTCCTTGGAGGATGAGAACAGGGACAGAACTGGGATACCCCTTCTTAATCAATTCATTCCATCTTATCAATGCTTCTACCCAACTGAGAGGGACCTGATCATTCTGCAACGGATCATTCTTCACAAAACGCAAAAACTTTGCATCTGATGAATTGTTTCGAAGTATCCTTCTCAAATTCCTGGTGAACGTTTTTAAGGGCTTTATCAAAATGGTGATTGCATTCCAGCGATAAGGCCGAACGAGGGGCGAGACAAGCACTGCTTTTCGAATCTGAGACGTTTCAGGGTTATTCAATATATAATCAACTGCAGCAGCAGCGCCCGTACTATGAGCCACGATATAGACAGGCAGAGAGCTTGAAGACAGGTGTCTACGCACGACTTCTCGAATACTTTCTGTATAGAGAGAAAACTCCGAAATGGCTCCCCGTTCTCCTGTTGACAATCCATGTCCCGGTAAATCAAATGTCAACACATGAAACCCTTGTTGAATCAAGAAACGAATGACAGTACTTAGTACTCCAGCATGATCATAATAACCGTGAAGAAGAAGAATATGAGCTTTTACCGGTAAGGGACGAAAAGATTGGATAAACAGCCGTTCATGGATAAACGATTCAAACCCGTAACGATACATTATGTTCTCTGTTGGGAGATTGTAAAACTCACTGTAACGTTTGATGTTTTCATTCATGGGGCGTGAATTGTATGTAAAGCGAAAATGCTGATCATTTTGAATATTTTTAATAAATTGTTTCATATTCGACCTCTGTGTCTCCGTAATTTATTTATATCATTTAATAATGAAAATGAAGAACCAAAAGAAAAATTTATGGTGCAAAGATTGGATTGGTTTAAAAAAGATATATGGATTTTCACTGAAATCTAGTCTTATGCAGCTAGTTAATAGATGAGCTTCGCTTGATTAACAATATATCGATTAATAATAGGTTGTACTCATATGTTGTAAATAGAAGATGGTCATATCACTTCTATGTAATTAAGTCTTCGGTGTTTATTTTTTGATCATTAAAAGCTTTATGCAGTAAAAACTGCATAAAGCTTTTAATGATCAACGGTAACTCAATTGCTATACAAAACATACTATTGTAAATGCAGTTTTTATTGCTTGGATAAACCGTTTTTCATCTGGTTTCTACTGGTCATTGTTTGCATAGCTGGTGCCCCTGTTTTATTTCCATTTCCTCTTATTATCCAAATCACTAAAGTCCCAATTCCTATGCTTAAAAGTGCCAATAGCATGCCTCTGTTATTATTTTTCTTCCCAAATAGGCCACTAACATTAAATAAAGAAGTTAGCTGCTGTACATTATTCATTATGCAAATCCCTCTTTGATAAGTGTTTGAAAGAAAGCTCTCTTTCAACACTTTTATTTTTTGCCAATGCTACGTATATATACTGGGAAAATGATGCTTTCCTCACATATGTTTTCAAATTATTTCCTGTGATTATTTAAAAAACAATGTAAACCTTAATACATATATGATTATTAGAAGGAGTGAAAAAGGAATGAAGACAAAAAAATATGTACTGGGACTCTTATCAGCTATTTTATCAGTAGGTTTTCTTTTTGGTTGTAATGATAAAAAAGATGAAGCTGAGCCTGATCCAACTGAAGAACCGTCTGAACAAAAAGCTCAAAATAATCGTGATAACAATGATCTACGAGACGTGGGATTTCAACCCGACGGTGTTCAAAATAATAATGTAGATAATAATGATCAGACACGATTAGAGGTAGCTGATCAAGCTGCGGATCGTATTGCTAAGTTAAATGAAGTAGGCACTGCGAATGTGATTGTTACAAACCGAAATGCATACGTGGCTGTTGTTTTAAAGAATGAAGCAAACGGAGAAGTAACCGACCCTTTAAAAAAGAAAATTTCAGATCAAGTAAAAGCTACAGATCGAGATATTCGAAATGTGTATGTGTCATCCGATCCTGATTTCGTAAATCGTATGGAGGGGTACGGAAACCGAATTAATGAAGATGCGACAAGAAATGGTCTATTTGAAGACTTTACTGAAACCGTTCGAAGAGTCTTTCCTAACAATCGTTAAATAAAAATAATGAGATATAACAAAGCAATTTTTTATGTTTTAAAAAGAGAGGCCTCCTTATAGATTAAGGAGGTTTCATCTATGCTTCTGTCTCTATTATAAGAGATGACTTAATAGTAGTTATTTTTTGGTTCCTTTTGGCTATCATAGGAACATTGATCAGGTAATGGGTTCTACATTAGGAGAGAAAAGTATGCCTATCTAAAAATGAAGGAGAAAATCAGAATGGATTATAAAATATTCAGGATAATCAATCAGCTTGCTGGTCGCTATTCTGTATTAGATATGCTGATGATATTGATTTCAAATAAGGTACGTTATCTATTCGCTTTTGTATTAATGTTGATGTGGTTTCGAGGCTATTCACAAAGAAAAGTGACTGTATATGCCGTCATATCTGCGACCTTTACGTTGTTGACCAACGTGTTAATTCAATGTTTTTATTTTAAACCTCGTCCATTTATGAAGCGCCGTGTCGGCATACTTATTCCTTCAAAGATGAACTCCGCATTTTTGAGTAAACATACGCTGCTTGCAACTGCTGTATCCACTTCTATTTTACTACATGAACGTGTCATTGGGGCAGTTATGTGGGGGGTGTCCTTATTAACAGGATTCTCAAGGATTTGGGTAGGGCATCATTATCCCTCTGATATTATCCGAAGCCTCTTTGTTGGTAGTTTGACAAGTATTATCGTTGAGAAAGTTTTTGGTTCTCTAAAAATAATGAACCGAAAAACCCAAAAGTCTTATGCTCCATTACGTAAATGAAGCATTTTCAATAGCTAATGATGGTAGTCTCGATTCTGTACTTGCTTTAACGATTAGTTAAAGCAGTTGCTATAGGCTTCTACTAATAACGATAAGATAAAGCGCTTAAGGAAAAATTCCCTAAGCGTCTCATTTTCATTTGTAAAATATGTATTTAGGCTGATGAGCTAAACAATCTTATCGATCTCCTGTAGTTTATCATCGAGTTTTATACAAATCAGATTTTAAGAATATTCATTGCTTAAGTCTTTTTTTGTTTTATAACTGGATTTATTTAAGACAAATCCTGTAATTAGCTCATTAAATTGAACCCACTTTTTTGTAGGCAGTTGATGACCCTGTTGTGGTAAAACGAAGAATTCAGCATGCTTACATTTATTTTTATACTCTTTCATATAGTAGGTAGTCCAATCCTTTTTCCCACCATATATAAACAACAAAGGCATAGTTAAATGATGAAGTTTGTCTAAACAGTTATAGTGTAATGAATGATTATAATACTGATACCATGATTCTTGATCTGCTTTTTTCATATAACTAACTAGGCTCTTTCTTAGTGTCTTGTCCCGAGTATGACTTATAGAAAGACTTTTTATTAATATATTTAGGTGTTCTTTCACCATATACATTCCTATTTTATGTAATAGTTGTCCAGGTATATCTCTTACTATAGGGTAAGTTCCTGAGAAAACTAATAATTCGATTCTATCGGGATGATAAATAGCCAGCTCTTGAGCAATTAGACAGCCAGCAGAATAACCACATATAATAGCCTTGTCTAAATGCAACGCATCCATAAAACGCAATACTTCGTTTGCATAGAAGGAAATTGATACAGTTTGTTCAGCTCTAGGACTTCGTCCATGACCACTTAAATCTGGAAAGATGACTCTCATATGCTTGGACAAATCGTATTGGTAATGGAAGACTTTATTTCTCACTCCAAAATCAATTAATAATTACTTTTTAGTTAAGATTAATCTAGTTTATGAAAACCAAGATCTTCTTTCATCTTACATTTAACTCAATATAATTAACTATTTGTTCTGTATTGTTTAAAATCAAAGAGCTTTTTTATTATTTGTTATGAGGTTATTATAGTGAGGCTATACAGACTAAAAAGGGGGGATTTTAGAATTGTTAATAAGATTTCTGATAATGCTGATTATGTGAAATAAACATATATACGATACACAGCTTAAAAAGCAGAAAAATTCCCATAGGTTAGAAGGGAGTTTTCTGCTTTTTAGGAGTTTACTATAGTATTATGATTTATCCATCTTGAGTAGTTTGTTTAAAAGATAAACTTTTATTCATTTACATAAAGAGAAAAAACATTCATGACAGGGAGCTAAAGCTTATACATATAGTAAGAGATAAATTAATTAAAAAGGTGATTATTATGTTTCGAAAAATACCGGTTGTTCTTGTCGGAAGCTTATTGTTAAGTGTGGGAATTAATGGATTTTTAGTTCCTCATTATTTGTTAGATGGAGGAACAATTGGAATTGCTCTCATCCTTCACTATTATTTTGAATTTCCTACAGGTGTGATGATTATTATTTTGGGTTTTCCATTATGTTGGTTTGCTTGGGTTTATGAAAGAACTTATTTTTATAATAGTTTTTATGGGTTAATTATTTCTTCTTTATTGATTGATTGGCTAGAGCCTCTTAAAGACCAGTTTCAACTTTCTGTTTTTCCTAGTGTAATCTTTGGAGGAATATGTATTGGGACGGGAGTTGGTCTTATGCTTCGATACGAGACAAGTACTGGAGGAACAGATTTACTAGCACAACTTATATCAAAAGCTTTTTCCTTAAACATTGGGATGGTTATTTTAATTATAGATGGTTTTATCATAACAGCAGCTCTTCCTTTATTAGGACCTAAAACGTTTCTTTTTTCATGTTCGACAATTTTTATAGGTGGAATGACGACTTCGTTAATTACAAAAAAGGAATAATTCGGATTATAAAGTTAGTATTTTCTATCCTCCGTTTTTTGCCCCTCCCTTTCTACAACCTTCAATCGCTTTATAAGTTCATGTTAACTATTTTGACTTATAAACCTAAAATCCTTCTAAAAATGGCCTTCTTTTAGAGTGATCTAAAATACATAAACCTTTTCGTGAAAATTAAGGAATGCTGCTATGACATTTGTTTGATTATAAATTGAATACCATATCTCTTTCTAAATCATACTATATAAGTACATTTGTATTTATATGAAAATCAGGAGGGTCTATTAATGAGCAATGGTAATACACCGGCAATTGGATTCATTTACAACGGTGAATTTTACGAGATACTTATAAATAAGAAGTCCACAACATTTAAGGAAAACATTAGCCCCCAGGAATCTAGATTACCTACGAAGTTAAACTTTCCTGGTGAAGACGAAAAAAAATTAGTTTTTGTTTCCTATAATTCCACCGGAAATGGTCAGACACCAATAATACTTGAGAAATCTAATCAATTACCAGAAAACGCTATAAAAATGTTATTAGAATACAGTATTGATTCATCTAGACCTTTCTTATAAAGGAAACTGAATGTGGAATCTGTTTTCAAAAAATATAGCATAATTATCCATAAGGACTATTTTTATAGGAACTAACATATTATATAATGCAGACTTTTTATGCATTCACCTTCCACTGGGGGTATCGAGAAAACGTAGTCATATCAAGGATGTATAAAAGAGAAAAAAAGAACTTCTTCGAAACCTTGGGGCGTAAGGGTTCTCTTTTTTCGTGTCTTCCGGAAAGAGGCATTATGTTAACTAAGGTTGTATACGATATACAGCTTAAAAACAGAAAAACCACTGGGCCTAATCAGTGGCTTTTTCTATCCTCGTAAGGAATGGAGAGCTATTTTATGATGCCTCACGGCGTCTTGTATAGTTTGCTTAAATTATCAGTAACTTATGTAATAAAAAGAAAAAACTACTGAACAGGGATCAGTAGTCTTCTCATGAAGCATGTTGTGAACTCAAGAAAGTAGTGAGGATTTCCAATTAGAAACTTCACAGCTTCTTAGATAGTTTGCTCAATATGTAAAAAAATAATTATTATTAAAAAGAGAAAAAACAATCCCTGGGAGTTGGATTGTTTTTTCTCAAGGAAAGATCAGGCTGATAGTTCCTTGTTGTATTTTATGTTTCTCACTTTGTGTTATGACTACCTATAAAAATCCATTATGTTAACTAACTTTGTATATGATATTCATTAAATAATAAGATTTTTTACCTAATTTTTCTATAATAAAAAATATATGTTTGATTTTCATATTAACATTGTTTATATTAATATTATATATATAAACAATGTTAATATGAAGGTGGATAAAAATGAACATACAAAATGTTATCTTAGGCTTTTTAGTCGAAAAACCGATGAGTGGGTATGATATTAAACAAATGATGGAAAATTCTGTTTCCTGCTTTTTTGATGCTTCTTACGGAGCAATTTATCCAGCGCTTCGAAGAATGGAAAAAGATATGCTGATTGAAAAGGAGGTTATTCAACAAGAAGGAAAACCTAATAAAAATCTATATGTCATTACTCCAAAAGGAGAGGAAGCATTCCATAGCTATATGAATAGTCCGTTAAACCCTACGTTAATCCGATCAGATTTGCTAATACGCATATTTTTTGGACAATATACTAGCTACGATAAAATAAAAGAATGGCTGAATATAGAGAAACAAAAGGCACAAGCACAATTAAATAATTTAACATTGTTTAATGAGAAATACCCTAATATGGAACGTCATAAGAAAATTACACTTCTTTATGGGATTGATGAGGCAAGATTTACCCTAGAATGGATAGAAAAAGAATTACACCAGTTAACGAGTGTAGGTAAATAAATGATGCAGAAAAAAAGCCAAACAAAAGTTTTGTTATTAATGTGTTTAGGGATCTTTATCTGTATGATTGATTCTACAATAATGAATATTACCTTGCCTGCCATCCAAGAAGACTTACATACTACATTGGAAACGAGTTCCTGGATGCTTAATGTCTATACCATGACTATTGCAGTACTTGCCATACCAATGGCAAGGTTTGCTGATATGTTTGGGCGAAACAAGTTTTATTTGCTGGGATTAATAGTATTCGGATTTGGTTCTTTATTATGTGGCTTATCGTTTTCTGCAAACTTCCTAATTGTAGCTAGATTTATTCAAAGTGTAGGGGCAGCTATTCTTATTCCACTCAGTATGGTTATCGGAGTAGGGATAATGCCAATAGAGAAAAGAATGGTTTCGCTAACTTTATTAGGCGCAACGCAAGGTTTATCCACCGCATTAGGGCCAACGGTGGGTGGAATTATTACAGAAAAATTGAACTGGCATTGGGTATTTTACGTGAATATACCGGTGTGTGTTATCGGTGTTATTGCTTGTATCTCCTTACTTCCCTTAAAACAAGAAAAGAAAGTTGAAGCTAGGGTTGATTGGGGAGGATTAATTCTTTCAACTATTGCACTATTCACAGCAACCTTAGTGTTAATTAAAGGAAACTCTTGGGGATGGACTAGCAAAGGGGCCTTAATTTGCTATTCAATTAGTATTATTTCGCTCATTTTATTTATTTTATTAGAAAAAAGAGTACAAGATCCTATGATTAATTTGGCCCTCTTCAAAGACCACCAATTTCTAGGATCTGTACTGGTTGTCTCAGCAGGATATGTTTTTTTAATAGGAGTAATGGTATTATTGCCACAATTTTTGACAAGGTTTCAAGGAAAAACTGAATTAGAGGCTGCCCTGCTTGTTACACCTGTATCAGGAGCTATCTTTCTCTTTTCACAGTTAGCAGGTTTATTGGTTAAAAAAATAGGTTTTATTGTTCCTGTTATTCTAGGTTTTATCATTATGGGAGGTGCTTACTACCTTCTAGAGAGTCTAAATATTAATAGTACATCATCTGAGATTATTATGTTGTGTACATTATTAGGAATTGGATTTAGCTTTATAATTGCCACAGCTACAATAGCGAGCACTTCCTCATTTGAAGGCGAGTTATTAACGGCTTCACAAGGCGTATTCTCTATGCTTCGACAAGTTGGTGTTGTTTTAGCAGTCGCTATTTTTGTAGGGGGATTAACAAATAAAATTGATCAAAATCAAGATAAAGTAATTAAGTATGCTACAACTCAACTAAGTCAACTTAATATAAAAGAAGCTGAAAAAACTAAGGTTTTACTACATACAAAGGATGTTTTTCATTCTGATAAAAAGCAGGTTGAAGAAAATAATCAACTTTCTGAAAAGCAAATAGACAGGATGGTTGAAGAGAAGTCAGAACATATATTAAAAGAGATGCCTTCCGATAAGAGAGAGGTAGCCAAACCATTAATATATAAACAGGTATATGAGCAGGTAACAAAACAACAAACAGAAATAGAAAAATACTCAAAAATAGTCAATCAATATGGAACGACTAAAATTGCTGGTAGTTTTAGTGACTTGTATAAATCTACAGCTCCCTTCGTGTTTATTTGTGCCTTTTTAGGATTTACATTTAGAAAAGAAAAAAAGAAAAAATTAGTCACAGGCGAACTAAAAATAAATTAATCTGATACTTATTTTTCAACATGTAATGATAAATTATGGACGAAAAGCCCTAAACAAAGGGCTTTTTTAATCGTAATTTCCGATAAATAGTTTTATGGTAACTGTTTAAATATAGTTCAAATAGCAAAAGAACTACTGTATATTTAAGTAGTCCTATCAGCTCTATAAAGGCAAGCTAAATATAATTTGATAAATTCTATTTAGGAGTCCCAATTAGTTCTGTTATCGCATTATAACTCATATTATCATTCATTAATCGTTGAAAATTATTATCATAAAGGATATCTTCAGTAATTCTTTGTAATAATGTAGCAGTTGCTCTAAAGGGGGCGGATCCAGTACTTATTCTTTCAATACCAACTTGCGATAATATATTAATAGAAGGCAAGTTTGGCCCAGACAAAAGATTAATGGGACAAGATAGTTCTTGTCGAACTTTTTTAATGGATTCCATGTCATATAGTCCAGGAATAAAAATACAATCTGCTCCAGCCTTTTGATATGCTTTTCCCCTATTAATGGCTTCTTGAAGTCTTAGATCAGGATCTCCTGTATTTAACCAATACAAATCAGTGCGCGCATTAATAAATAATGGGGCTTTTAGCGATTTAGATAGTAATCTAATTTCAGATATTTTTTCTACTTGCAACGAAACATCTAAAATAGGACTATCTAAATCTCCTGTCCCATCTTCTAGGTTTATACCAATTCCTCCTGCTAAAATGATTTCCCTTACATTATCTACCACTTCATTAGTAGACCTTCCATATCCGGACTCTAGGTCTACACTGACAGGGATATTGACTGAATTAATAATTCTCTTAACAGCTCCTAACATTTGTTCAAAAGGAATTTTTTCACCATCAGTATAGCCTAAAGACATTGCTATACCAGCACTGGTCGTTGCAATAGATGGAAACCCATTTTTCTCAAAAATTTTAGCACTAATAACATCCCAAGCATTGGGCAAAACAAAAGTATAGGGTCTTTTGTGAAGTTGTTGAAACGTTTGAAATTTAAGTAATTGCTTTTCATTATTCACAATGGTTCTTCCCCCTTTAAATAAACAACTTTATGGCTTTGTATGAGCTTTCTTTAGAGCAGAGGAAAATAAAACAACAGGAGATTAATCAGAAAATTAATCCCATATTATAGGACGTTTAACTTTTGCAGTTCTTAAGTAATCTAAAAGTTGTCCTGTATGTACTGATTCATGATATGCAACTCGTAACAACATGTCCCCTAACTCTCGAATATATCCCATCTCTGAACGGTCTATTTTTATCTCAGTTAGTTGCTTTTCATTAAGGAGTCCTAAAAACTCTATAAATTTTTCCCTATATGGTTGAGCAAACTTTAATGCTTCTTCAACAGAACTAAATGTTTTTAGCTTATAAGGATTATGCTCCTCTGTTAGAGAAAGGTTAAGGGGTTTTTCTAACATTTGATGATAGAGGTATTCTCCTTCAAGAACATGATGTATCATCTCCCTACATGACATTGCTTCTGGATCAGGGCGCCAGTCTAACCTATCTTGAGGTATTGACATCCATACTTCTATACTTCGACGTCTCACTTCTTCAAAATTTAGTAAAATAAAATTCATCGCATTCATTTTTGCTCACTCCTTTAGTTTTACTATAAATATAACATATCCAAAGTATTACAATGAAAAATATGGATGGTTTTATAAATATTATCTGTTTATTTGGATTAATCATTAATTTTTTAAGAAAGCCTGTTAATATAGATTTATTAAAAATTAGGAGGAACTTATGAGACAAAAAATAATTAGAATTAATAAACCAAGCATATATAATTTTGATTTAATTTTAAGGTACATAAAAAAATCGCCCTCCTTTGTAATCGAGAAGATTATTGAAAACACATATTGTAGAGCTTTTGTGATAGGGGGGAGAATGTACCTAGTATTAGTTAGGGACGAAGGAATCGATAGTAAGTACTTGGAAGTTAAAGTTATTGGTGAAGAAGTTAAAAATAATCATGTTCAACTAATAAAGGAGAAAATTATCACAATGTTTTGTCTGGAACAAGATATAGACAAATCTCAAAATTTTATAGCTAATGAATCTAAAATAGGAAAATTAATAAAAATGTACGAAGGGTTTAGACCTGTTTTATTAGGAAGTGTCTACGAATCCACTATATGGGCAATCATCGGCCAACAAATTAGTGCAAAAGTTGCTCATGGGATTAAAAAAAGTTTATTAGAAAAAACAGGTGCTAAAATAACAATTAATAATTGCGAATATTATACAGATTTGTGCCCACATAAGGTGTTGGAGTTAAGTATAAAACAACTTCGTGACTTGAAGCTAAGTCAAAGAAAAGCTGAATATATTCATGAGATAACTAAAGCCATTATAAATGGAGAGTTAGATTTAAGTAACTTATATTTATTGAACCGTGAAGAGGGTTGTAGCTATTTAATGAAACATAGAGGTATAGGAAAATGGACGGCAGAGTCAATACTAATGAGAGGTATAGGGCGTCAAGACATTCTACCCGCAGGAGATTTAATTATACGTAAAGTAGTAGGAGAGATATATGAGTATAATGAATTATTAACAGAACCACAAGTTAGAGAAATGTCTACTCAATGGAAAACTGCAGAAACCTGGATTACTCATCTATGCTGGTTTTACATGCAAGAAAAAATATTATAAATGGAATATTTGTAGGTTTAAAATAAACGAAAAAAAGGATAATTTACCTGTTTTTGTTTGAATATTATAAAAATTGGATTTAATTATTGAAAATGCTTTTTTAATGCAATATTATAAATATATCTTTTAAGAAATGGAGGTGCTAGTTATGAAAGTAAAAGTTAAAAAAACAACTAATAAAGCTGCGGTATTAAACGGTATTCCAGGCTAAAACGTTATCTTTATTTGAACTACTTACTTATTGTTTAAACTTCAAGTCTGTAAATATAGGGAGCTATCATATGATAGGTCCCTATTTCAATAATTGAGGAAATGGAGTGAAATGGAGAAAATGAAACCTAAGTTCAAAGAGACAATCCCTGTATTTTTTATAAATGATGAAATCCATATTGGTGAAGAAGATGGAGTAGCAGGAGTTATTGAAGATCCCAGTGGAAGTATTAAGTATTTAATTTCTCTTATTAACGGAAAAAATTCTATAGAAGAAATAATACATTTAGTTCAAGAAAAGTATCCAAACATAAAAGAAAATGAGGTATTAGAAGGGATAAAGGCATTAGATACAGAGAAATATTTAGAAGATAATTCTTTAAACCCTCAATCTATAGGAGATTATGAACTCGAAAGATATAAAGCAAACCTTAATTACTTTTCGCTTTTTACGTCTTTAGAGGACAACAAGTACAATGTGCAAGAAACTATCATAAATACTAAGGTTGCTTTGCTCGGAATCGGAGGCTTAGGTAGCCAAATACTATATCATCTAGCTGCATTAGGTTTTCATAACATTAATGCATTGGATTTTGATACTTTGGAATTAAGCAATTTTAATAGACAATTGTTATATTCTGAAAAAGATATTAATAAGTTAAAAACGGAATTAGCAAAGGAAAGAATATCGAGTTTTAATCCTAATGTTAATTTAAATGTTACTAATAAGCGTATAGAATGTGCTGAAGATGTAATGGCACATATTGAAGGTAGTGATTATGTAATTTGTGTAGCCGATAAACCAACCCTTCATATACAGGATTGGGTAAATGAAGCAGTAGTGAAGTTAGGAAAGCCGTTGGTTTCAGGTGGAGTCCTAAACACAAGGGGCAGATTTTATTCTATGTTACCAGGAAAAACTGGGTGTGTAGAGTGCCATAAACAAACCATAATTGAGAGTGATGTTATAGTTAATAAGCAACTTGACAGTATGCATCAGATAAATTTCCAACGAAATAATGCTGCGATTAGTCCTAATGTAGCTATGTTGGCTGGTGCTATTGTAAATGAATTTTTAGGGTTGGTAACAGGTATTCAAACTCCAACATCATTAGGGAAAATGATGGAATTAAATTTCCTTACATATCAAACTTACCCTATTTCAGAGTGGAATAAGAAAGAGGATTGTCCAGTTTGCCATTCCGCACCTGTAACAGTCGGTAAATAATTTTTATGGGAGGGTAAATGTTGAAGTTGAAATCTTATGAAGTACTAAAGAACAGAGATTTTTTATGCTTATTTTTAAGTGCCACAACAAGTAAGTTGGGCACGTCTTTTTTTCAAATCGCACTGCCTTTATTAGTATATGATTTGACTAAATCACCAAGTTTAATGGCATTAACATTTGTCTTAGAAATTACACCTCAAGTATTATTTAGTTTGTTAGGCGGAGCCTTAGCTGATCGTATAAGTAAAAAATACATTTTATTAATAGGTGATATTTTATCAGCCATTTTAATTATTATCATACCTCTTGCAGCTTCAATAAACGTTTTAGATATATGGATTGTATACGTGGTAGCTTTTTTAATATCAGCTGTCAGTGCATTTTATCATCCAAGTTTTGAATCAGTCATACCAGAAATTTTAGAAGGTGAAAATTTAATACAGGGTAACTCTTTATTCAAGTTATCAGAGACAATTACAACCTTTGCAGGCCCTTCAATAGCAGGTATTCTAATTGCTTTGGTCGGAACTCATAACTTGTTATATTTTAATTTTTTCACGTATTTTCTTTCTGGAATATTCATTAGCTTAATAACTAAGAAATATAAAAGCCAGAATCCAGTTAGTAGTTCTATAATGAATTCGATAGCTGAAGGAGTTAAATACGTTATAAATACTAAAAAGATTTTGATAGGGACTATTCTCATATTCTTAATTAATGTGGGTTATGGCGCTATGGAAGCTTTATTTATGTTTCATCTAAAGGATAATTTACATTTGTCGGCACAGTATATTGGTTTAATATTTTCCCTACAAACCTTAGGTTCATTTGTAGCAATCTATGCTGCAAATAAACTAAATAAATTACCGCGAGGAAATATAATTATCTATTGTGGAGTGATAATAGGTTTAGGACAAGCTATCCTTACTTTTTCAAACACTGCAGTTATTTTGTTGATATTATGTAGAATTGTAATTGTCGGTGCTGTAACATTATTGGCGATTAATTGGTTTACCCTTAGGCAAGAGATTGTACCATCAGCCTTATTGGGAAGAGTAATTAGCTCAACTCGTATGTTAGCTTTTTTAGCTTTACCGATTAGTGGAATGTTAGCAGGTGTAGCAGCCGAATATATTAGCGTCTCTTTAATTTTTATTTCAGCAGGTATCCTTACGATTGTGGCGTCTTTAATCGGTATTAAAACCTCTCTATTTGAGACCCAACAATCTATAGATCAACCTATTAATAGTAGCAACAAGTAGATAAGTACTTGAGTTGACTTGAAATATATTCATATTTATTGTATTCTTCTATAAGAACTTCATACTTGGAGTTTAAACAATAAGTAAGAACCCCTTTAGCATATAGTTAATAGGGGTTTTTAATTTTTAATCTAAATGTGTGTCTGAAATACAAGCAAAAATCTTTTTTATTATCGTTCTCTTCGCTTTTTCAAATGGAATTTTGAAGTTTAAATAATAAAAAACCTCTAGGATATTTACCTTAGAGGTTTTTTGTATCGAAAACACGTTTTATGGAAACTAAAAAAGACAAATCAGTGGGGTATATTACACAAATCTTTAGTTTAGTTGGGTAGGAAGACATTCTTAAGAATGTCTTCCTACCTCAACTAGTGTAAATTATTGTATATACTAGAAGATGCCGAAATTTGAAATCTCATATTCGCTTAATTACAAGCCATGAGTTTTATCAATAAAATTCATTAACTTAATTTTTCGGCAATGTATGACTAAGTTCTTTACCAATAAGATTAGCTGAAACTGGTTTCTTTCCTATTTCCCTAGCCCATACCGATAATTGTCCAATATGGTGTATTTCGTGAGCAATCATATGACGCATAACTTCTCCCCAAGTCTCAGTTACTATACTTCCATCTGGTTGTGGATCATAAAGAATATTCTTTTCTTTTTCTGCATTCCAAGACCTAACAAACTCTCTTACCTCAAACTGAAAGTTTGTATCTAGCTGGCGAACTTTTTCTAAGCTTTGATAGTTCTCAAAACTCTCCTGGAAATCATCCTTTCCCTGAAGAACGCGAACCCAACTCCACTCTACATCAACAATGTGAAAGAGAGTATGTAATATTCCTCCTACTCCTCCTGTTCGTTTCCGAAGCAATTCCTCTAGTGGAATATTCTCACACCATTGATACCACTCTTCTCTAACCAACCAGTTATAATGAAACATAGTTTGCAAACTAATTCCTCCGTTTACTGTATTTTTCACTTTGTCTCTTTTTTAATGGGGGTATTAATTAGTTCGAGAAATATTTATAGATACCTGTCTCATTGGAATAAGACAAGGTAATACATAGAGTCGTATAGACTGTTTTGTTCCTACAAAATCCCTTATGGTAACTTTAATAAGTACTTAGGAAAGGTGAAATCAATGTTTGAAAGTCAGCCAACTAAACAAGATTTGATAAACAAATTGGAAAACGTTCTTAAAGGAAATATGTCTAGAGAACAATTTAATCAATGGTCCTATAAATGGGTTCAAAACCTAGAGAGTAGAGATAGGCTTTCTTATGATGAAGATCAACTACATGAATACCTTATTTTTTTATTATGTATTGATTTAGAAATTGAACCAAATATATATTTTCATGAAGATATGGAACTAAAAGAATGGGTTAAAAAAATAACACTAGGTATTCCATTAACTTAATATAGTTATTTCAATGATTGCCCATAATCCGTTTTATGGTAACTAGATCTGTATACTATATCATGCTCTTTAAACTCAATTCTGATATATAATCAGATAAGAATAGAACTATAATTTAGTATGCCTAGATAGGAGTTGAAAATTGAAAAACCGATATATAGTGTGTTTAGGTGCATTAAGTGCTTTTATAATTATAGGATTCATTTGGTGGTTTCTTTTTGCACCTGGCTATCTACAATTTGCTCCAAAGGGAGAAGATATTTCTCAAAGTGCATCACCTAACGGCGATTACATAGTGAAAATTTACCGTTCAAGTGGTGGAGTGACTACACCTTTTGCTATTAGAGGAGAAGTGATTTCTACAAAGAAGATTTTTAATAAAAGAAAAAATATCTATTGGAATTATCCTCAAGAAACTGCCAAAGTTAAATGGGTAAATAACAAAACAGTTAATATTAGTGGCCATATATTAAACGTTAAAAAAGATACATTTAATGCTAATGATGTAGATAATTAAGTTCTATTTTTAAACAATAAAAAGCTCTTATCAAAGAGCTTTTTGTTGTTTAATTACCAATAGGCTACATTATGGTAGCTAAAAGTGTATACTTTTACAAACTAGATGGAGTGGATAGAGATGGTACGATAAACTCTCTAACTTTTTGGGTTCAGTTCAGTATCAAGGGCTTTTTCATTGTGTGAGAATTAATAGTTTAATATTTACTTATTTGGTATAAATATGGTATCATCATTTTGTGTTTAAAATTAATGAAAAATAAGGAATAAGAGGTATTTTTTATGATCAAAAAACGTATTTTAGGTATATCTTTAATTGGAATGATTGCTCTAACAACTGGGGGACAATCATTAGCTGCAAGTTCAGAAGTTGACCATGGAGAAGAGAATTTAAATAACGTAGCAGCATCCACACCAAATAGCACCACTGTTACAGCTCTTTCTACTGAAAAAGTTGGAGGAGGCACATGGAATCGTGGATGGGGTTTCGCTGATTATGGTAAGAAGAAGAAAGCTTGGTCAAACTATAAACATTCCAAAAAAATTCATAAATCTTCAAGTCAAGTAGGTCCTTACTATGATACAAGCGACTGGACTGCTAAAGGTAAAACATCAACTTCTAGCTCAAAAGGCGGTCTACTAGAGGATGCTCACGCATGGTATGATACTATTACTGAAGATTCTAAGAAAAAATAGTAGAAACGAAGGTTTTATATGGAGTGATAAGTATAAAACACCATGAATTTTTAATAAATCATGGTGTTTTTATATATTATTTTTTACTAATTAAAGGAGTTTGTTAATCTTGAAAAAATTTTTAGTGTTGTTTTTTGCACTAGTATCCATTTTTTCTTTCTTAATTACTTATACACAAATAGAACATACACAAATAGAAAATATGGAGAATATCGAAAAAAATATTGCTAGAGAGTTTACTATACCTAAAAACATGGTAACAGCAACCCCAGAAACTTTATATCCAATATTATTAGAAACAGCCAAAGAATATAATATCAATGTTTTTAGGCCAAGTATTAATTATAATTCAGATGATAAAGTAGAACTAATTAAATACATATTATTAACTAATGAAACACACTTTTATGATGCTTTCAAATTAAAAAATGGAGATTTTTTAAATCCCTCGAAAACTCAAAGAGGAGATTTCTTCCTTTCAAATGTGAACACAACTAGTAAGAAACAGACGGGTGAAATTTTAAATTTTGGTAACAACAGCAATGTTATGATAAAAACCCTAAAAGACTCATACAAGTATTTGCCTATAGAAGGTCAATACTTTGCTGAAGCTCCTGACAAACAGACCTTTAAAAACTTTTTGAATAGCTTTGTTCTTAAAATAAATAAAAAGTATAATCAATCTTTGAGCATCGATGATTTTACTAAAAGTAATCATAGTAGTAAAAATAACACTAGTTCAGGACTAATGTATTTAACATATATTTACTATATAGTTATTTTAATAATATTACTCTTTTTAATTTACTATATATTCAATGAATCCAAAAGGGTTGGAATTATGAAAATCCATGGAATCAGTGATATAAAAATATGGTCTATACTTATTGGGAAATTAATAACTGTTTTCTTTAGTATATTAACTATTGTCCTGGTAATAATTGCTCTTTTTATAGAAAATACTATGTGGGAGTTTATTTATAAAGTAGCAATTTATCAAATGAAAACCTATATCATTATTATATTAATTTCACTTATTTCTTACATATTTATCTCTAAAATGAAAATTAATGAAGCAATAAAAAATAAAAAAAATACTAATGAAATATTTATATTGAATGTATTACTCAAAATAATTTGTTCAATTATACTAATATCTTTTGGGTTTGTAATGTTGAATCAGTATAATACCATAAAAATAAAACAAGAGAATATGAAAAACTGGACACATAGTAAAGATTATGGAATATTTTATCCATTGTATGTAGGACACGACCAAGAAGATATAGCAAATGGGCAACGTAAAAATACTGAACAAATAAATGGTCCTTTGTATCATACACTTAATAATATGGGAGCTATTTTAATTAATGCCACTGCTTATGAGGCAGACAATCTACGTTTAAATAGCGATTATAAAGGGATAAATTCTGTTAAAGTTAATAATAACTATCTACAAGAGTTTCCAGTTTACGATGTTAATAATATTCCTATTAAAGTTTCTGAAAATGAGACAACGTGGGTGCTTCTTGTTCCAGAAAAATATCGAATGAAAAGTAAAGAAATCCTTAAATTTTTTAAACAGGATAGAAGAGATTTTAAAGATGCTGAAGAAGAGTTTTGGAATAAAAAACTTCCTAAAGATATTAAAAAACAAAAAATAAAAATTATTTGGACAAAAAATAAGCAAGATATCTTTAGTTTTAATCCAGAAGTATTTAAATATCAAAATAATATGATTAAAGATCCTATTATACAAGTAATAACAGAGAATAATAGCCTAAATATGGATAAAAGCTCCATACTGGGTAATGGGAGTTCGGATCCTCTAAAGATAAAGTTAATAAGAAGAGATTCAGATGCAACTTATCAAAAATTAGAACCACAGTTAAAAAAATTAAAACTAGATGATAACTTAAGACACTTAATAACCGTTGATCAATATTCATTACAAGAAATTCACGATTTACAAAAACAAATGAATACAGTTTTGATAGTAATTTCAGGTATGTTGGCTGGACTATTAATTATAAATATTCAGACTGTAATTGTTTCTTTTAACAAAAATCATCAGAAATACACTGTAAATAGACTATTTGGAATAAGCTTTATTAAAACGTACAGACCTTATCTATTATTACTTTTAGTATCTTGGGTGATTCAAGTAATAGTTTGTCTTATGATGAATAAAGGATTTGATGTCGATTTGTTAATAATTGCTTCAATACTTATATTTTTAGAGCTAATATGCTCAATTTTCACCATCATAATTATAGAAAAACGAAGTATAATAAAGTATTTAAAAGGAGGGTTCTAATCTCATTATGGAGACCTTATGTAACCTTGTAAGTGTAAATAAGAGCTATAATAAAAAACTTGTATTGAATTCTATAGATTTAAAAGTATACAAAGGGGAAATGGTAGCTATTACAGGCAAAAGTGGATCAGGAAAAACTACACTTTTAAATATTATAGGTATGCTCGAAAAGCCGAGTAATGGAGAGGTTCAGTTATTTGAACAAGATATTTCTTCTATTAGCGCTATTGAGAGAGCTCAAATCCTCCGGACAAAAGTTTCATATTTATTTCAAAACTATGCTTTAGTTGAAAATGCTGATATTAATTACAATTTAGAAATTCCATTAATCTATTCGAAAAAAACTAAAAAAGAAAAGAAAAAAATGAAAATAGAAGCACTTAATAAAGTAGGGTTAGATATTGCTCTAAACCAAAAGGTACATGAACTATCTGGAGGAGAGCAACAAAGAGTAGCTATAGCAAGATTATTTTTAAAGTCCTGTGATTTAGTTTTGGCTGACGAACCCACAGGATCACTTGATTCTACTAATAGAGATGAAATTATAAAACTTTTAAAAATCCTTAATGAACAAGGAAAGACAATTATTATCGTTACTCACGACGAGTTTGTAGTTAAAGAATGTAAGAGGTCCATTGAATTATCATGACTGAATGAACTGATTATTGATTGCAAGGTAATTATAAAAGTTATCCTCTCGATTAATTGGACTTGCTTCTGTGACAATTGATGCTTCAACTTATTTTTATATTTAAAAAAGACTACACCCAAGAGATGTAGTCTTTTTTGTAGAAGTACGTTAACTATAATATTATCTTTGATATAAGTCTTTTGGCTTATTTTTCTACTCATAATAGTTATTTTACTAACTAGGTTTTAGGAATAGAATATTATACCAAAACTAATAAACGACTGATGTACTAACTATATATTAGGTAATTTGTATTTTCTAGTCAAAGGCTATATTTATTCGCGCAGTAAATTTTGGCCGATAGAATTATTCTTTGTCTGTAAAAGTATACTTTTTACGAATAATTTTAATAAAGTAATGGAAAGAGAAACAAATAAAAGAGGCTCCTTTTTTCAAAAGGAGCCTCTTTTATTTACTTGACAGACACTAAAATTCTAGTAAACCCTATAATAATAATTTATCTATCTGGGACAGTTGTTGTAATAACACCAGTCCCATGAGTAGAGCCATAACTTACATGAAGAGAGTGACTAGTTTTAATTGCAAAACTACCTGATGTATTAGTCACACGTAAACCCGGTTTAGTTACAAACGGATTTTGCATATAATCGGAAGTGTGAGTCCATATCCATCTACCATATTTATTAGCTGTAGAAGATACATTATTTGTTATGACTGAACCTACTGAAAACGACCAAGGATTACTTGGAACTATACCAGAAAGATTAACGGATACATTGTAGCCAGCATCATCAAAGGGTCCATATGATACAAGTTTTTCTGCACCATAGTTAACGTCATTGCGAGTTATTAATTGATTAATTCTAAAATGTTTCGATTCATATTCATTAAATGAATCAATATCCCATACTGATCCTGTTTTTCCATTTATAATTGCCGACGAAGATTTTCTTAATAAATGTACTGTTGACGTATATGTACCTGCTTGAAGATGAGTAATAGGCTGATAGAATTTAAAAGAATACGTTTTATAATAGCCACCTTTTGGTTGAGAGGCCACTGCCATCGTACTTAAAGAATTAGAAGAAGATTTTGATGACTCACTAGTATTATCTCGTTCTAATTGATTAATAAAATTTTCAGAACCATTTTTAATTTCCTTTGTATTTTCCAATGCATCTTTTTTCATTTCAGAAAGTTCTTCATTATTTAAAACATTATTTCCATCAACATCTGTGAAATAATATTTCTCATAAAGTTTCCCATCTAGTTCAGTTTGATATACTGCGTACAAATGATTGTTTCCCGGTTCTTCTATAACATTGGTATCTATTGGTTTTCCATTATTATGAATGAATTTTGTTTCTATATCACCTTGCGGTACAGTTTTAGATTCTACCTTAGATTTTAATTCGAATTTTTGGTCTTTATTATCTTGAATCCAACTTGTTTTAACTTCTGATTGTACAGATTCATTAAATAATTCTTTATCCAATGAATTTTGATTACTTACTTCAGCGTGAGCTTTTGACAAATCTAAAAGTCCAAATAATGATATAGTTACTGCGATAACAGTAACTTTTTTACAAAATACACCATTTAATTTCATGCACATTTACCTCCTTTTAATAACTTTAAAGTTAAATAAAAACAAAAATACCATAAAAATGGAATTACCTTTACCAGTGTACATGTTTTTATGAGTTATGAAAACAGTAAAATAAAAAAACTAGCCTTTTACAGCTAGTTTTTTTATTTTACTGTGTAGTCATTTACTTACTAATACAGCTAACAAGTCAATAATATCATCTATCCTGTATGCTATTATTGCTGTACTTACTGCAGTAACTAACAACAAAAATAATTTGAGAGTCTCTACCAAATCTTTGGCAATTTTATGCATTTAATTCACTCCTTCTGAAATCAGTTTATTTACATATGTACATGGAAGGACTTACCATTCACTTAATAAATTTCCGTTCTAATTATCAAAGATGTATTTTTTAAACCAACTCTAACATGGTTATCATAAAATATAAATACTTTATTAAATTATAAACTAATTGAATTGGAGTTAATATAAGTTTATAAACAACAATTAATCAAGCTCTTATAATTATTTTTGAGAGAATATGTCCAAAATATATTAATCTTTTAGCCAGAAAGTCTGTCTCTATGATAATGCCTGTATCAAGTCTTTTCATACTATATTAAAAAAGGGGAAGTCTATTATACGCAATATCTAGACTATTCTGCCACAAAAGTATCCATTTTTCAGTTTATAGAAGGATGTTATAACTGAAACGGAATCTATAGTATAGCATCATCGACTGTCCACCCCTCAAACAATTGAAAAATAAATAGGAAAAGCACTTTAAGACTTGATGTTTCTGTGTCCAATTTATTAACTTAAATCCATTTTTTACAAAAAATCTTCGATAGGTTTAACACTTACATAATGATATTCTTCCTACTAAATCACTTACCATTATAATAGTTTTTTCTTTTTTCTATATTACCCCTTTTTATGAAAAATTTTTACAATAATTCATTTCTTTAGTATTGATAATTTGCTATAATGAAAAAAGTTGACTTTTAAACCCAAAAAAGTAACAATATAGGTAGTCTTAAAGGGGGCTCAATGTAGAGTTTTATATTAATGTTAATTACTTGAGGGTTAAGTTAACAATTTATTATCTACTACATTGAAAAGAGGTAGCCAAGTGCTTAAAAAGTTGAAAAATTCAAAAGGTCTACAAATAGCTTTAGCAGCTGGAATTTTAGGGGCTGTTATTATACCTTCTTCTGTATCAGCATCTGATGATGAATATGGGTATTATTTTACTATCAAAACTCTTCAAAAGAACTCATATACTGCATACAAATATAGACAAACAGATGATACAAGAAATCCCTGGAAAGTTGGTATGACTTATTCCAATGAGCCCGGTGGAAAGACTATTACTCGATTTTGGATGACAGAATCTAAAACTAAATCTCGAGCAACCAACTCAGTTGATGTGTTAGAGGGATATGAGTACTATAACCCCACATATAAACTAGCTAATAAACACGACGTAGCTTTAACCGCAGAGAATAACAATTACAATACTAATACATACATTGCTGAAGGCTATTGGGACGAAGAAACACGATAGGAATACTAAAATAAAATGCCCTCGTATGAGGGCATTTTATTTTAGTATTTATATATTGTTACTTTTAAAAAGAATGGAGAATAAAATGAAGAGTAATATATTAAGATTCTGTAAGGACAAAAAATCTATATCTATCTTTTGGTTTATCATTTTACTTCCTTGTTTAGATCTAATTTTAGTTAAAGCACAATGGAAGCTCGGTTTAAACCCAAATCTTTCGTTTGTATTAGCCGGAATGTCCGCAGGACATATACCACAAATTCTTTTGTTCTGGTTCCTGCCAATTTATACATTAATCTTGTGTTCAGATTCTTATATACAAGACGTTAAAACAGGGGTGAATAATTTAATAATTTCTAGAAAAGGAAAAAGAGCTTATTTGCTAAACAATTTTTATAGTTCTTTTCTAATTCCTTTTCTAGTGATGTTTATTGCTCTGCTAATCAACTTAATTTTGGCATGGATAGTAAATAGCAATGGACATGAATCTAGTGGCCTATTAGAAATGAGTAATCCTAAAAATGAATTATTTAGCTTTAGTCAGCAACATCCTTTTTTAATAAACGTTATTTTTTTAATAAATGTTAGTTTCTTTACAGGATTGGCAGGGTTATTAGGATTAAGTATCTCCATGATATTTCCAGATCGCAAGTATACATACCCATTAACCTTTTTTATATGGTTTATTCTTGTAGCTCTTCCCAATCACACCATAACTATGGTCATGCAGCCGTTTACAGAATATGATTATAACTATGTTATTTCTTCGTGGCTTTTTAATTTTATTATCCTTTTTATCATTGCTATTGTGGCTTATATTTATAAGGAGAAAACAGATGAATTATAATAATAAATCTCTTTTTATTGTTTCTTTCTTATTGCTTACCCTATTTTTAGCTTTCTTCTGGGTTATGCAAAATAGTACGTTTATTAATACAGTACAAAAAGATGTATTAGTATATATGAATAGCAGTTGGCAAGGATTTAACTCTCAGCGTGCCTATGCAATTTATTATACTTTACTTTTTCTCTTGTTTATGAACCTAGGATTAAGGAAGGAAGAACCTTCTGTTGTAGTTTTACATAAAAGTCGAACAGATTTCTATGTAAAACGATCAGTACATATTTTAATATCAGCTCTCTGGTTCTCTTTTTCTATCTCAATAATAAATATCCTTTTGACCCTTATTTTTATAGAACACTCATTATTAATAAAAGAAAGGTTCTATTTAATAACACTCTTAAACGGAATATCCATTTTTTTATTTTTCAGTTGGATTGGTATATTAGAAAAAATTATTGAGGACAAAATAAATTCTTATGTTTTAGGGTTAATAGTTACGTTCATTTTAATTAGTTCTACTTATTTTTTAAGAGATTATTTACCATGGCTACCGATTAAAGATATCCGTTTATATGAAGGGTTTTTAACAAAAACTTGGGACATTTATGATACTCTAGTCCTTTATTTAAAGCAATTAGGACTTGTGGTAGCAATTTTAATTTTAGGACATATTATTTTTAAGGAAAAGGATATTATCTTTTATGAGAAATAATATGAGGAATTTTATACTGATTTTTTCATGTATTTTCCAGAGTTATAGCTTTGTTGCTTTTTTCTCCTCTTTTTATAATCAATGGGGGCATATACCTTCGTATTTAATGGCAATACCTACTGAAGCATCATATCCTTTAATGATTGTGTGGTACATCGTATTTTCCAGTATAAGTTTGTATTTTTCAGGAGAATTATATGATAAACTACATGGTTTTGGTAAATACATATTAGTGCGTAACTATAATAAGAAGATGTTTTTCTTAAGATTTATGGGATCGATTGCTATTAAAATAATATTTATTTTAATAATACAAACTTCTATTTACTACTTAACTATGTTATTTATTGATCATGATTTACATTCTATAGAATGGCTTTTACTGTTCAAAAGTTTGTTAATTTATTATATAACAATGTTTACTTTAATATTGCTTCAAATAGGATTAGAGCTATATATATCACCACAAATAGCTTTTTTAATTGTAAATATTTACGTAGTATTTTCTATCTTATTAGCAGGATTAATTTTTGATTATAGGGCTTATAAATCTTTGTTATACTTCTTGATACCGAACTTTATGATGGGACTAAGAACGGATATTATCAATCAACAAGACTTTATTATAGAGTTTAATTATGCAATTCCTCTTCTAGTGTTGTATATATCTACTATAATCTGTCTCTCTTTGCAAAAGATAATGAAAAAAGACTTCTATTAACTTTTTAACCGGAGGAATAAAATGACAACTATTATCGCTTCAAATTTAAGTAAAAAAATAAAAAAACAATATGTACTTAAAGATATAAATTACACATTTGACACTGGCATGATTTATGGATTGTATGGTCGAAACGGTTCAGGAAAAACTATGCTTTTAAGGGCCCTTTCCGGGCTGATACGTCCTTCAGAAGGTAGTATACTAATAGATAATAAGAAGTTGCATGAGGATATATCTTTCCCACCAAGTATAGGTGTAATCATAGAAAATACAAGTTTATTACCACAATATGATGCTTTTACAAACTTGAAGATATTAGCAAAAATTAAGAATATTGCATCAGATGAAGATATTAAAGAGGCAATTAAACGTGTTGGGCTTGATCCCCTTAGTAAATTAAAAGTAAAAAAATTTTCATTGGGAATGAAACAACGTTTAAGTATAGCTCAAGCAATATTTGAAAAGCCAGATATTATTTTACTTGATGAACCTACAAACGCAATTGATGAGGAAGGTATTACCTCTATTAGGAATCTATTATTAAAGGAGAAGGACAGAGGAGCTACAATTGTAATTGCCAGTCATAATAAAGAAGATTTAACCATATTAGCTGATAAAAAAATTATAATGAATAGTGGTGAAATTGTAGATAATGACTAATATTAAAAGAGGTATATTTATTGTTATTGTGCTGGTCTTAGCCTTCCTGTTGATTTATAGTATGTTTTTTTCAAAACTAAAGTTAGATTTAAAAAACCGTAATACAGTAGATAATCCTGCTAAAGAAATTACATTATCTACTGGTACATATACAGCAGGAAAAGAAATAAAGCCTGGATACTATGATGTTTCTAGCACTTCAGGAAGCATCAAATATAACAATATATCTGTAAAGAAAAAAGAAAGTATACTAAATTATCCAGTTCAAGATAATACTTCTCAAGATATCGAAGGGCATGGAAAGTTAAAATTTACACCATCGAAGTTTCAACAATTACATAAAGACAAATCTAATAAATATACTGTAGATCATACTGGCTTCTATTTGCTTGGAAAAGAACTTCCTCCGGGGCGTTATGAATTAGTAAGTCAATCTAATAGTGGTCAGGTTTATATATATGAATCTGAGGATATGAGCACAATAAATAAGAGCTTTGATTTAAAAACTCAAGATAAAAAAAATATTAATTTATATAAAGGCAACCTAATGTTTATTCAAATTAATGAACATGCAAGTAATGATCATCCTGTTGTACTCCACTATAAGCGTAAATTAGAAGAAAAATAAAGACTATAAAAGTTAATTAATGTGCAGAAGTGAATATGCACTATTTGGAGTTAGTATAGTTTCATGGACACCATTTAATTAAGTCCTTACAATGACTTTTGAGAGGATGTGTCCGAAATGGA
>NZ_JBHZOR010000017.1:0-49222 GCF_042787605.1 Priestia sp. YIM B13491 | reverse complement strand
AAAAATAAAAATTAACGTTGACGTTTGTCGCTTTGTTCAGTTTTCAAAGTTCAACCGCCGCTCTTAAGCGACTTTACTATCTTATCAAGTTATTAACGTAATGTCAACAACTTTTTTTATTTCTTTTTGTTGTTTTCGCTTGTCCGCGTTAGCAACAGATATAAATATACCAAATCAATTTCATAAAAACAAGAGGTAAATTAAAAGTTTAAATTTTCTAATATTATCAACTAAAAAAAGATGGCCGTAGCCATCTCTTTTTTAGCGTTGACGCATATGTGGGAATAATAGTACATCACGGATTGACGGTGCATTTGTTAGTAACATAACAAGGCGGTCAATACCGATTCCTAGACCACCTGTAGGTGGCATACCATATTCTAATGCCTCAATGAAGTCATCATCCATCTCATGTGCTTCATCGTTTCCTTGTTCTTTCTCTTTCAACTGAGCTTCAAAGCGCTCACGTTGGTCAATTGGATCATTTAGCTCTGTAAATGCGTTCGCGTGTTCACGCGCAACGATAAACAGCTCAAAACGGTCAGTAAAACGCGGATCTTCCGCATTTTTCTTAGCCAATGGAGAGATTTCTACAGGATGTCCGTAAATGAACGTTGGTTGAATTAACTGCTCTTCTACTTTTTGTTCAAAGAATTCATTTACAATATGTCCATATTGCATATGTTCAGTGATTTCTACCCCGTGTTCTTTCGCTAAAGCACGAGCTTCTTCAACAGATGTTTCTCCCCAGAAGTCTACGCCCGTATATTGTTTAATAGCATCGACCATATGAAGTCTTGTCCACTCTGGAGTTAAATCTACCTCTTGATCGCCATACTGAATCTTTGTTGTGCCAAGTACTTCTTGCGCGATGTGTGCAATTAAGTTCTCTGTTAAAGCCATGATATCTTTGTAGTCTGCATACGCTTCGTACAATTCGATCATTGTAAATTCAGGATTGTGACGTGTAGATACACCTTCATTACGGAATACACGGCCAATTTCATATACTTTTTCTAATCCACCTACGATTAAACGTTTTAAATGAAGTTCAATCGCAATACGCATATAAAGTTCCATATCAAGCGCATTGTGGTGTGTCACAAACGGACGAGCTGCTGCTCCACCTGCGATTGAATGCATCATCGGTGTTTCAACTTCTAAATATCCATGATTATCTAAGTAACGGCGCATCGATTGAATAATACGGCTTCTTGAGATAAATGTTTGTTTACTTTCTGGGTTTGTAATTAAATCTAAGTAACGTTGACGGTAGCGCTGTTCAATATCTTTTAAACCATGATATTTATCTGGAAGTGGACGAAGCGCTTTTGTTAGTAACGTAAAATCTTTTACTTTAATAGAAAGTTCGCCAACTTTTGTTTTGAATAAAACACCTTCAACCCCTACCAAGTCACCGATATCTACGCTGCTGAAGATTTCGTACTGTTCTTCGCCAATTGCATCTTTACGTACATAAAGCTGAATTTGTCCTGTTAAATCTTGAACGTGAGCGAAACCTGCTTTTCCTTTTCCACGCTTTGTCATAATACGACCAGCTAATGACACAGGCACTTCATTTTCTTCTAACTGTTCTTTTGTTAACTCGTCATACTCACTAATTAATTGCTGTGATGTATGTGTACGTTCAAAACGTTGACCAAACGGATCAATACCTTGATCTCGTAGGTTGCTCATTTTTTCGCGACGAACGAGAAATTGATCATTTAATTCTTCATGACTCATCGTTTACTCATCTCCATCGTATAATTAAGTTTTCCGAAACAGAAAAAAGGCCAGCATGTTTACTGGCAACTACTACGTTTCTTTAAAATTATTATAGGTTCAGTCGTTTCTCTATGTCAAATCGCTTTATTCTTGCTGTGCTTCTCTTTTTCTTCGATTTCTCTAACAAGCTACCGAATAAACCAAAAACCTGCGAACCCAAATCTCAAAGTTTTCACTATGAACTCTACTTTACGCCAATATAAAAATGAATCAACTAATAAGATTCATTTTCACTTATGTAAATCATTACTATTATTTTCGAACATATCTAGTATACCAGTTGTTTGCTCTCGAAATAATTTTACATCTTTTAAATCCGATAAACGTGTTGTGATGATTTCAACTTTTTCTTCTGCTACAGGGAGAATAAGAGATGGAGCTAGTTCGTTTAGAGGAACCATCACAAACGCTCGTTCAAACATTCGGGGATGAGGGACGCTCAGTCTATCCGTATGAATGATTTCATTACTATAAAGTAAGATATCTAAATCAAGGGTTCTAGGTCCCCATACAATCTCTCTTTTTCGACCTGCCGCTTGTTCAAGGGCTTGCAAACAATCTAAAAGGTGCTCTGACGAATACGTTGTTTGTATTTTTACTACCATGTTTAAAAAGCTTGCTTGATTCGTATACCCGACCGGGGCCGTTTCATAAACAGATGAAACAGCCACTACCTTAATCTCAGAGTGTTCCATCAAGCCAGTAACTCCTGACTTCAAATGTTCCATTCGATTTTCAATATTTGATCCTAATGCAATATATGCTTCTGTTGTCATTCAACGGCTCCTTTTAATTTCAATAGCTACCGATTGATAATAACCGGGAATTGGCGGATCGGGCTTATATACCTTTACTGTACACGCCTGCACGAGTTCATAATTAGCAAGCAATTCAGATGCAATCGTTTCAGCCACCGTTTCAACTAACTTGAACGTGCGCTTCTCTACAACTTCCTGGCATGTTTGGTATAAATCTGCATAGCTCACCGAGTATTCTAAATTGTCCGTAGTACCCGCTTGCTTTAAATTCAGTTCCACAGCTAAATCCACGTGAAAACGCTGCCCTAATTTATTTTCTTCTGGAAATACGCCATGATAGCCATAGAAACGCATATCATTCACATAAATTTTATCCATCTTTAGTCTCTCCTTTCGCTTTTATACATGTAGCTCGTGTCGACTCATTAGCGACATCGTGTAAGAGCGATACTCTTTTTGCAACTGAGCTGTCAGCGTATGGTCTCCTACTGAAAACTGCTTATCCTTTATACTTCGAAGAGGTACGATTTCTTGAATGGAATTTGTAACGAAAGCTTCATCACCCTCCAAGAGCTGCTCCACCGTAAATAAGCCTTCTACAACCTCTATGTTTTTCTTTTGTAAAAGCGTAAAGATAAACTGTCTCGTAATTCCATTTAAGATACCTGTTTCAAGAGACGGCGTATATACACAATCATCTTTTACAAAAAATAAATTGGACACAATACCTTCGGCTAAGAACCCTTCTTTTGTTAAAAAGATACCCTCTTTATTTAAGTCTGAACCAACTTCTCGCTTAGCTAGTACATTATTTAAATAATGATGAGACTTTAACCTCATGGTTCCTTCAGGCGTATTTCGTTTCGTCTCAAGAATAAGCCCCTCTTTTACAAGGGGGCTCGATGGATGAGGCATTGATTTCATATATACGATTGTAGATGGCTTGTCGTATTCTTCCACCTGCAAGCCAATTCCGCCATTTCCCGCTGAGATATTTAATCGAACATACGCATTCCTCTCATTGTTTTTCATTAACAGACTATTAATGATTTCCAACACGTCCTGTGTAGAGTAGTCCCATACAATGTTTAATTCACGTAAGCTGCTACGCAGTCGATCCAGATGGTCTTCCACTAAAAATGGATGACCTTCGTAAACTCGTAGCGTTTCAAACAGCCCTAGGCCATACATATATCCGTGATCAAACGGAGAAATAGTGGCTTCAGATGCAGGCTTTACTTCGCCATTTACGTATATATACATATCATTACACTCGCTTTTTTTCGTAAGTTTCAATAAAATTTTTCAGCATTTCTTTACCGTAAGAAGTCATGATAGATTCAGGATGGAACTGTACTCCTTCAATAGGTAATGATTTATGGCGAATCGCCATAATTTCATCTTCTGCTGTCCACGCTGAAATCTCAAAGCAATCCGGCAGTGAACTTTTTTCTACAATCAAAGAATGATATCGCGTTGCCGTGAACGGATTATCAAGACCTTTAAAGATAGTACGGCCATCATGATGCATTTCAGATGTTTTACCGTGCATTAATTTATCCGCACGAATCACATTCCCTCCAAAAGCTTGCCCAATCGACTGATGCCCTAAGCATACGCCGAATATTGGAATCTTACCTGCAAAATACTCGATGGCTTCTAGACTGATTCCCGCTTCGTTAGGACTACAAGGTCCCGGGGAGATCATCAAGAAATCTGGATTTAGCACTTCAATTTCAGAAAGTGTAATTTCATCATTTCTTTTTACAAGAAGCTCATGCCCTAGCTCACCTAAATACTGTACTAAATTAAACGTAAAAGAATCATAATTATCAATCATTAATATCATCTTTACTCACCCTCACTCAGCTCATTTTCGCTCTGCTCTTTTGCTTTCCATAGTGCAATTGCTTTTTTCAGTGATTCTTTGTATTCGTGTTTCGGATTTGAATCAATCACAACACCCGCACCAGCCTGCACATAAGCTTGGCCGTCTTGAATAATCATAGTGCGAATCGCAATATTTAATTCCATATCTCCATTAAACCCAATCCAACCAATCGATCCTGTATAAATTCCTCGTCGAACTGGTTCAAGTTCTTCAATGATTTCCATTGTACGAACTTTAGGTGCTCCAGTAATCGTTCCTCCAGGAAAAACCGCATCTACGATATCTACAAAATCTTTGTTGCGCGCGAGCTTGCCTTTTACATTAGACACAATATGCATGACATGTGAATATTTTTCAATAACCATAAACTCGTCAACATGCACGGTACCATATTCGCTTACTCTACCAAGATCATTACGCTCCAAGTCAACAAGCATCACGTGCTCCGCACGCTCTTTTTCGTTATGAATAAGCTCATCCGCTAACTGTTGGTCTTCTTGATCATCCTTACCTCGAGAGCGCGTTCCCGCAATCGGTCTCGTACTGATTTCATCACCGGCTTTTTTCACTAATAGTTCTGGTGAACAGCTCACAATGTGAAATTCTTCTGTCTGCATATAAGACATGTAAGGAGACGGGTTGATTTTTCGTACCTGTTCGTAGATATGCATAGGATGAGTTTGAAGCTGTTGAGACTGTCGAACAGATAAGTTCACTTGAAACACATCGCCTTGCCCGATGTACTCATGTACGCGAGTTGTAGCATCTGAAAAAGCAGCTTCAGACATCGAAACCTCACTCTTTTCGGCAACACGATGAATCCACTCATATGAGAGTCCTTCAGTACTTGCCTCCATCCAGTCCTTTTTGTATTGATCAATACGCTTATGTGCCTTCTCTTTACAATCTGCTTCGTCATTAACGATAATCCAGAGCTTTTCCTTTTCTTGATCGTATACAAATACGTCATCGAAAATAAGGAAATGAACGTCCGGCGTTTTCAATGAATCTTCAGCAAGATCAGGTATGGTTTCTACATAGCGGATATAATCATAGCTAATAAAGCCAATTGCTCCACCTTGAAAAGGAGGAAGATCTGGATTCACCTCTGCTTCAAACTTCTTCACCCAGTCTCGCATAAGATGAAGCGGATTACCTTTTTGAACAGTAGCTTGGCCATCCGTTTTGATATGAAGCTCGTTTTGTTCGCCTCGCAAAATGGCTACAGGTTTTAATCCCATCATTTGAAACTTTCCGCCTCGACCGCTTTCAAGCAGGATATGATTCGGTTCCTCTTTTGACAACTCTTGATATTTTTTGAACCATTGGTTTTTAGAGATAGAAATAGATTCGCCCCAAGTCATTCTTTGCTGCATTTGTTCACTCTCCTAAAAATAAATCACCTGCTTTCATTTTACATGATTCTCAGATGAAAAAAAACAGCTTCATATAGAAGCTGTTTTTTTATCGTTTTTATGCTTGTGTTTGTTCCTCGAATTGGAACAACGGAGTACTTAAGTAACGCTCACCGTTACTTGGAATAATCGCTAACACTTTTTTACCTTTTCCAAGCTGTTTTGCAGCCTTTAACGCAGCATAAATCGCAGCCCCAGAAGAGATACCTACTAGTACACCTTCTGTTTTTGCTACTTTACGGGCATATTCAAAAGCTTGGTCGTTTTGGACAGCGACAACTTCGTCATATACTTCCGTGTTAAGCGTATCCGGAACAAAGTTTGCACCAATTCCTTGAATTTTATGAGGTCCTGGTTGACCACCGCTTAAAATCGGAGAATCAGCTGGCTCTACCGCATAAATTTTGATATTTGGGTACTTTTCTTTTAACACTTCACCAGCACCTGTAATAGTACCGCCAGTACCGATACCTGCTACAAATCCATCTAGCTGATCGCCAAACTGCTCGATAATTTCTTTAGCCGTTGTTTGACGGTGCACTTCTGGGTTCGCCTCGTTTTGGAACTGCTGAGGAATAAAGTAGCCGTGCTCTTTTGCAAGCTCAGTTGCTTTATTAACCGCCCCTTTCATTCCTTCTGGACCTGGTGTTAACACTAACTCTGCACCGTACGCACGAAGCAGATTACGACGCTCAATACTCATCGTTTCAGGCATTGTTAAAATAGCACGGTATCCTTTTGCTGCAGCTACCATTGCTAAGCCAATTCCTGTGTTACCACTTGTTGGTTCAATGATTGTGTCGCCAGGTTTTAACACACCTTTTGCTTCCGCATCTTCAATCATTGCTAATGCGATACGATCTTTTACGCTGCTTCCTGGGTTCATAAATTCTAATTTTAAATATACATCCGCCATATCTTCTTCAACTAGACGGTTTAGTTTTACGATTGGTGTTTGACCAATTAACTCTGTAATTGAATTTGCAATACGTGCCATATGACCACTCCTAATACCAACTAATTTTATTGATTTTGTATACAATTTATCAGATGTTTTCTAAATTGTCAATCATTTTGTCTTTCCATTTACCTAATTTTGTTATATTTTTAGATCAATATATACAGGAATAGAACTTAATATCTATAAAAAAAGGCGCTCATTTATAAAATGACGCCTTTTAAGAATCTTTTATTTCATTTAGATTGCTTGTTCTTTCATTTCTTCAAGCTGCTTTTTATCAAAACGATAGGTCTCATTACAGAAATGACACTGGGCTTCAGCTTGGCCGTCTTCCTCAATCATCGATTGAATCTCTTCTTGTCCTAAGCTGATAATAGCATTGGCAATTCTTTCTTCTGAGCACTGACATTTGAACTCTACAGGCATTGTCTCCAGAAACTTCACATTTTCTTTTCCAAGAACTTCTTCTAAGATTTCCTCAGGAGAAAGACCTTTTTGAATCAGTTTTGAAATTGGCTCAATCGTCTGTAAGCGTTGTTCAATAGCTGTAATCGTTTTATCATCTGTTCCTGGCAGAAGTTGAATGATAAATCCGCCCGCAGCTAAGATCGTGTTATCAGGGTTAACAAGTACACCTACACCTACTGAAGATGGGACTTGTTCAGATGTCACAAAATAATACGTGAAATCCTCTCCTAATTCTCCCGATACAATAGGTACTTGTCCGTTAAATTGATCACGCATTCCGATATCTTTTACGACACTTAGCGTGCCATCTGTACCTACAGCACGTGCTACATCTAATTTCCCATGCTGATTTAAATCGAAGTGCGTTTGTGGATTCGTTACATATCCACGCACTTCCCCTTTAGCATTGCTGTCTACTAAAATAACGCCAATTGGGCCGCGGCCTTCAATTTTAATTGTTAGCTTTTGCTCACCCTTTAGCATAGCCCCCATCATGACTCCCGCAGTCATTGAACGTCCCAATGCTGCAGAGGCTGTAGGCCATGTATAGTGACGGCGCTGCGCTTCTCCAACTGTATCCGTTGTTTTTACTGCATAAGCGCGAACTTGACTATTGTAAGCTAGTGCTTTTACTAAATAGTCACCCATAATATACACCTCTTACTCCATATTTTTTGTATAAATTATTTGTAATCCTTTTAAAGTCAAAAATGGATCCACAATATCAATAATATCCGACTCTTTAGCAATCAATGTTGCGAGTCCTCCAGTAGCAATAACTTTAGGATTTACTGTTGCTTGCTCTTTCATTCTTGCTACAATTCCTTCTACTTGTCCAACGTATCCATATAAAATACCTGCTTGCATCGCAGATACTGTATTTTTTCCCACAATGCTATTTGGTCGCGCAATTTCAATTCGCGGAAGCTTAGATGCTCTTGAATAAAGAGCTTCTGTTGAAATATTAATACCAGGGGCAATCGCACCACCCATATATTGCTTATTTTCATCAATATAGCAATACGTGGTTGCGGTACCAAAATCAACGATAATTAAAGGGCTTCCGTATAGCTGAATTCCAGCAACAGCATTTACAATACGGTCTGCTCCCACTTCACGCGGATTTTCATATTTAATATTTAAACCCGTCTTAATTCCAGGACCAACAACAAGCGGCTTTAAATGAAAATACTTTTGACACATTCTCTCCAATGCAAACATAATAGGAGGAACAACAGAGGAAATAATAATACCATGAATATCTTTAAAAGATAAACTAACGTGCTCAAGCAAGGCTTTGATTGTCATGCCATACTCGTCTTCTGTTTTATTACGGCTTGTTTCTACACGCCAGTGATACTTTAATTCATCTCCATCGTATACACCTAATACCGTATTCGTATTTCCAACATCTAATACAAAAATCATTTCAATCACCACTTTATATAAATTCAGTATTCACACTGAAACCATCATACCATAACTGGTAAATAGACGTGTATATTCTAGATAAAATAGGAATATAATGACACGATTCTCTAGTGGATATCCTACTTATCCACCATATATATGAAAACCTTTTACCCAACCTAACTTTTGCCCATTAAAAAAATCAGTGGAGAATATCTCCACTGATTTTTATTGTCTTATGCTTTTGGCTCTTCATCGTCTGTCTTTGTTTGGATGTTTACTTTAACATCTTCATCTGTTACGTGACTAGAACGGTCTGGAAGAGTTCCATGATCTACTAAGTGGTTGATTTGCTCAGCGTCTAACGTTTCTACTTCTAACAATGTTTGAGCTACAAGCTCTAACTTGTCACGGTTTTCCGTTAAGATCTGCTTCGCACGCTCATAGCTTTCTTTAATGAAACGTTGGATTTCATTATCAATTTCATGAGCAATCGCATCACTGTAGTTTTGTTCACTGTGTAAATCACGACCTAAGAATACTTGGCCTTGTTGTGATTGACCGAATTGCATTGGTCCTAACTTTTCACTCATACCGTATTCTGTTACCATTTTACGAGCGATGCTTGTTGCACGCTGGAAGTCATTGTGAGCACCTGTACTCACTTCGCCGAAAATAATTTCCTCAGCTACGCGACCACCAAGCAATCCAACAATTTTATCCAGCAGCTCTGGCTTCGTCATAAAGTAGCGATCTTCTTTTGGTAACATAACAGCATATCCACCAGCTTGCCCACGTGGAACAATGGTTACTTTATGTACCATATCAGCTTCGTCTAATACGACACCGATAATTGTATGTCCTGCTTCATGATAAGCAACAATATTGCGTTCTTTTTTAGAAATAACTCGACTTTTCTTAGCTGGACCTGCAATTACGCGGTCTGTTGCTTCGTCAATGTCAACCATTTCAATTTTCTTTTTGTCCTGTCTAGCAGCTACTAAGGCAGCTTCGTTTAACAAGTTTTCGAGATCTGCACCTGAGAAACCTGGCGTACGCATAGCAATTGCTTTTAAGTTTACTGATTCATCTAAAGGCTTATTGCGAGCATGTACTTTAAGCACTGCTTCACGGCCATTTACATCTGGACGATCTACCGTAATTTGACGGTCGAAGCGGCCTGGACGTAATAACGCTGGATCTAAGATATCCGGGCGGTTTGTTGCTGCAATGATAATGATACCTTCGTTAGCACCAAAACCATCCATCTCAACAAGCAATTGGTTCAATGTTTGTTCACGTTCATCGTGTCCGCCACCAAGACCTGCGCCACGTTGACGACCTACAGCATCGATTTCATCAATAAAGATAATACATGGAGCATTCTTCTTCGCATTTTCGAATAAATCACGAACACGAGAAGCACCGACCCCAACAAACATTTCAACAAAGTCTGAACCACTGATAGAGAAGAAAGGAACGCCTGCTTCACCAGCAACAGCTCTTGCTAATAATGTTTTACCAGTACCAGGAGGTCCCACAAGTAAGACACCCTTCGGAATTCTTGCACCTAGCTCTGCGAATTTACGAGGATCTTTTAAGAACTCAACAACTTCCACAAGTTCTTGCTTTTCTTCGTCTGCACCAGCTACGTCTTTAAATTTAACCTTTTTCTTTTCTTCACTGTAAAGCTTAGCCTTACTTTTACCGAAGTTCATAACGCGGCTTCCGCCACCTTGAGCTTGGTTTAGTAAGAAGAAGAATAGGATGAAAATAATAACAAACGGAATGATTGACGTAAAGAACGTTACCCAGCCGCTTGTTTCATCAGCAGGTTTAAAATCAACTTCTACTTGATTATTTTCGGAAGCAGCGTCAATACGATCAAGTGCTTTGTCACCATCTACGATGTAAGTTTGGAACGTTTGATCCTTTTTATAAGAATCTAACTTCCCTTGCACAACATACACGCCTCTTTCAGGCTTCATAGAGAGTGATTTCACATCACCTTTGTCTAAGTGTTGAACAAATGTATCGTATCTCATTGGTTCTGCTTTTTGATTAGAGCCACTAAAGAAGCTTACCACGCCAATAATGACTAAAAATATAAGTAAATAAAAGATGGTATTACGGAAGATCCGATTCATTTCTTACCTCCTCCCACGATAAACAAATACTGTATTCAATACTAACATAGAACATTTATCCTATCCAATAAATTGCACTTGGATATGTGCTTATTAATTGCTGTATACTTGCGGTTTAAGAACCCCAATATACGGCAGGTTACGATATTTCTCTTGATAATCTAATCCATACCCTACTACGAATGCATCAGGTACTTCAAATCCAACGTAATCTGCTTTAATAGATGCTTTACGACCTGTTGGTTTGTCTAAGAGTGTGACAATCTTAATTGACTTAGCTTTACGGTACTTGAATAACTCTACAAGGTAGCTAAGCGTTAAGCCGCTGTCGATAATATCCTCTAAGATAAGAATGTCTCGACCTTCAACTGATGTATCTAAATCTTTTAGGATTTTTACTTCACCAGAAGAAACCATCGCATTGCCATAACTTGATACATCCATAAAATCCATTTCTAAATATGTATCAACACGCTTAATTAGATCAGACATAAAAGGCATAGCGCCTTTCAATACACCGATTACCAAAGGAAAACGGTCAGCGTATTCCTCAGATAATAGCTTACCCAATTCTTTTACTTTCTGTTGTATTTCTTCTTCTGAAATCAAAATTTCTTGAATATCCTGCTTCATTCCTTACTTGCCTCCTAGAAGTTTTCGCTACTTATAGTATAAAATAACATATCTGGACTTATGTGTATGCAGTTCATAAGCAGATTTTTTCAAACCAGGTAGCCACAAAATAGTTCCTTGGCTATCTTCCACTACCGGCCAATGATCTCTGAATTGTAAAGGGATTTTTTCATCGATAAAAATATCCTTTACTTTTTTATGTCCCTTCATGCCCTTTACTCGCATTTTATCGCCATTTTTTCGTGTCCTTACCTTTAATGATTGTAAATCGTGAGCTTCATCTAAAAGAAAAACATCGTTTCCTTTTATATCTTCGACTTTATTATGTATTTCACAAATAAGCTGGTGACCATTTGGAAGCTCGACGACCCCTGGAATCGGAACAATAAATTCATATGGCTCGATGTTCCCCTCATTAAAGGTGAAAAGACAGTCGTTGTAAGATCGGATAATGCGCAAACCATTTGGAAAATCAAGCGTACCAGACGGTTTTTCACTTTCACAAAATCCTACTAACATGTCAACATGCGCTGAGGAAAGGGTTGGAGGAATTTCTTTATAGAGATAGTTTAATATTAGTTGAATACCACGCCTTTGTAAAGGCTTGCGTATCCTTAGAAAACAATCTCTATCAATGAGAATTTCATTTTGCAATTTCTTTCTCATTACTTTATTCATCACATCGGTCGTTAATTCCTCTAAGTATGCTTGATCTTCATGCAAGTTCTCGCTAAATTGTTGAAATTTTTCATGTACAGCGGCGTTTTCTTGCTTTAAAAATGGCAAAACGTAATGACGAAACCGATTTCTCGTGTACGAATCTTTCTCATTACTCGGGTCAACCCGAGGGGTAAGCCCATGTAGCTTACAGTAGCGATTGATTTCTTCTTTCGTTACGGCTAGGAACGGCCTAATAATAAATCCATCCCCATATGGCCGCTTGGGCTGCATCCCTGCGTATCCATTCATCGTACTGCCTCGAACCATTCGCATTAACATCGTTTCAATCTGATCATCTCCGTGATGTCCTAATGCAAGAAGATTTGCTTTGTGCTTCTTCATAACATGAGTAAAAAATGTATAGCGGCATTCTCTGGCTGCTACTTGAGAAGATAACTTTCTTTCCTTCTGATAGGCAGTAACATCAATCTGCTTCGCCTCACATTTAATATTCAATTGTTTGCAGTAGTTCTGCACATATTCCATATCCTGCTGTGACTCGTTGCCCCGGAACATATGATCAACATGAGCAGCAATAATCGTGAGAGATTTTTGCTCTTTCAGACTCCATAAGAAATGCAGCAGTGCTAAAGAATCAGGACCACCAGAGATACCTACAACCACCGTAGAGCCTGCGGATAATAACTGATGTTTTGTCATAAAATTGTTCACTTGCTTTTCCATAGGAATGACTCATCCTTATAATGTACACGCAATAATGTATCATTAATTTACTTTATACGAATGACTATAAGGAAAGTTTCACAATTTCTCCAAACTTTATAGCACTTGAATAAATAGATACAAAATATAAATCAACATTACAGACGTACAAAGTAGTAGCGTCTCTAACACGTGAGAACGCTTCTTCTTTACTTTAACACGAGGGGCAGACGGTTGACGAACGTTTTGAGGCTTTGTTCCTTTACTTTTTGCCCCTCTTCTTTTTTCGACCGATAACACCTCTGTTTTCATTTCTTTAGCTGACTTATACTTTCCCGTAACCGCTTGATACAAAACGTCCCCGAAAGGTTCCAACTGCTTTGTTGTTAATATAAATTGTTTTAATTGTTCAGCCGGTTTGTCCGTTTTATTAATTCGCTTTCCATAAGCTGCGTGAATCAAAACCATAGATACAGCAAACAAATCATAGGTTGGTTCTGCTTTTCGGGAGCCAAGCCCCCAGTGCGCTCGATCATAAAAGTCGGTAAACTCTTTTATTGACCGCCCTTGCAGAGTTGTTCCTCCGACGTCAATCCATCGAACTTTTACGGGGTTAGATGTTACGACCAGGTTTTCTGGTTTTAAATCACCAAATACCCACCCTTCTTCATGAAGGTTTTCTAAGTCTGTTAAGAGCTGACTTGCAAATACTTGTAGCCATTCCGTCCCTCTTGTGGAGATAAAGGAAAGGAGAGGCTGCCCTTTCACATACTCCATTACATAAAAAGAAAGAGCGTGAGAACCATAGCTCCAATCATCTACATCAAGTAAGCGCGGTCCTAGCACTTTGTCTTTGACTTGAGAGAGCTTTTTTAATACATTCACTTCTGCTGTAACGGACATGTTGGAAAAGCTTATTTTTAACGCCGCTAGCGTTCCGTTTACTAATTGAACTAAATAGACAACTCCAGTTGCCCCCACGCCTAATTTCTCAAGAATTTTATAATGGACGTGATGCCATTTTCCTTGAATTTCTGTTCCCGGAGATAGGTTACATACCTGATTCTTCAATGTATTGTTCATTATTTTTTAACAACCCTCTCAATGAGCGCTTTTTGGTGAAATAATGAGTAGCCTCTTTGATAGCCGGTCCAGTAGGCGTAATACCTCCTGCTGTTAGTTTCGGAAAAATCGTTGAAAGCGACTCTAATCTTGGATTCCAGTCCATTAGCTTCTCTACATCTTTCTTTTTCCCAGGAAATAAAAAGATTGAAAATTGATTATGCCCCATGCGAGCATTCAAGCTTAACGATAAATCTAACAGCGACTCCTTTACAGTAGGAAGCTTATTTTTCATACTTCCGCTCATGTCAACTAAAATAAGAATCTCTAAGTCAACCGTTTCCCCAAGTTCATCAACAACTTCCATGATTTCTCCTCGCTTCTCAGGAGATAACTCTTCTAATCTTGAATTAGATGAACCTAGAATTTGCTGAAGTTCTTTATTTACAACGCCTTGAAGTGTTTGCGTCATTGCCTGCCTTGTAACCATTTGAACAGTTTGAGACAGCTGTTTTACGTAAACAATTTGACTCACGCCACCGCCTGACATAGCAATGCCTTCTATTTCATTCGTGCTTTGCTCATCAATTGTGTCCTCTTCCATCACACCGATAACGTTTACACTAATTCCTTGTTCTTTAGCTAGTGCTGCCATTGCTACCGGATCTTCACCTGTATTCGAACCACCGTCCGTAATGACCAACATCTGTTTCAATGTACCTTTTTTCATAAAAAAATCCCCTCCTCATTATCAGTATTAACATGATAGACGAGGAGGAGATAAAATATACTTCTATCTAACTATTGTGCTTTTTTACGATAAGCGTAAGAAGGAATCGATGACCATTTCGGAGTATTGTGCTGAAGTTTTGCCACAACTACCGTCATATCATCTTCAATTAAACCTGATTTTGTTCGAATAACTTCTTCCATAATTAAGTCTGCGATTTCTTGTGGATCGTTTGTTTGAAGCTCTCCAATTTTTCGCTTCATCCACATTTCGTAGTTCTCAACGTGTTTTGGTCCTTCAAATACGCCGTCACTCATCATAATTAATAAGTCTTCCGCCTTCATTTGTTCATTCACAACATCCACTTCAAATTCTTCAATAATGCCCATTGGCAAATTGCTTGCCTGTATTTTAATCACCTTATCTCCACGTTTGATGAAGCTTGGCGTAGAACCGATTTTCAAGAAGTTTACATTGGCATCTTGTAAGTCGATCATCGCTAAATCTAACGTAGAAAAGATCTCATCGTTTGTACGCAGCGATAAAATAGAATTAATCGATTTAATTGCAATTGTCTCTTCTATTCCTGTTTGTAAAATTTGTTTTAACAGCTGAAGCGTTTCGCTGCTTTCATAGTGGGCACGCTCTCCATTCCCCATACCATCGCTAATAGCTAGTGCATACTTACCGGCATTTAGCTCAATCATGGAGTAGCTGTCACCGGATACAAACCCTCCGCCCTTAGCAGCATGTGCTACGCCTGTATCAACAACGTACGCTTTTGTACACCCAAACGAAACGTGGCAATAGCCTTGAGGGTATTTAGCACATTCTTCGTTCTTTACTACAATACTTTCACCTAAAATATCTGTAAGCATTGGCGCAATAATCTTCTCGCATTCTCCTCTTCCGTGACAATATGGCACCCACATTTCAATATCTACATTTCCAGGTTCTAAGCTATAAATTTCAATTTGATTGATTTCCATCCCAAAGTTACGAAGAGCTTCTAAAATCTGTTCTTCTTGTACATTTAAATTTTCGCGCTCTCGCTTAATTTCTTTTGCAAAATTCCCCATGACTTCAGAAACACCGTGAAGCTGTTCTGCTACAATCCTTCTACTTTCTTGAATTTGGGCTTTTAAGTGCTGATTGGCTTTAAAATACGTCAGTTCATGCTCAATCACATCGATGACTTTTTTCGATTTCACACAATGTTTGTCCATTTCTCGAATTAGTCTTGGGTTTTGTTCAAGAGTGCCATTATCAACTTCAAGCATAATTTCCTTCATATATTCATAGGTTGTATCAAACTGCTGTGCCCAACATTGTTCTTTTTTAAAACAAAATTGGCACGTCCTTTCGGTAACGCTGCTTAAGAAATAATCAACTTCTTTATCTGCGCTTGGCTTTTCATCATAAAACCCATTTTGCGTAAAGCTTTTGGAAAGTGCTTGAAAAACATTTGAGAACTGCTCTACACGATTCGCTGTTACATCTCGGATTTTACGTACGTACTGCTGTTGTTCAAGCATATTTTCAGATGTCCCTGGTACTAATTTACTTAAGTTTTTCAAAACAAAAGATGGGGTTAATAAAAATAGAACAACGGCCGTCAGTGATTCATACAAATTAGTCGTCAATCCTTGATCTGCCTGAGCATATAGGCCAATTAGCAATGAACCAACAACTAGCCCAAGAGCTGCCCCTAGCTTTTTACCATCTTTTAAAAGTCCTCCAAGCAAGCCGGAAAAGGCGAGTAAACTCATTTCGTACAAACTAGAAACATTCGCGAAACTTAAAATTAAACCGGTTACGACCCCTACCGTAGCTCCTATCGTGGGGCCAGATACAAACGCAAAAACTAATACTAAGTAACGAGATAATATATGCTCAGCCGAAAGCCCGTAAATCATCCACCCTATTGTCCCCGTCATAACAGATGCCAACAAAATAATTAGAGAAATCACTTCTTCTGTTTTTAATGATTGTTTTCGCTTTCGGTATGAAATTAAAGGCACGCTTTGTAAGAAAATCATGGTTAAGATAAAGCTCAACCCCGCTTCTACTGCCACAAATGTAAAATCATACATGGTGAATTCCTTGGTAAACACATAAAAAATAGTTAGTTTTGTAAGTAACATCGCGCTAAATACAGTGAACGGCAGCTTCTTTAACGGATCCATTGTCAGTATGCCGCTAAATCGATGCATTAGTAAGAAAACAAATAGTGTAGCAAATACGGTACCTCCATTTTGAATGGAAACACTAAATGCCCCTGCCAATACGGCTAAACTTGCTAGCGGTGCTTTTTCTTTCTTTATAGCCATTACAGCCGCAAAGAATGGCAAAGCAAATGGCATGATTTTCATTAAAATTAACGCTCGTCCTAATAAAAAACCTACGACTAGCAGCAACAAGCCCCATTGAAATAACACCTTTTCCGTTTTCATACCCGCCTTTGTAAACACACGGGACATTTCTAATCTAGTTCGGTTAAATACCGCCTCTGTTGTTGGACTTGCAAAATCTCTTTCCGTCTTTTGCATTCTCCCACCACCCGCTAATTATACTTATTCGTTATTATATCGCGGCGAAAGGTGAAATTTTGTCAAACGAACTAGCAAAATACCTATAATCGTTCGACTATTTTCTAGTATTATATTGAAAACTATACAAAAAGATGTACAATCTTACATGGCAATTTAAAAAATATCAGAGATAGTGTTTGCCTCAGAGAAAGCCTATGCTCATCATTCTTTTTTAAAAGCAAATAATAGTCTATAAAAATAACAAAAAAGTTATTGACAATAACCCTGCTTTTTTATATTATTATAAATGTCTTTTAGAGAACGTATAATGGCGGTGTAGCTCAGCTGGCTAGAGCGTACGGTTCATACCCGTGAGGTCGGGGGTTCGATCCCCTCCGCCGCTACTCGAATAACGGCCCGTTGGTCAAGCGGTTAAGACACCGCCCTTTCACGGCGGTAACACGGGTTCGAATCCCGTACGGGTCATCAAAAAGCATGTACAACAGTACATGCTTTTTTTCTACTCTTTTTTACATATAAAAAAGCACCTTTTAGATAAAAGGTACTTTCCAAAAACTCGCTATCTATTTGATATAAGCAGCAAGTTAACCGCGTTTTGCACCGCGTCCACCGCGTTTTGATTCGGTATGGCGTTTTAGGGAAGATAAACGTTCTTCACTGTCTTTTAAGAAACGATTCATTTTTTGTTCGAATGTTTCTTTTGTACGGAAATCATTACCGCCACCACGATTGTTATTACGTTGTGGGCGTGAATCACGTGGACGGTCTGAGCGTGGCGCTCTTGCAGGACGCTCCGGTCTTTCCGGACGTTCTGGTTTGTCTACCGCTTTCTTAATTGAAAGACCAATTTTACCATCTTTCTCAACGTTAATTACTTTGACTTCAACTTCGTCGCCCACTTTTAAATGGTCGTTAATGTCCTTTACGTAATTATCAGCTACTTCACTGATATGAACCAAGCCTGTTGAACCTCCTGGTAACTCAACAAAAGCTCCAAAGTTCGTAATACCTGTTACCTTTCCCTGTAACTTGCTGCCTACTTCGATTGACATAAAAAAAATGCTCCTCCTTAAATGATAAAAGAAATCAATTTATTATATTATACAAAAAGCAAAAATACACTGTCAACGAACCATATGTTTAGTCTTTTTTTACATTAAAGATAATTTCCCCGTCTTCTGATAAAAAATAATCTCTGCGGGCAATTTTTTTAATATAATCATCGTCATTTAACTTGACGATTTCACCTTTTAACTGCTTTTGCTTGCTTTGTAATTTTGTCAGCTGCTGTTCTAATTTCACCTTCTCAGCTTTTTTGTTCTCAATAGCTGAGGTTTGCGTAATTAAAGCTGATACCATCAATCCACCAATGATTAAGGCCAACACTCCAAAAACAGTCAAACGCCTAATTAAACCGATACGCTTTCGATCTGTATTTTGTTTAATTTGCTCTTGTTTATGGCTATAATCAGTATTTAACTTCGCGACCTTTTTTTTTCGTACCGCACTCATTGAATTAGTCGTCCCCCTTGTTTTTTAAAGTGTTCACCCATGCAACGATTCTCATTATCATATTCTTTGCACGATTGTAAATTCCTTCTATATACCGAAAACCCATATGTAAAAATCGTTTTACAGGTTTAGGCATCATTCTCCAAAATACGAAAAGAACCCACCTGGTCGGTACGTAAATAAGCTTTAGACAGAATACGAGCAGCTTATGAACGGCTCGGTAGATTCCTAAAGCGACTACAAGTAGAATATGAATAAAGAAGCGGATAGGCTTGACCAAAAAAATATTACTAAGCGTTAAAACACCTCGATATAAACTTAATACGCTCGAGACAGTAAATGTTAATACTTTTAAATACAGTGATTGAAATAAGCTTTGATACGCGGCAAAACCGCAAAACAAAGCAAGAAACGCATACAAACGCAGTTCTCCTTCATTCACTAAAAACAACACATAAAAAATGAGAAGAGCTTGCACCATCCAAAACAATACGTCATTCACAAATACAAACCATGGGCGTGATTTAGAGCGATTAACAAAGTAACGATAAGTATCGAGAGAAGCACCTAAACCGCTTCCCATCGATACCATCGCAAGCATTGTATAGAGCTGAATGTTTAAACTCATCGAAACAACTTACTAAAGAATCCTTTAGCCTTCTCCGATTGGTTCTCATCTAAGTAAACTATATCAAAGATTTTTCCTTTTATCGATACAATTCCTTGATCAACGTCTAAATTTTTCATTTGCAGATTTTGCCCTCTAACTGACAAGAAACCCATCACTGTTTCAAGTAAAAATTCCTCATTGTCAAAGCTCTCTACCTGCTTCACACCCGTGATATCTAAGAGACGCCGACCCTTCATCACTAAATCATGATTTGGAGTATGGTCTTTGTTTGAATTGCTTGTTTCGTAAAATTGGCTCATATCTTCATCCCCACCTCATTCATTAAGAGCATTCGCTCTTGTTATCTGTTGTTTAAAACATATGAATGAGAAAGGTGATTTAGAACAAGCCTTCATCAGTTATACTTCAGATGAAATACGCTCTTCTTTGACAATTGAGTACAAATTAGCTGCTTCTTCTTTTTTAGCTGCTTCTTGAAGAGCCTCTATTTTAACGGTAATTTTCTTCGTGCCGAATGTGATCGCTAATTCATCTCCTACTTTCACATTTGTGCTTGCTTTTGCAACGATACCATTAATGGTAATACGGCCCTTGTCTGATACTTCTTTTGCTAATGTACGGCGCTTAATTAAACGTGATACTTTTAAAAATTTATCTAACCTCATAATTCCCTCACCTTTCTGTTTTACAAACCTGTTTTTTTGGCTTCTTCCCAAAATTCATCTAACTCTTCTAACGAAAAAGATTCAAATGGTTTTTCAGAAGCTTTCACTTTTTCTTCAATATATTGAAATCGATTTAAAAATTTTGTATTCGTTTTAGCTAATGCAGCTTCAGAGTCAATTTTATAAAATCTTGCAATATTCACTAAAGCAAATAAAATATCTCCAAATTCATCGCTCATTTTTTCTTTATCAGCATGCTGCACTTCCTCTTGGAATTCAGCAAGTTCTTCCTGTACTTTTTCCCACATAGGTTCAACTTCTGACCAATCGAAACCAACTTTTGCAGCTTGCTTTTGGTATCCATGCGCTTTCATTAAAGAAGGCATAGCCTCAGGTACAGAAGCTAACAGAGAAGAAGGTTCCTCTCCTTTTTCTCCTTTTTTGATTTCATCCCAATTTTTCAAGACCTCATCTGCATCATTCACGCTCTCTTCCCCAAATACATGCGGATGGCGTCTTACCATTTTCTCTGAAACACTGCGAATGACATCATCAATTGAAAACATTCCTTCATCTTCACCGATTTGTGCATGAAGCAGTACTTGCAGCAATACATCACCAAGCTCTTCAATCATATTATCGTCATCTTGACGGTCAATTGCATCTAATAACTCATAAGACTCTTCTAGCAAATAGCGCTTGAGCGATTCATGCGTTTGTTTTTGATCCCAAGGACATCCGTTTGGCCCTCTGAGCGTGGCAATAATCTTTCTGAATGCGTCAAATTGATGGTATAAAATTGTTTCGTCTTCTACTGGAGGGACATAAATAGTCGTTAAGTTATTAAGCGACATTTCTCTATCCAATTCATACAGCTTGACCGGCTGGATTTTTTCTTCACTGCTTCCCGCTGCTGTTACAATGTAAACGAGGTAATCATCAGGAACATGTTCCATCAGCGTGAGCTTTACCTCTGAGGCAACGAACTGATCGTACACTTGAGCAATTAGAACATGACCGGTTAACTCTATTTCGCTTCGCTTTAAATCTGTTCCGTCTAGCAGCTGAAACCCTTCGATAGGATCGATCTTTAGCGCACCAAAAATTGGGTCTAAGAAGCTTTGTCCTCCTTTAATTTCAACAGGAATGCCTCGTTCTTTTCCTTTTTGTAAAAGTAATTGAACCGTACGTTCTGCCACTAAAGGGTGCCCAGGAACGGCATACACCACTTCTTCTATTGAAGCTTTATCGATTAAATCATTTGATATATGTTCATACACCTCTTCAAATGCATCATACGATTCGTATACGTCATCATAGGATACATACGTCAAGCCTTCACTTTCTAATTCTTTGATTACAGGATGTTCTTTTGTACGCATATAAATATGCTTTTCCTGCTGTAGCAAGCGATAAATGCCTACAGGTAGCTGTTCTAAATCGCCTGCTCCTAAACCAATAACTGTTACTTTCCCTGTCATTGCTTCACCTTCTTATTTATTTTTTAATACGTATTTAGCTAAAACACTTCCCATTGGAAGTAAACGTAATTCCTCTTCGGTAAAAATATGTTGTTTCATAATGATAAACAAATAAAACAAACCGCCTATTAAAACACCAGCTCCGGTTTCAACCACTTGTTTGCTTGTATCTAAACCATTAGACCATACAAAGTGATGTAAACAAAATAAATAGCTTTGCAAAAGAACGACCATTGCTATGCCCGTTATAAAAATACCTCCACTTGCCTTTTTCGGAACAAGAGGTACAGCAAGCTTTTTATATAGACAAAATAGATTGATTGCTGCAACGATAGCGAATCCAGCTGAGGAAGCAATGGCTGCTCCTATAGTTTGAAAATCTGGTATTAGCCACAGATTCAATATTAGTTTGACTGCCATGCCAGCGATAACGGCTATTACAGGCGCGAAAACAGCTCCCATCCCCTGCAGTACAGCTCCAGCAGTTGCTGCTACTGTTGTAAATATAACCAACAAGCTCAAAATTTGTAAAACGTCCGTTCCGTGGGAGTCACTGTATAAAAGCATATTAATGGGTTTCATCAGCGCAATCAAGCCAAAAGCTGCTCCAACTCCGACTACAAGCGATAGACGGAGAGACAGCTGAACTTTTTCAACTACAAATGACAGATTTTTTTTCGCAATAGCTGAAGAAATAACAGGTACAAGCGAAAGCGAAAAAGCTGTACCTACTACTGTACCTAATTGAATCAACGGAAGCCCGCGGTCATAAATCCCTTTTGAAATTTGTGCTGCTTCTTCAGCCATGCCGTGCGTCGTTAGACTAGAATATAAAGTAAAGGAGTCAATAAGCTGGATAAACAACAGACCCATACCGCTAATACAAATTAATAAGCCTTGAATAATAAGGATTTTAAATATTCTCTTGATGTCTGCTTTTTTTATGCGTTGAAATACTCCCTTAGAATTTGTCTTTGTTCTAAAAACAAATAAAAATAAAATAATAAGGGATGTGATACCGCCTGTTATAGAACCAAAAATAGCTCCCGCCCCTGCAGTATATAGATCATAACCATGTTGGATCAAGAAAATAGACAGATACAAAATAGTCCCTACCCGTACAACTTGTTCTGCAATTTGAGACAGCGCTGTAGGAAACATATTATGTAATCCTTGATAATAACCACGAATAACAGCAATAAACGGAATAAGTAAAAAGGAAAATGAAATAATTTGAATGAGAACCGTTAATTTACGATCTCCCATCCACTCGGCAATCGTTTCTGCGAAAATATATTCAAACGCAAATATCGTGCAGCCTACTACAAACAAAAAAGCAAACGAAACTTGAAGTATTCCCCGTATTTCCTTTCTCCGATTTGTTACCGCATACTCAGCTACTAACTTTGAAATAATTACGGGGAAACCATATGTACCTAGCTGTAGCGCAATTCCATATAGCGGATAAACTTGCTGATAGATATAAAACCCTATATCTCCCGCGATATGGTGATATGGAATACGATAAGTGGCACTTAAGATTTTCGTAAATAAACCTGCGAGCGTTAAAATAACGGCGCCGTTAAAAATAGAATAGAGCTTTGATTGTTTCTGCATTCCTACACCTTTCACCTGCAGCTTGTAATGATATGAACAACTCTTTTTATTAGCCGCTAACCACACTAGAATAGAGCCTTGTTCTTATAAAACATCCTGCACTTTCCAATAAATAAAATACCGTACCATTATATCATGTTCTCTTTATTTCTAAGGTAAGACAGCATGAAAAAAGGCAGCAGAAACTGCTACCTTTTCAGTAAATAATGTAAAATAAAGATAATTACGCTTACTGCTCCATTTGACGAGATAAGAAGCTAGCTGCTGTTTCGGCTGCTTTATGCTCTACTTCACCAAGAGACTTATCTTTTGAGAAAATGACAACAGCTCCAATCGGATCTCCATTTGCAATAATCGGACCGATTGTGTAAGAAGAAATATTTTCTTCGTATCCATCGACAAATTCAAGGTTTTTCCCATCAGTTACTAAAGAAGAACTGCGGCTTTCCATAACAGATTCCACTAACGAACTAATGTTTTTATTTAAGTATTCTTTTTTAGAACTTCCTGCTACCGCAATAAATACATCGCGGTCACAAATAAGTACAGGATGACCTAAGCTGTCGTATAGCGCTTCGCCATACTCTTTTGCAAAGTCTCCCAATTCACTAATTGGCGAATATTTCTTTAAAATAACTTCTCCATCGCGATCGACGAAAATCTCTAGCGGATCTCCCTCTCGGATGCGAAGCGTTCTTCTAATTTCTTTTGGAATCACAACGCGACCCAAATCATCAATACGACGAACAATACCTGTTGCTTTCATTCATTGAAGCCTCTCTTTCATATGATGATTAAAATAGTTGGTGAATATCACTGATGGCTATATGATAAAAGGTTCACCTTTGTTGAGGTTAGTATTCTTCACTCTACAACTTCTATTCACCAACCATCTCTTTTTTTGTTAAAAAGTGTGCTTTTATTAAAAAAATGTCCAAAAAACCGCCAAAACATGGGGATTTGGCGGTTTTTATTTCGACTATATAAAAAGAAGGCTCAAAAATGAGCCTTCTTTTTAATTCGTAACTTGTTCTTTTTTAACAGTGGCTACTCCTTTTACTAACTGATACACAATATTGAGCCATTCTTTTTGAGCAAGTCCTTTTACATTAACCACTAATTTTACTTTCTTGCCTTCCATACCTAAGCTGACCATTCTGCCAAATTGATCACCTAGCATGAATAATTTTTGGCCGTCTACCGTTGAGCTCGCTTCTTCAGACAGCAGAATAGAAATTTCTTGTTTTGACTGAAGAATAGATTCTACTAAGTTCTGCGTTGCATATACTTTTGTTTCCGCTACTTTAAACAAATACTCAACCTCAGCCGGATACTCTCCAAAACGATCAATCATTTCATCCTGCAATTCTTGAATATCTTCTAGTGCTTCAATTCCTCTAAAGCGCTTATACATCTCAATTTTCAAGCGGCCGTCTGTAATGTACTGATCAGGAATATACGCGTCTAAGTCCAGATTCATTTCTACATTAAATTTCACATTTTCTCCATCAGACCCGCGTCTTTCCTCTATCGCTTCTTTAAGCATTTGAGAGTAGAGATCGAAGCCGACAGAATCGATAAATCCATGCTGCTGAGCGCCCAGTAAGTTTCCGGCGCCACGTATTGAAAGATCACGCATAGCAATTTTAAAACCAGAACCTAATTCGGTGAATTCTTTAATAGCTTGCAGACGCTTTTCAGCTACTTCTGTCAGTACTTTGTCTTTGTGATACGTAAAGTACGCATATGCCACGCGATTTGAACGACCTACACGCCCTCTTAATTGGTACAGTTGTGATAATCCCATCTTATCAGCGTTGTTGACAATAAGCGTATTTACATTTGGAATATCTACTCCCGTTTCGATAATGGTTGTACTCACAATCACGTCATATTCGCCTTCTAAAAAGCTTAAAATAACCGCTTCGAGTTCGGTTTCATTCATTTTTCCGTGGGCATACGTTACCCTAGCATCAGGCACGAGCATCGAAATTTCTTCTGCTTTTCGTTCAATATCTTCTACGCGATTATATAAAAAGTAAACTTGGCCATCACGCGCTAACTCACGCTCAATCGCTTCACGAACTAGAACCGGATTATACTCCACTACATATGTTTGAACCGGAAAACGATTTTCAGGCGGCGTTTCAATAACAGACAAATCCCTTACGCCCAACATAGACATATGTAATGTTCGTGGAATAGGCGTTGCTGTAAGTGTAAGGACATCAACGTTTGCTTTCATTTGCTTGATTTTTTCCTTGTGCGTTACACCAAAACGCTGCTCTTCATCGATAACTAACAATCCTAAATCTTTATAAATCACGTCTTTAGATAGTAAACGATGTGTACCAATCACTACATCTACGGTCCCGTTTTTTAGCCCTTTAATTGTTTCTTGCTGCTGTTTACGGCTGCGAAAGCGGCTCAATAGCCCAATGTTGATTGGATAGTCTTGAAAACGCTCACGGATGGTTTCATAATGCTGCTGAGCTAAAATAGTGGTTGGCACTAAAATAGCCACTTGTTTTCCATCTGTCACAGCTTTAAACGCAGCACGAATGGCTACTTCCGTTTTTCCATATCCAACGTCTCCGCAAAGCAGACGATCCATTGGTCTTTCATGTTCCATATCCTTTTTAATTTCTTGTACAGAACGAAGCTGATCTTCGGTTTCTTGATAAGGGAAAGCTGTTTCAAATTCTCTCTGTAAATCGCCATCCGGAGAAAATGCATAACCTTTACTTGCTTCACGCTCTGCATACAGTTTAATTAAGTCATCAGCGATGTCTTGAACAGAAGACTCAACTTTTCGTTTCACTTTCTTCCAGTCATTTCCGCCAAGTTTATATACTTTTGGCTCTTTCCCTTCAGAGCCTACATATTTTTGTACTTGATCAATCTGTTCAACAGGAACGTACAGCTTGTCAGAGCCTTCATATTTGATATGGATATAATCCTTATGATTACCGTTAATCTCTAACGTTTCCATTCCTAAGTAACGGCCAATACCGTGGTTCACGTGTACGACATAGTCACCTACGTTTAACTCTGAATAGCTTTTAATACGCTCTGCATTGGAAAGCTTTTGACGACGCTTTGATTTCTTTACCCGTTTTTTAAACAATTCTTCCTCGGTTAAAACAGCTAATTTTTGCATTGGCAGTTCAAAGCCCATTTGTAAATCGCCTTCAATGATTTGAACAAGACCTGGCACAAGCTGACCATTTCCATCTAAAATAGATGAATCAATATCATAATCTGCCAGCACACCTTCAAGTTTTTTCACGCGCTCTTTATCTGCGCCTAAGAGGACTACCGTATAATTAGCATTTTTCCAACGTTCAATTTCACTTTTTAATAAGTTCATTTGGCCGTAAAACTGCTGCATCTGCTTACATGAAATATTAATAATATTTTGCGGACTCGTATACGATACGTGCTTCAAAAATAACGATAAGTATAAAAACTGATGTTTTGCTCGCTGAATAAGAGATGGGAGCTTATGAGATAATTGAACGTCTCGAACAATTTGCCCCTGTCCTAATAATTCGGTTATCCATTCAGCTTCCTCTGTTTCAAGCTGATCAGACGTTTCTTGAATTCGAGTTGTCTCATCAAAGATGACAAGGCCGCCTTCTGGTAAATAATCTAGTAAACTAGCAGGCGATTCGTAGAAGAATGATAAATACTTGAACATATTTTCAAGAAGTTGACCTTGACGCAGCTGTTCGATTTCACCTTTAATATTTTCTGTTAAGGTAGCTTTTAGTGCTGCGTTTTTCACTTGTTGCAGCGTCGAAGCCAGCTGTGCTTCTAGTTCTTCAATTCCTTGGGCTACTTCATTTTGATTCACAATGATTTCCGTAGCAGGGCCGATTGAAATTTCTTTTAACTGCTCTTGAGAACGTTGATCCTCGATTGTAAAAGTACGAATGGAATCAATCTCCGTATCAAATAGTTCAATTCGGACAGGTAGCTCTTCTGTTAACGGATAAATGTCAATGATTCCTCCGCGCACACTAAACTCACCCGGAGCTGAAACCATCGATGCCCGCTCATAGCCCAACTCAACTAACCTTTTTAAATAATGATCAACATCGATGTCAATTCCCATTTGAAACGGCAGCTGTGTTTGCTCCCATCTTGCTTTAGGAGGCAGCAGCTTTCGAATTCCTGCAAGCGGTGTTACAACTACTCCGCCTGTATGTTGACTCCAATAATTGAGTACTTCAATTCGCTGAGCCTTTAATTCTGGACTTGCAATCCCCACTTCTGTAGCAACTAAATCGTTAACAGGGTATAAGAAAACGTCTTTTTCCGGTAAAAGATGCAAAAGGTCTTCATACACTTTTTGAGCTTGATATAAATTATGAGTCACTACTAATAAGGGGTATTTTTTATCCTCATTTAAGAGTGCCATTAATACAGATCGAGCTGAACCGGAAATTCCCGTTACTAACTGTTCTTTCAAACCTTCTTCTAAACTGCTGACAACAGCTCCAATTTCTTTATTTTCTTCAAATTGCTGTCTAATCCCTCGCAAAGGAATTCCCTCCTCCCATGATATGTCTAAACTAAACAGAAAAACGCTTTGGTTTGAGACCAAAGCTTTTTATTGTATAAATGTTTCGTACTGATGATAGTCTGGATTTCGTTCTAGCGCTTCTTGACAGTCTTCACAAATAATTTTAACCACGATATCTCCACTATTATGGTAGTGAATAAAGTCTTTTCGTTCATCTGCGGTCAGGTGATTAAAACCGAGTGCTTCCGTATTGTGAGCTGTCTTTTCTATCATACCGACTTTTGCGCCACAATGTCTACAGAAATAATGAATAGACATACAAATCCTCCCAAATCTTTTAGTGTTAGTATGGACGATTGAGAGAAATTTTATTCTACTTAATTATAGCGATTCATTACTTCTAAGAACGGTTTACCTAAAAAATCTTCACTCGCGTGTACAGACGTTTTCATCGCTTCTTCCATATGAACCATTTCATCTGCTGTAAAGCGCCCTAGTACGTAATCAACTACTTTCATACCGTTTTGCGGACGATCAATTCCAATACGAATTCGGTTAAATTCTTGGGTTTTTAAATGCTGAATAATTGATTTTATTCCGTTATGGCCGCCTGGACTTCCTTTTGTACGCAATCTTACTTTTCCGCACGGTAAATCTAAGTCATCGTAAATAACAAGCAAGTCTTCGACGTCTATATCAAAATAGTCCATTAACGGGCGAATACTTTCTCCTGATAAATTCATATATGTTAGAGGCTTTAATAATATGACTTTTTCTCCTTTTATTATACCTGTTCCATATATTCCGTTAAACTTTGTTTTATCTAATGAAATCATAAACTGTTCAGCAATTTTATCAATTGCCATAAATCCTATGTTATGACGAGTTCGGTCATATTCTTTTCCAGGATTCCCTAAACCAACGATTAATTTCAAAATAGATACTCCTTTCCACTCTATGTAAGTTGTACATAATAGGTAAATGTCTTTAATGTTTTACATTACTATATAGTATCACTTTTATTATAATCAATTCACACAAAAAGACGTAACCTTTTGGTTACGTCTTTTTATATTATTCTTCGTTATCTTTTTCTTTTATTGCTTCAACATCGCCTTCAGCATCCTGAACTTCGCCGCTGTCCGGCTCTTCTTCCTGTTGAGGAGGTAGTACAGAAGCAACTGTATCTTCTGCATCATGCGTAATTTCCAGCTTTTTATCTACCTTAATATCCGCTACTGTAATTGTATCATTAATTCCTAAATCTGATACATCTACATCAATAGATGATGGGATATCTTGCGGCAAGCCTTTTAATGAAATTTCATATAGAGACTGCTGTAATACGCCGCCTTCTTTTGTTCCTTTTGCTTCTCCTACTAGAGATAAAGAAACTTCAGTATCAATTTCTTTCTTCATGTCGACCACTTGGAAATCGGCGTGGACAATTTCGTTTTTTAATGGATCAGTTTGAATATCATGTAACATTACGGAATATTTTTGCTTATCCACTTGTAATGTTAACACTCCATTGCGCCCTGCTTCACGAATAGTCTTAATAAAATCAGCACTGTTTAAGTAAATAGGTGTGGATTCTGTTTTATTTCCGTAAACAACCGCTGGGAAGTTTCCTTCGTCGCGAATCTTTCTATTTGTAGAATTTTTGAAATCCGTTCTTTTATTTGCTTGAATTGAAATACTCATTTTATTCACCTTCCAGTATGTTTTCTACTTAAAATGTACCCTTTTTAGAAGGTTGCTAAACATGAAACGCAGTTCGAACAGTAATATATCTTTGTTCATCCTGTCCAAATCCCTTTAAAACAAAGGATTAGCCCATTTAATTTTTTTCAAAAAAACCTCTTTCCATTTGGAAAGAGGTTCTGTTTATCAATCAAATAACGTACTAACTGATTGCTCTTCGTGAACACGAATAATCGCTTCACCGATTAACGGAGCTACTGAAAGTTCTGTTACTTTACCAATTTTCTTATCTTCTGTTAAAGCAATAGAGTTTGTTACAGCTAGCTCTTTGATTGTAGAATTTTGAATACGCTCAATTGCAGGGCCTGAAAGCACTGGATGTGTACAACAAGCATATACTTCTTTTGCACCTGCTTCAATTAATGCACTTGCACCAATTGTAATTGTACCGGCTGTATCAATCATGTCATCAATCAAGATTGCTGTTTTTCCTTCCACTTGTCCAACAATGTTCATAACTTCTGCTACGTTTGGACGAGGACGACGTTTGTCAATGATAGCGATCGGCGCTTTTAGACGTTCCGCTAAACGGCGAGCACGCGTTACACCACCGTGGTCCGGAGATACAACAACAACGTCATCAAGATTTTTACTCTTGAAGTATTCACCTAAAATTGGAACACCTACTAAATGGTCAATTGGAATATCGAAGAAACCTTGAATTTGAGGAGCATGTAAATCTAATGTGATAATACGAGTAGCTCCCGCTTTTTCAATGATATTTGCTGCTAATTTGGCAGTGATTGGTTCACGTGCACGAGCTTTACGATCCTGACGAGCATAGCCATAGTAAGGCATAACAATGTTAATTGTTTTAGCTGATGCACGTTTTAATGCATCAATCATAATTAATAATTCCATTAAGTGTTCATTAACTGGAGCACTTGTTGATTGAATGATAAATACATCACAACCACGGATACTTTCTTCAATGTTAATTTGAATTTCACCGTCACTGAAACGATCAACCGAACATTTACCTAATTCCACACCAATTACTTTTGCGATCTCTTCAGCTAAAGCCTTGTTTGAATTTAGCGTAAATAACTTTAAATTTTCATCAGCATATACATTTGACATTTTATTGTGAAACCTCCGTCAGGATTTTTTATTAATATCAAGCTTTTCAGCATAGTTTTCTTTATTTACTTGTTTCGCACGAGCAATTGATAATGCTTTTCCTGGCACATCATCCGTTACAGTTGAACCAGCTGCAACATAGGCGCCTTCACCAATTGTTACAGGTGCAATTAAGTTTGAGTTACATCCTACGAATGCCCCATCTTCAATCTTTGTTAAAAATTTATTTTTCCCATCGTAGTTAACTGTAATAGATCCGCACCCTAAGTTTACACCTTTTCCGACCTCTGCGTCTCCAATATAACTTAAATGAGAAGCTTTGCTACCTTTGCCAAAAGATGCTTTTTTAATTTCTACAAAGTTTCCTACGCGCACTTCATCTCCAATTAATGATTGAGGACGAATATGTGCAAATGGGCCAATTGTGACTTCGTGACCAATTTCACTATCGTGAGCAACAGAATGGCGAATAGAAGTATTATTACCTATTTTGCAGTCTTTAATTTCACTGTTAGGGCCTACTTCACAATTCTCTCCAATTACAACTGTTCCTTGAATAACCGTACCAGGATAAATAACCGTATCTCTGCCAATAACAGCATCTGCTGAAATGTACGTGTTAGAAGGATCCACAATCGTCACTCCATTTAACATATGATGCTTGTTGATGCGCTTCTTCATTGTTTCTTCTGCTTGAGACAGAGCAAATCGATCATTAACGCCCAATGTTTCAGCAAAATCGGATGTTTGATATGCAGAAATAATTTGACCTTCATTTTTTAGAATTTCGATAACATCAGGTAAATAATACTCTCCCTGTACATTATCATTTGAAACTTTTGAAAGTGTCTCAAATAATTTCTCATTATCAAAACAATACGTACCAGTATTAATTTCCTGTACAAGACGCTCTTGTTCTGTGGCATCTTTATGCTCCACAATCTTTTCAACAGACCCTTGTTCATTTCGAATGATGCGTCCATATCCTGTTGGATCTTCTGCATGAGCTGTTAAAATAGTTGCCATTGCATTTGTTGCTTCATGATGCTTTAATAAAGATTCAATTGTTTCAGCTGTAATAAGCGGAGTATCTCCACATACAACAATTGTCGTACCTTTTTCATGTGCAAGTAAAGATTCTGCTTGCATCACTGCATGAGCTGTTCCTAACTGCTCTTCTTGTAAAGCAAATAAGCTTTTATCTCCAACATGTGATTTCACTTTTTCGGCACCGTGACCTACAACTGTAATTAAATTTGTTAAATCTAAACGTGATAACTGATCAATTACGTGTTGCACCATCGGTTTGCCACACACAGGGTGTAACACTTTATATAAAGATGACTTCATACGTGTACCCTGACCAGCTGCCAATATGACTGCATATCTTTTTGACATAACAGGCCTCCAATTTTACCTTTTTATCCATTAAGAATATTATATCAAAAATGACAGCATTTCAAGGAATCATTTATAAGTCATGAATTTTATTTTTTGGTAATGCTAAAGTTTTACAAAGGTGTGAAATTATATAAGTGGTAATCAAAAAGAAAAGAGCCTACTTTTCAGTAGACTCTTAATGTATCATATGTTTACGAAGCACCCGCTTCTTCGAATTCAACTTCTACCTCACCTAAACGATGATATTCTGCTAAAACAGCATCTTGAATCTTTCCGCGAGTATTTGAATTGATTGGATGTGCAATATCACGGAACTCACCATCCGGTGTACGTTTACTTGGCATGGCTACAAATAAGCCATTATTACCATCAATCACACGAATATCATGAACAACAAATTCACCATCTAATGTGATTGAAGCAATCGCTCTCATACGTCCTTCAGTGTTCACGCGGCGTAATCTTACGTCAGTTACTTCCATCTTGTTCACCACCTTTTTCTATGCGAAGCTTTACATACTTAATTCCACAGAATTTTGTGTTTTCCTGCTATTCAGAAAAAATTTTTAGAAAATTTTCGCAAAAAAAGTGAACAATTGGAAGTTACTTGCTTTTTGTTAGAAATTTGTTAATTTAATTACCCTTTAACGAGCGCAATAACTTCAATTTCAACAAGTACATCTTTAGGTAGTCTCGCTACTTCTACACATGAACGTGCCGGCTTATGGTCCCCGAAGTAGTCGCCATAGACTTCATTTAACGCTGCGAAGTCGTTCATATCTTTAATGAACACGGTTGCCTTTACAACTGTATTTAGAGAAGCTCCAGCTTCTTCAAGAACTGCTTTTAGATTTTCAAATACCTGAGTAGCTTGTACTTGAACATCTCCTTCGACTAACGTACCATCTGGACGAAGTGGAATTTGACCTGAACTGTAAAACAAGTTATTCACAACAATTCCCTGTGAATATGGACCAATAGCTTGCGGTGCATTTTTTGTTTGAACCTGTAACATATGTTCCTCTCCCTTACTTGATCAAATATATTTTAAGTAATTGCCTTCTTGTACACGAATTTGTTTATCTTTGATATTTACATCTGTTAATTGTACAAGGGACACATACTCATCCACTAAACGTTCTTCAATATCTTCTGATTCTACTAAAACTCCAATACCAGCAACAGTTGCATCGAACTCTTCAAGCAAGCTAACCATTCCATTTACAGTACCGCCAGCTTTCATGAAATCATCAATGATGAGTACATTTGACCCCACCGCTAAACTTCTTTTAGCTAACAGCATCGTTTGAATGCGCTTAGATGAACCCGATACGTAGTTAATACTAACGGTCGATCCTTCAGTTACTTTACTGTCTCTGCGCACAATAACAACGGGCACATCTAAATACTGAGCAACCGCATACGCAATAGGAATACCTTTTGTTGCTACAGTCATCACCACATCGATTTTGCGGTTAGCAAAAAGCGACGCATACAAGCGACCGATTTTATTCACAACGCGGGGGTTCCCTAAAATATCAGTTAAATATAAATATCCACCTGGCAATAAACGCTCAGGTTTTTCAATCAACCCACATAATTCTTGAACAAGCTGACCGGCTTCTTCATTCGTCATCTTTGGAATGAATTTAACTCCGCCGGCAGCCCCTGGTAGCGTAACCAAAGTTCCGATACCCTGCTGTTCAAAAGTTTGTTTAATAATCGCCATATCTTCACTAATAGATGATTTTGCTGAATCATATTTATCTGCAAAATACGTAAGAGGGATAAGGCGCTGAGGGTTTTGAATGAAATAGTTGGTCATATCAATTAATCGTCCACTACGTCGAAACTTCATAACATCCTCCTGAAAATCCGAATATTGTAATGTAAATATAACATTAACATACGGATTTATTCAAGCGTTATTCGTTCACCTAGTAGCCTAACTGCATAAACTTTATCACAAAAGCCACGTAATCCATTATAAATGCGGTGCATACGTGAATCATGCTGTACAAGTCCGAATACAGTTGGCCCACTGCCGCTCATGAGCACAGCATCGGCGCCAAAACGCTTTATTTGTTCTTTAATGAGAGCTACTTCCGGATGCATTTTCAGCGTTACTGCTTCCAATACATTTCCGACAAGGCTACACATTTCATCATAATTTCCTGATTGTATGGCGTGAACCATCTCATCTACTTTCGGATGATCCATCTCTTCAATTTTTAAGTTTCGATATACATCTGCTGTAGAAACACCTATTTCAGGCTTAGCCAAAATCACCCAGCAGCTTGGAGGTGCCTCAATATGCTCTACAATCTCTCCGCGCCCTGTAGCAAGAGCTGTCCCTCCGTACACGCAAAAAGATACGTCAGAGCCAATCTCAGCCCCTATTTCTGCAAGTGTGTCTAATGATAACCCTAATTCCCATAACGTATTTAAACCGCGTAATGTAGCAGCCGCGTCACTGCTGCCTCCAGCTAATCCGGCAGCTACTGGAATATGTTTATCAATTAATATATTTACACCTTTTGAAATGTTATAACGTCGCTTCAAAATCTGCGCTGCCTGATAAGCGAGATTTCGCTGGTCATCTGGAACAAAGCGATTATGAGAATAAATAACAATTCGTCCATCTTCACGGTCAGAAAGTTCAATTCTGTCCGCTAAATCAATTGTTGTCATAATCATCTTAACTTCATGGTAACCATCTGGACGTTTATGTAACACATCAAGTGACAAATTTATTTTAGCCGGTGCTTTCACCATTAATTTCAACTTACTTCACCTACTTCATCTTATCGAGTTTAACGCTATTTTATCATAAAATGAACAAGATATAGCTGTTCATTTAAACATCTTTGTTTAATCCTCTTTTTTATCTTTCATTTTGGGACAAAAAAACCGAAGCGGTTATACACTTCGGTTTTCCTCATTTCACTTTAAATAATCGTATAAGCATTGATTTTCACTATGCTATTGCTTTAGCTGCTGCTGTGCAAGCTCTACAGCTCGCTTCACCATATTGCCTGCGTCTTTTGCCCGAATAGCGCCCCAGCCTTCTGCTTGTACAGTATCGTAAAAACCAAGTTCTTTAGCCAGTTCTTCTTTCAGCTTCGATGACATAATCCCTCTACGCCTTGACATTGCACATGGCTCCTTTACGTATAAAATGAAATTTCAACCTGAATCTCCTCGCTCTTTTACATAAGAAACGCGAGGACGATATGTATAGTATGTATAAAAAATATTGCATATATAATTTGAAAAAAAGACCAATAAAAAAGCAGTAAACCAATGTCCACTGCTCATCACCACTTGCTATATTGCCTATGTCATTCTTAGAAAAATTTTAGTTGCACTGTTTCCGTTAACACATCTGCGTAACTATACGAAACGCGCTCCAAAGAGTTTTCCTCTTGATCTAATTCAACGATAAAAACAGATGGGTACGTTTCTGTTAATACACCTGAACGTTCTACTGTTTTTCTACGACCACCGTTTGCTTTTAAAGTTAATCGTTGGCCTAGGTGCAAATCCAGCGCTTGCTTAATATCAGACAAAGTTTTCGCCATATTGGTCCACCTCACTATGTATAGTGTAACACATGTTAGAAAAATAGTCAAAAACATAAAATTATAACAATCTATCTCTAATTGTGTCAATAAATAATTTTCAACATGAATCTACATTTCGCTGTTAGTATGCTCGTTTTTCAACGAAATATGTATATCTTTAGCAAATATTGAAAATGATTTTGTGTAATTAAGCGTATACTTTGGCTTCATACGAAAAAACAACTGGTTGCACATCATGCGTGTACATGCTGTAACCAGTTGTTTTTATTTCTACTCATCGCTTTCATAAGGCATGCCCGTGCGAAGCAGCCCTTTTGTTTCTACTCCTCCTAAACCTTTAGCACCCGTTAATGTATTACGTAAGACGTCCCATACATTAATACGATCCGTGAAAGGAGTAAAACTTAGTTTTGCTACTACATACACAGGGTCAAGAGCATGAATATTTACACGTGAAGGTGAACTAGCAAAGTTTGCTCCAGCTTGAATCAATAATTCAAAATGCGATTGACAGGCACCTGCAAAGATCACCAGCTGATCTAAATTACCAACTCTTTTTCTTGCTTCTTGGACTGTTTGAATATAGTGCTTGGAATGTCTATAAGCAAGGAGATCATCTTTATTTCCTTTTCCTTTGGAATAGGCATCATGACCTGTCAGCACTAGAATATCAGGTCTTACATCCTCAATTAGCTTTCCAACCTTCTCCGGCATTTCTGACTCAACGCAATGAACACCATAAACAGGAACACCAATTTTTTCGTAAACCAACAAACATTTACGTAAATAATTAGGGTCTCCGTCTACGTGCAGGACCTTTCCTGGAATTTGAAATAAGCGATGTGAATGGCTGTATCCATTTGTCATGCTATATTCAGTTTTCTCTCGAACGAGCCGATAATCCTGTTGAATAAGCTCCAAGGATCTTTCTAAAAGTTCTTCTTCTTGTTTTTTTCTTTGATCCTGTTCTTTAGCATCCACAACCTCTAGATCTGTACAAGGAGCGTCGGCAATCAACCGAACGTCTTCTCCTATTAAAGTCGCATATTTCCCCGCTTCGCTGTCATTAATAGCTATAACACGAAAAAGCAAATCTCTTTGATAAGAAGGTCGTGTAACTATATCACCAATTTTGATGTTCATATGCTTCACTCCGTCTTTGCTACTTCAAAAATAAATTCTCTTCATAGCCTATGACTTCATGATAAAAATGTGATAATTTAGCGAAATGATTTTAAAAGTTGATCACTTAACTTTCCAAATTCTTGAATAGATAACGTTTCGCCTCTTCGTTTCGGATCAATTTCAGCAGTTGAAAGTGCTTGCTCAATGTCCGCTTTTTTCTGCTTCCCATTTGGCAAGTTGTTCACTAGATTGTTTAAAATTGTTTTTCGACGCTGTCCGAAACTTGCTCGTACAACTTGAAAGAAGAATGCTTCATCTTGTACTTCTACCGCTGGCTTCGGTCTTCTTAACAATCGAATAACAGCTGAGTCTACATTAGGCTGCGGATTAAACACTGTTTTAGGCACAATCATAACCGTCTCAGCCTCTGTATAGTATTGAATCGCAATAGAAAGTGAACCGTACTCTTTTGTTCCCGGTTTAGCTGCTATACGGTCAGCAACTTCTTTTTGAAGCATAACGACGATTCCACGTACCGGAATTTGCTCTTCTAATAATTTCATCAAAATGGGTGTCGTCACATAATAGGGTAAATTCGCAACGACCATTAAATCTTCTATGTTTTCGAATTCTTGTTCGAGCGTCCCTTTTAAATCCGCTTTTAACACATCTTGATGAATAACTTTTGCATTTGGGTAAGGAGAAAGCGTATCAGCTAAAATCGGAAGCAGACGCTGATCGATTTCAAATGCTAGTACTTTTTTTGCGCGCTTTGCTAGCTGTTCAGTTAAGGCCCCGATACCAGGTCCAATTTCAATAGCTCCCGTTTCTTCTGTTATTTCCGCATGATCAACAATACGATGTAAAATGTTCGTATCAATTAAAAAATTTTGTCCCAAACTCTTTTTAAATGTAAAACCGTATTTCTTTAAAATTTCCTTGGTTCGATTAGGCGTTGCAATATCTTTTAACACGATCCCTTTTCCTCCTTATTTATCTGCTCAACAGCTCTGATAAAGTCCTCTTTTGAAATTTGGAACATCTGTAAGCGTTTATGGAGCTGCTTTCCGTTGGCATAGCCAATTTTTAATAACTTTCCTATTCTTTCACGTCGAGATTTGGCTTTACTATCTCCTATCAAACGAGCTACGATTAAATCCTCTTGAGAAATCTCCATAGCTGCCCCCATCCACTCTTGCTTCACATCTTTTAGTGCTTTTTGAATAGACGCAATAGAAGCATGTTCAACTCCAATGCCTTTGCCATTTTTAGGGCGAGCCTCTTCTTTATCTAAGAATGCATGTTTACATCCGGGAACACGTTCTGAAACAATATTTCGAATTCGCTGTCCCGGATAATCTGGATCTGTAAAAATAATCACGCCTCTTGTTTTTTGAGCTAATTTTACTTTCTCAATGGTTTCTTCATTTACAGCTGATCCATTTGTCTCGATGGTATCCGCATCCACTGCACGTTTAATCGCTACAGTGTCATCTCGGCCTTCTACTACAATAATTTCTTTAATCTTCATTGCTTCCTCCAAAACATTCAGTTTTGTTCATTTGCTTTTCAGTAAAAACGAAATGCTCGTTACGCACATCATTTTTCTTCTATGAAATCAACGTTTTATCTTATTATCAACTAAATTAAAAAGCATTTACCTGTTATTTTAACTGAAAAAGGCAGAGGATAACATTCTCCTCTGCGCCTATCTTTACTTTAACACGAAAATGATTGTTATATGAGAAAAAGTTTTAATCATTAATGCCAAATAGCTTTTTGGCGTTAGCTGTTGTAATATCAGCTAATTCTTCATACGTTATCCCTTTTAACTCTGCAATTTGCTCTGCTACGTATGAAACATAACCAGGTTCATTGCGCTTGCCGCGGAATGGATGAGGAGTTAGATAAGGACAGTCTGTTTCAATTAATAGTTTGTCTAAAGGAAGCTCTGTAGCAACTTCTTTTGGTTTTTTCGCATTTTTAAAAGTAACAGGTCCACCAAAAGAAATATACATATTCATATCCATACACTGCTTCGCTACTTCAATACTGCCCGTGAAGCAATGCATAATCCCGCCTACTTCTTCTACGTGCTCTTCTTTTAAAATGGTTACCACGTCTTCCGTTGCATCACGATTATGAATAATGATAGGTAAATTCACTTTGCGAGCTAAGCGAATTTGACGGCGAAATACGTCCTTTTGAACCTCTTTAGGTGATTTATCCCAATGGTAGTCTAATCCCATTTCCCCTAAAGCCACAACTTTCGGATGCTGAGCTAATTCTTCAATCCAAGCTAAGTGCTCATCTGTCATATCAATTGCATCTACTGGATGCCATCCTACACTAGCATAGATAAAGTCATACGTTTCAGCTATTTGAATAGCCTTTTTGATGGTAGGTTCATCGAATCCCACAACTACCATGTTTTGAACACCTTTTTCTAACGCACGATTAATTACTTCTTGCAAATCATCTTCATACTGTTCTGCGTTTAAATGAACATGTGTATCAAATAACATCTAATCGATCCTTTCCATGAATAAAAGGGGGTCCTCGCATGTTACACGTGAAACACCCCTTTTGCCTATACTTATTTTATCTTCGTGCCATTTGCTAAGTTTTGATCTACGCTTGCTAGTGAAAGACCATTCTCATCTTCACCCGCTAAAATCATTCCTTGTGATAGTTCACCGCGCAGTTTCACAGGTTTTAAGTTGGTTACACAAATTACTTTTCGACCTACTAATTCTTCAGGCTTATAAAACTTGGCAATACCTGATACAACCTGGCGTTTTTCATAGCCAAGATCAAGCTGAAGCTTTAATAGTTTATCTGCCTTTTTAACTGGTTCTACTTGCGTAACTTGCGCTACACGAAGCTCTACTTTCATGAAATCATCAATTGTAATCTCTTCAGAAGACTCTTCCTTCACAACAGGTTTTTCTTCTTTTGGAGCACTTCCTTGCATCTGCTCTTTAATAAACGCTACCTCTTCTTCTCGATCTAGACGAGGGAACATTGGCTCACCTTTTTCTACTTTTGTGCCTTCTTTAAGCATATTAAAACGCGTCGTACTTTCCCACGTTTTTAATACATCTTCTTTTACACCAATCTGAGCAAAAATTTTCTCAGGTGTACGTGTTAAGAATGGCTGCAGTAATACCGCAATGTGACGAATTGATTCAGCTAGATGTGTCATAACAGAAGCAAGTTCTGCACGCTTATTCTCATCTTTTGCTAACGCCCAAGGCTGCGTTTCATCAATGTATTTATTCGTGCGGCTTACATATTGCCAGATAGAAGCAAGAGCCACTGAAAACTCCATATCTTCCATCGCTTCTTCATATTTATTCACTGTATCTTTTTGAGCTTGGACGATAAGTGCATCAAACTCTGTTACATTGCCTTCATAAGTCGGAATAACACCATCAAAATATTTATTAATCATCGCCACTGTACGATTAACTAGGTTGCCAAGGTCATTTGCTAAGTCAAAGTTAATACGTTCAACAAACGCTTCTGGTGTGAATACACCGTCTGAACCGAATGGAACTTCACGAAGTAAGTAGTAACGAAGGGCATCTAGTCCATAGCGGTCAATCAATGTCACTGGGTCTACTACATTCCCTTTTGACTTCGACATCTTTCCATCTTTCATTAATAACCAGCCGTGAGCAAATACTTTCTTAGGAAGTGGCAAATCAAGTGCCATCAACATGATTGGCCAATAAATAGTATGGAAACGTACGATTTCTTTTCCTACTAAATGTACGTTGGCCGGCCAATATTTTCGATAGTTTTCATCGTTCTCTGTATCATACCCAAGAGAGGTGATATAGTTAGAAAGCGCATCAATCCATACGTAAATAACGTGTTTTGGGTTACCTGGAACTTTTATCCCCCAATCAAACGTCGTACGAGAAACAGCTAAGTCTTCAAGGCCAGGCTTAATAAAATTATTGATCATTTCGTTTTTACGGGACTCTGGTTGAATAAATGAAGGGTTTTCTTCATAAAAAGCTAGTAAACGATCTACGTATTTCCCCATTTTAAAGAAATAGGACTCTTCTCGAACGAGCTCTACAGGGTGTCCGCTATCCGGGCTTTTTCCGCCTACAACTTTTCCATTTTCAACGATTGGATCTACTAGTTGATGCTCTGTATAGTACGTCTCATCGGGAACTGAATACCAACCTTCATACTCATCAAGATAAATATCACCTTGTTCTAAAAGGCGCGCGAAAATCTTTTCCACGATTTCTTTATGTCTGGATTCTGTTGTACGGATAAAATCATCATACGAAATATCCATCTTATCCCACAGTTCTTTGATTCCAGATACAATATCATCTACGTATTGCTGAGGTGTCACGTTTTTCTCTTCTGCTTTTCGCTGAATTTTTTGACCATGTTCATCCGTACCTGTTAAATAACGTACGTCAAACCCTCTCAAACGTTTATAACGAGCCATTGCATCTCCCGCTACCGTCGTGTATGCATGCCCTATATGTAATTTACCACTCGGATAATAAATCGGCGTAGTAATATAAAATGTATTATTTCCATCTGCCATGTTCATAACCTCCAACATTCCATTTCAACATTTTGATTTATATGTATGTAATCATATAAACCCTGTCTTCTTATTCTACTATCTATCATACTATTTTACATGATAATTTCAAAACATTCTCTTCCTATATACACCGGAATATGACGGATTCACTTCATTTTTAAATAATCGTTATTTTCCCAAAAAATAATCCTGTTAATTGTATCAGCTTCGCCCTATTTTTATATAAAATATACCCTCATTCAAAAAGTCACTTTGATGAAAACGACAAATAGGTCTAATTTTGTCGTTTTATGTCGAATTATATTTACCCTATCTTCAAAATAGTTAATATCAAGCTATTTAGACGATTAATCTTTTTTCCAATGAAACCCCTTGTCATTCCTTGACTGACGGTCACAATTAGCTTGTAAACAAGTCGAGAAAAAAATTTTTTACCAGCTACATTTTTTTACATATAAAATGATTGACTAGTTTTGGAAACGCTGGTATTATGAAAGTACGTTGAAATTGTCGAATAATGACGAAAGTAATAACATAGAAAAATGATTACTGAGAGGAGAACGATTAACATGAAATCTACAGGTATTGTTCGTAAAGTTGATGAATTAGGACGCGTAGTAATTCCAATTGAATTACGTCGTACATTAGGAATTGCAGAGAAAGATGCTCTAGAAATCTATGTAGATGAAGAGCGCATCATCTTAAAAAAATACAAACCAAACATGACTTGCCAAGTAACAGGTGAAGTATCTGATGATAACATTCAACTTGCTAGCGGCAAATTAATTCTAAGCCGTGAAGGTGCAGAACAAATCATGAAAGAACTTCAAGATTCTTTACAAGCTTCTAAATAAAACGAAAAGCTGTCTATGATAGACAGCTTTTTTTAATGTACGTGATATTCACTATAAATGTCTCGCTTTGACACATCTCGGTCTTTTGCCACTTGCTTAATAGCTTCTTTGTTTGAAAGCCCTTCTTCTACATAGTGATCAACATGCTCGATAATGGTGAGCTGTTCCCACCATAGATTACTTTCATCTGGTGCTTCTTCATTTGTCCCTTCAAGAATTAAGCAGAATTCGCCTCTAATATCTGTGGCATTTGTCCATTCAATTGCTTCTAATACGCTTCCTCTTAAAAATTCTTCATAGCGTTTTGTTAACTCTCTACATAACACAATAGATCGGTTCCCTAAAATTTCTTCTATACTCTTTAGCGTTTCTTTTAATCGATGAGGGGCTTCATAAAATATCATGCTTTCCTTAATATACTGAAGCTCTTGAAGCTGTTCTTTACGCTGTTTTTTATTTCTGTTTAAAAATCCATAAAAATAAAACTGCCCCGTAGGTAGTCCCGAAGCAATTAAAGCTGTTAATGCTGCGTTAGGCCCCGGCAGCGGAACAACCGTATATCCTTCTTTAACGGCAGCTACCACTAACTCATAACCAGGATCTGAAATACAAGGCATGCCCGCGTCGCTTACTAAAGCAATATTTTTTTCACCATCTAAGTCGCTTAACAGCTGTTCACTTTTTGTATGTTTATTATGTTCATGATAACTTGTAATAGGCGTATCAATCTCAAAGTGGTTACATAGTTTTTTCGTTTGTCTCGTATCTTCTGCGGCAATATAATCAACTTCTTTTAAAATTCGAATCGCACGAAACGTCATATCCTCTAAGTTTCCAATAGGAGTGGGAACTAAATATAAAACGCCTCGTTCATTCGATACATCATAACTTTTTTGTGATTTCATTCTGCTTTTCTTGCTCCCTTCGAATGTAAGCCTGTTTTTGCACTCTGCTTAACTGTTTGAACCAATATTCTTTTTGCATAGCTTCTGTTTTAGAAGTAAATACCTCATGCCAAATTAATGAAACAGGCCTTCTTGCTCTCGTATATTTTGCCCCTTTTCCTTCATTATGGACAGAAATACGTTTTTGCAAATTATTCGTGTAACCAGCATAATACGTACAGTCCTTGCATTCCACTACGTAAAAATAATGATTATTTTGTTCCATATAAAATCCTTTTTAATTCGTCCGTGTATTCATCATTATCTTGGTAGACCACCAGCGGAGGAAGAATCTTTAAGTCTGGACTTCCATCCTTCGTACCTTCAATTAAAAGTGTATTTGCTTCTTTCCCATCTTTAGGATACACAAACTGAAGTCTCTTTGGCTCTAAACGGTACTGCCTCATTAACGTAACGATATCTAACAGTCTTCCTGGACGGTGAACTAATGCCACTTTTCCGCCTTGCTTCACTAGTTGACTGCTGGCTCTAATCACATCTTCCAACGAACAATGAATTTCGTGGCGAGCGATTGCAAAGTGTTCGTTTTCATTTATCTCTTCTTTATTGGATGTGGTGAAATAAGGAGGATTACATGTTACAACATCATATTTTCCATAACCCAGTTCTTGAGGCGCATTTTTTAAATCATCATGTATCATTTTAATCTGCCCATCGAGCTGATTATACGCAATACTTCTTTGCGCCATACTATGTAGCCGCTCTTGAATTTCTACACCAATAATTTTTCCCTTTGTTCGTTTAGATAAAAACAGTGGGATTACACCGTTTCCTGAACATAAATCAACCAAGTTACCTTTACGAATTGGGACATAAGCAAAGTGAGATAAAAGCACAGCATCCAATGAAAAGGAAAAGACAGACGGACTTTGAATAATGCGCATCTCCTCATCGGCTAATAGATAATCTAAACGTTCATCTCCATATAACTCAACCATAGTCGTTCTTCTCCTTGTACATCTATTATTTACATCTTTTACTCATAAAAAGAACCTCTCCAAAAGGGAGAGGTGTTGTTACTTTTTATTTAAAAATGACAAGCAAAACAAACAGTCTCCATCTTTACGCACACTTCCATAATGAATGTTACAAATATGAAAACCCTCTTGGTAAAGGCGAGCCAAATTGTCATATCCTTCTCCGATATCAATTTGTTTTTGCTCTTTTGTTTGAGCGCTTGCTTTTGAATGTCTATTTTTCAGCTTCGTTTCGAAGTTTGTCTGGTCAAGGCGACGGCGCAAATGATCATTTTCTATTTGCAGGTGATGATTTTCTTCAATTAGCTCAGCAAGATGCTCTTTCAACTCACCTAACTGCTTATATAAATGACCAATTTGTTCCTCCATGTTTGTCACCGAATCAAAAATCTCTTTTTTATCCACCTTTGCCCACCTCGTTAATCTGTGGCTTGAAACGAAACAGCACCTTCATTATTGATCTCATCCAGAGTATACTCTAAAATTTGTTCGTGATCTGACAGTTCCACTTGAATAATTCTTTCCAAAATATTCAAACCCACTACACGTCCTGAACCATCTGAAGTTTTAATTGTTGAGCCTATATCAGGAAGCTGTTCTTTTGCCGTTTCATACTCATCATTTTCATATTTTAAACAACACATCAAACGTCCGCATAAACCAGAAATTTTCGTTGGATTAAGCGATAGGTTTTGGTCTTTGGCCATCTTAATAGAAACCGGCTCAAAATCACCTAAAAACGTTGAGCAACATAGCATACGGCCACAAGGACCTATCCCGCCCAACAGTTTTGCCTCGTCTCGTACACCGATTTGACGAAGCTCAATTCGCGTACGGAAAATAGCAGCTAAATCTTTAACTAACTCTCTAAAATCAATACGGCCGTCTGCTGTAAAATAAAAAATGACTTTATTACGATCAAACGTATATTCTACATCTACTAACTTCATATCTAAATCGTGTGATTGAATTTTTTGCACGCATACGTCATACGCTTCTCTAGCAGCTTGTTTATTTTCATCCACAATCAGCCTGTCTTTTTGTTCGGCAATGCGGATTACTTTTTTCAAAGGAAGTACGACATCGTTTTCACTTACTTGCTTTTTATTAATAACCACTCTGCCAAATTCAACACCACGAACTGTTTCTACAATAACAAACTCACCATCTGGAATTGTAAGTTCTCCAGGGTCAAAATAATATATTTTTCCCGCTTTTTTAAAGCGAACGCCTACTACATCATACAAGCTTTTATCCCTCCTGCAAATCCAACACCAGCTGTTCCATTAATAACTGTAGATTCATATTTGAATTTAATTTATTTTTGGCCTTCAAGATAACCTCTAAGCGGTAAATCGCTTTTTCCTGCGTTGTCTGAAGAGCTTGCTGTTTTAATTCTTCTATTTTATGACGATAGACGATTTTAGACTCTTGTCCAACTTGCAGCGTCAACAAATCACGATAAAGAAGCATCAATAAAGTTAAACCAATATGTGCTTGTTCTTTTTCTTTAAAATGTGTTACCCACTTTTCATGAATAAAAAGAAGAGCTTGTTGAGGTCTCGTTGTTAACACTTCATATAATTGTATCACTAACTTTATTGCAAGTCCAAACCATTCATCTTTACTTAATTCAATTGCTTCATCAATGCTGTTTGTTAAATTAGACAAGATGGACGCATCTACTGCGGAAAGGCCATTTTCTACTAGTTTTTCAGCTAACTGTTCTGGTGTAAGAGATCGAAATGATATTACTTGGCAACGTGAGATAATCGTATCTAATAAGCGCTGTATATTTTCTGTCAATAAAACTGCATAAGTTCCGTTGCCAGGCTCTTCTAAAAATTTCAGTAAACTATTTGCTGCGCTTACTGTCATTTTATCAACATGATTCACAATATATAACTTTTTATTAGATTCAACACCGGTTTTTGTGAATTCTGATTGCAAAAATTGAATTTGCTCTTTTTTAATCGATAAACCAGCTGGCTCAATCAAGTGAATATCTGGATGATTACCTGAATCAATTCGCCGGCAGTTACTGCACTCATGGCATGGCCTATGATTAACTGGATTTTGGCAAAACAGCGCTTTAGCAAACAAAAAACTAATTTGTTTTTTACCTGTTCCTTTGCTTCCTTCAAATAAATAAGCATGAGCAACTCGCTCTTTAAGTAAGCTGTTTTGTAAAATCTTTAATACGTTCGGCTGAAGAGCTTCAAGCTGTTCCCATGTATTTCCCATTCAATCATCACTTTCTATTTAAAATCTTCTCTCTTAAAATTGATGAAATTGATCTACTGGTAGTACGAATACTGTAGCTCCGCCCACTTCAACTTCAACAGGATATGGAATGTATGAATCTGCATTACCGCCCATCGGTGCCACAGGAGAAATCATCTGTCTGCGGTTTTCACATTGGCCCTTAATAATATCAAGTACTTCATCTACTTTATGATCATCTGTACCAATCATAATTGTTGTATTCCCTGATTTTAAAAATCCGCCCGTACTTGATAATTTGGTTGAACGAAACCCTCTTTCTACAAGTGCATTTAAAAGCTTTGAGCTATCTGAATCTTGAATAACGGCCATTACTAATTTCATGAATAACACCTCATTTTACTTTTTTGTTAAGAATAGTATAGCAAGAATAACGATCATCTGTATTTATTTTAAAATCAATTTTATTTGTTTATAAGCTTCTTCACAGACTTTTTCAACGGATTGATTTGCATCAATTCGTCGAATACGCTCTGGAAATTCACTCAAAAGAGATAAATATCCATCTCGTACTTTGTAATGAAAGTCTAAGGATTCTAAATCTAATCGATTAATCTCATCTTTTCGACCTTTATTAATTCTTTCTAACCCGACCTCAGGCTCAATATCAAAATATAAAGTGGCCTGTGGCATCGTTTGCTCAATAGCAAATTGATTGATAGCAAAAATATCTTCTACGCCTATACCCCGCGCATTTCCTTGATAAGCAAGTGAGCTATCAATAAAACGGTCGCATAATACTATATTCCCTTTATTTAGCTCAGGAATCACTTTTTCTACAAGATGTTGTCTTCTAGCCGCAGCATAAAGAAGTGCTTCGGTTCTGGCATCCATTTCCGTATTAGATGGATTTAAGATGATTTCACGAATTTGTTCAGCAATTCGTATGCCTCCAGGCTCTCTTGTTAATACAATATTATAGCCCTCTTGTATTAATTTTTGTTGAACCATATGGATGATCGTCGTCTTACCAGCACCTTCTGGCCCTTCGAATGTAATAAACGTTCCTGACATGTATAAATTCCTTTCTCTATTTAAATACTTCTATCTTTCCTTCTTCCATACAAGAGCCGCCCTGAATATGACCATTTAACCTTTGAATATGCAAAATATAGTCAATATGATTGCTCGTAATCGTTTCTCCCTCCATTAAAATAGGAATTCCAGGAGGATATGGAATAACAGATTGTGCACTTACACGCCCAATCGCTTCTTCAAACGAACACATATGCTTTGATCTTAGTTTTCTTTCTTCCATAGGCAGGAGAACCGTTGCTCTTGAAAAACGAAATGGTTTGATTAGTGGTTTTTCATATGACTTACGCTGTATATTCTCTACTGCTTGTCTAACCCGCTTAATTGTATCATTAAAATCCCATCTGCTGCTTAAAGGTAGAACAAACAATACATAGTTAACGTCAGCTAGTTCTGTATAAATATCTTGCTTTTCCAGTTCCTTTTGCAAATGATATCCTGTTGCAGCCGAACAAGTCAACGTCATTTTCAAAAGGTCGGTAACAGTTTGATCTGTTTCCACATCAATAGTTGAAAGTGTATCAATCTCATTAATCTTTTCAACAAACGAATGAATATTGTCAGTCATTCTATCAATATCATGCTGAGTAAACTGCTGCAGATAATACCTTGCTAAATCGAGAGAAGCCATAATAGGGTATGAGGGACTGCTTGACTGCAGTACTTGTAGGTAATGCCGAACGCTTTGCTTATTTATCAACGTCCCCTGCATATGTAAATAAGAACCCATAGTCATAGCTGGCAGCGTTTTATGTGCTGACTGAACAACAAGATCCGCTCCATACGTAACAGCTGACGACGGAAAAGGATTACCTAAAATAAAGTGGGCTCCATGAGCTTCATCAATAATTATAGGAATATTGTAGCCATGAATAAAATCAATGATCTCCTTTAAATCTCGCGCTACCCCGTAGTAAGTAGGATTTGTTAATACAAATGCTTTTATATCCTGAGAACCCTCTAAAGCTGCTTTAATTGTTTTAATGGATACACCTGTACTAAGATGTGTTTTTGAATCTATTTCAGGAGCTAAAAAAATAGGTGATGCCTTTGATAAAGCAATAGCATTAAAAATAGATTTATGAGAATCTCTTTGAACAGCAATTTTATCTCCTTCTTGACAAAGAGAGAAAATCGCGGCGAGATTGCCTACAGTAGAACCATTAACTAAAAAAAAGCTTTCATCTACTCCATACAACTTTGCCGTTAACTCTTGTGCTTCTTTAATAACAGATTCTGCTTCATGTAAATCATCTAATCCGCTAATTTCTGTTAGATCGTATTGCAAAAAGTCTGCGTAAGAAGACTGAATATGTGAAGGTAGAATTTGACCATTTTTGTGGCCGGGTACGTGATAAGAGAGTGACCTCTTTTCGCTGTGCCTTACTAAACGGTTATATAAAGGTAAATATGTGTCCATACATCCATTCCTTACTTTTTGTAAATATAACATTGTTAACTTGATAAAAGAATATGTAAGTATTTTTCCTATCAAAATTGATTTTTCTTTCATTATAACAAACTTAGTTGATTTTTTTGAGCCATATAAAGAAGCCCTTATAAAAAAGGGCTTTTAGTAAGAAAACGCTCCTGATATTCTCTTTAATTGATCTACTAACAATTGATAACGAAAATGAGATGAATCCACCTCTACAATCTCTATCTCGCAGTGTTGGCATATAAAGCTGGAAAACACCTCAATACCCTTTGTATTCTGTTCATGACAAACGGAACATGTTTTAATTTGTTTTTCCATTACTCTCCACCTCCACTAATTAAGTATCGACAAGATGTAACGTCTTTATGCAGTTCATTTACCCCATTTTATGTAGATAGCTTATACTCTGTGAATAATAAAAAAAAGACTAGCTAAAATAGCTAGTCCTTTTTCAGGTGCCTGGCAACGTCCTACTCTCACAGGGACAAAGTCCCAACTACCA
>NZ_JBHZOR010000016.1:0-50847 GCF_042787605.1 Priestia sp. YIM B13491 | reverse complement strand
GCCCGAGAGGAGTCGAACCCCTAACCTTTTGATCCGTAGTCAAACGCTCTATCCAATTGAGCTACGGGCGCTTCTTATGATGTTTACCGCCGTTGTTTTGGCGACTTTATTATAATATCATTTCTGTTTTCTTATGTCAACACTTTTTCAAAAGTTTTTTTGGTGCGGCCGAGAGGACTTGAACCTCCACGGGGTCGCCCCCACTAGGCCCTCAACCTAGCGCGTCTGCCATTCCGCCACGACCGCTAAATACATAAAATGAATAAGATGCGGGTGAAGGGACTTGAACCCCCACGTCGTAAAGACACTAGATCCTAAGTCTAGCGCGTCTGCCAATTCCGCCACACCCGCAAGAAATGAAAATGAGCCATGAAGGACTCGAACCTTCGACCCTCTGATTAAAAGTCAGATGCTCTACCAACTGAGCTAATGGCTCTTTATGGCTGGGCTAGCTGGATTCGAACCAACGCATGACGGAATCAAAATCCGTTGCCTTACCGCTTGGCGATAGCCCAATAATTTAAATGGCGGTCCCGACGGGAATCGAACCCGCGATCTCCTGCGTGACAGGCAGGCATGTTAACCGCTACACCACGGGACCATCCAAAATTATGTATAAAACAGTCAAATGGTGGAGGATGACGGGATCGAACCGCCGACCCCCTGCTTGTAAGGCAGGTGCTCTCCCAGCTGAGCTAATCCTCCACAAATATGTAAATGAAAATCAATGGTGACCCGTACGGGATTCGAACCCGTGTTACCGCCGTGAAAGGGCGGTGTCTTAACCGCTTGACCAACGGGCCATTATAAAATGGCGGAGAAGGAGGGATTTGAACCCTCGCGCCGCTTACACGACCTACACCCTTAGCAGGGGCGCCTCTTCAGCCACTTGAGTACTTCTCCATATGGCTCCACAGGTAGGACTCGAACCTACGACCGATCGGTTAACAGCCGATAGCTCTACCACTGAGCTACTGTGGAATAATATTTATCAGACTTCTTACATTGTAATCGACATTATATGTAATGTCAATAAGTTTTTGTAATTTATTTGCCGTTTATTTGAGACGGCTTTATTAATTTATCATAATCAATCTATTTTAGTCAAGCATCTTCTACATTTTTTTTAATTTACCTTTACACTTTCCACAAACATATTTAACCGTGTTCACTTTTCTTTTTCGAACATATTTTTGATCGCACTGCATACATACATATATGTGCTCTTTTTTCTTTCCATCACTTTCTTTTTTCAATGCCTGACAAAATCGGGGGGCCCCTACTTCTTTCATTAGGCTTTTAAAGTCTTGATCTCCATGCTTATACCCTTTCCCCTCAATATGTAAATGATAGTGACAGAGCTCATGTTTAATGATTGCTACTATTTCTTGTGTGCCATATTGTTCAAAGTATTTGTAGTTTACTTCTATATTAGATGTACGTAATAAATACCTTCCACCTGTCGTACGTAAACGAGGATTAAAAGTGGCTTCATGACGAAATGGTTTGTGAAACAACTTCAATGAAATTTCTTCTACAAGTATTTGTAAATCCTTATCATTCATCTTATATACTCCTCTACTGTATGAAATCACCTGACTAGCTCTTTGGGCATACACTTCATTACATACTCACTATTTACCTTATCATAAATGAAAAGGAGTGATTGTCCTTATGCCAATGTGGCTACAAAAACAAATGAGGCGCGCTTATTCTGAAAAAGACCGTGCACAAATAAAATTGCTCAATCAATGTTGGTTTTTTTATCAAAAAAATAACTCCGCTTCTTAATCACTTCTTTTTAAAAATAAAATTGCCTTTTCAGAAAATCTGAAAAGGCAATTTTATTATTGATGGGGCGGAATCATCGTCAATGCGACTCTTCCTTTTTTCATATCTACGTCTTCTACCCACACATTCACCAAATCTCCTACTGAAACGACATCGAGGGGGTGCTTAACGTACCGATTCGTTAATTTAGAAATATGGACTAGACCGTCTTGCTTAACTCCTATATCGATGAACGCTCCGAAGTCTACGACGTTTCGCACCGTACCTTCAAGCTGAATACCTTTGGCAAGATCCTCTAGCTTCAAAATATCCTGACGGAGCAAAGGTTTTGGCAGTTCATCACGAGGATCTCTTTCCGGTCTTACGAGCGCTTCTATAATGTCTTTTAAAGTAAGCTCCCCTATACTTAGTTCTTCTGATATTTCGGGTAAAGAAATATGTTTTAATGCTTCTTTTACTTTCTCCGTTCCAAGCTCAGTCTCTTTCACTTCAGCTTTCTTTAAAAGCTTTTTAACGTCTCCATATGTTTCAGGATGGATACCCGTTCTGTCTAAAGGTTCTTCACCTTCTATAATACGTAAAAACCCAATACACTGCTCATACGTTTTAGCACCTAGACGCGGAATTTTCTTCAGCTGTTTTCGGTTAGAGAATTTTCCGTTTTCATCCCGATATTTTACAATGTTTTGAGCAACTGTCTTATTTAGACCAGCAACGTATTGTAGAAGCGAAGCAGAAGCCGTGTTTGCATTTACTCCTACCTGATTTACTACTGTCTCTACAACAAAAGTCAGTGAATCATTTAATTGCTTTTGAGACACATCATGCTGATACTGCCCTACTCCTACCGACTTAGGATCGATTTTCACAAGTTCAGCCAGCGGATCTTGCAGCCTTCTGGCAATCGATACAGCGCTTCGCTCTTCTACTTGAAAATCAGGAAATTCCTCTCTAGCAACATCAGAAGCCGAATATACGCTTGCTCCTGCTTCATTCACAATCAAATAATAAACTGGGTTTTCAATTTCTTTAAGAACATCCGCTACAAATTGCTCCGTTTCGCGAGATGCCGTTCCGTTTCCAATGGCTACTACTTCAATAGGGTATTCAGCGAACATTTTCTTTAATTTATTTTGCGCTTCAGCTGCTTTTCTCACAGGAGGATGTGGATAAATAACATCAATTTTTAATACCTTGCCTGTTTCATCTACTACAGCTAATTTGCAGCCGGTTCGAAAAGCTGGATCTACTCCTAATACCACTTTCCCTTTCAATGGAGGTTGGAGAAGCAGTTTTCGTAAGTTTTCAGAAAAGATGTGAATGGCTCTTTCTTCCGCTTTTTCTGATAGCTCTTTACGGATTTCGCGTTCAATAGATGGTTCTATTAAGCGTTTATAAGCATCTTCTATAGCTGAGATAATATAACTTTCGGCTGAAGAATCCCTTTTTTTGATTACTTGTTTATGTAAATATGTAAGAATACGATCTGTAGGCGCATCAATACTCACTTTTAAAATGCCGTCTTTTTCTCCTCTATTCATAGCTAAGATACGATGAGGAACGATTCGCTTTACTGCTTCTGTATATTCATAGTACATTTCATAGATATTTTTTTCATCTTTTTCAGGATCTTTGACTGAAGTAACAATTATGCCATCCTTTACAGTGGTCGTACGAATCCATTGACGATAAGATGCTTCGTCAGAAATTTGTTCCGCTACAATGTCTAGGGCTCCCTGAATAGCTTCTTCAGAAGATTGAACTCCCGCTTCTTCGTTTATGTATGTTTTCGCTTCGTTCTTCACGTCGGAACGTGGAAAACTTAGTAGCCACTGCGCTAATGGTTCAAGACCTTTTTCTTTTGCTACAGTTGCTTTTGTACGTCGTTTTTGCTTAAAAGGGCGGTATAAATCTTCTACTTGCTGCAATTTCTTCGCTTGGTGAATTTGAGCAGCCAGTTCCTCAGTTAATTTTCCTTGCTCTTTAATTAATCGAAGAACTTCCTCTTTACGCTCCTCTAAATTCATTAAATAGTTCCAGGAATCTAAAATATTCCGAATTTGGACTTCATCCAAAGCACCAGTTTGTTCTTTTCTATATCGAGCAATAAAGGGAACTGTATTACCGTCTTCTACTAAAGCAATTACGTTTTGTACTTGCTTTTGTGAAATCTCCACCTCTTTACTTACACGCTGAACAATTTGATTATCTAATTTCGTTGCAACAGACACAGCTTATCCTCCTACCTAAATGAAACTTTGTCTCTATTGTAACAAAACTCACATGCAATAACACATGTGAGCTAAAAAGAAAGGCTATGCGGTTGGAAGATGACCAGCGATATACGTAATATCGTCATTATGAGATCGAATAGCTGCCTGTAGCCGTGTCGACAATTGATCTACATTCATCGAGTTAGCAAAAACAGATTTAATCTCTTTTAATTCTAAGCCATCTGTATGAATCAAAAATTTAGAACCGGAGTCATATGGGAAGGTTTGTGTGCGGAACTTTTGAATTTTCCCTGATAAAAAACCTTGAATTGGCAGAGGGTACGTTAATTTCCCCTCCGGAGAATACAGATAAAAGCGGATATTACCTACATTTGTATAATGAAATTCGTTATGTTTTTTATCAATTTTCAAAATAGCTACTGCTGCGCCTCTTGTATGTCGAGTAGCTTTGTTGCACTTAGAAATGATCTCATCCACATCTAGATGATGATGAGCTTTCGCTACATCCGTAACAGCTACAGAAGCGGCTCTGGCTTGTTCACCGCTTCCTAATCCATCTGCCACTGCACATAGAAAATAGTCATCCGTTTCTTTGACATAGTAACTATCTCCACAACATATGTTCCCTTGCTTTGGTTCTTGGTATATATGAGTTTGAATCGACTTTGTATTAGGGTCTACTGTCATCACGACATATACTCCGAATCGTTAGAATCTGAGCGAGCTGCAGTCCTTAGCTTATCAAGCGCTCTTCTTTGCAGTCGAGATACATGCATTTGAGAAATCCCTAACTTCTCACCGGCATCTTTTTGACTCAGATTTTCAATAAAGGTATAGCGAATCACTTCTTTTTCTCTATCGCTTAATACATGAAGAATTTTTTCTAACACTAACCGCTGATCAGTTTTCTCATAACCCGACTCTTGTTCACCTACTAAATCAAGGATTGTCACAGTGCTTCCATCAGAGTCTGCTTCAATGGAATGATCAACAGACAACGCTTGATAACTTTGCCCCATCTCCATCGTTTCTAAAATTTCTTCCTCTGTCACTCCGATATGATCAGCAATTTCTTTCACTTGAGGAGATCGCTGTAAACGGGTTGTTAGCTCTTCGACAGCTGCTTTAATTTTAGGACCTAATTCTTTGATGCGGCGCGGCACGTGAACACTCCACGTTTTATCGCGTAAAAATCGCTTAATCTCTCCAATGATTGTAGGAACAGCAAACGATTCAAAGCTTCTTCCAAATGAAGCATCATACCTTCTAATAGCTCCTAACAGTCCTAGCATCCCTACCTGCACAATATCTTCATGTAAGCTTCTGCCTTTTGAATAACGACGTGCAATAGATTCAACAAGGTTCTTGTAATGTACTACTAGATCACTTTGTGCTTCTTCATCCTGCGTTTTTTGAAAGCGCTCAATTCGTTCCTGAACCTGTTCTTTAGTTAATTTCATAGGTTGAGACTGTGTTTTCATCACTCTCCACCTGCTCTCTTTGCACATACTTAGTCATCATTAGCGTTACACCTTTTGAATTGACCATTTTCACTTCATCCATTAGTGTTTCAATTAAATATAAACCAAGTCCACCTTCAGGAAGAAATTCAACTTCTTTTGATGTTTCATAAGGTCCTATATGTTCCTTAAGCTCTTCAAAATTGAAGCTTTCACCTTTATCGACCACCATGATTTCTAAACGGTCATCAAATAAACCAAAACCTACTCTCACTTCACCATTTTCTTCACTCTTGTAAGCATGCTGCACGGCATTTGTACATGCCTCACTCACAGCAATTTTCATATCTTCAATTTCATCATAAGAAAAACCCATCCGGTTCGCTACACCAGACAGCGTCAGTCGAATAATCGCTACGTAGTCTGGCTTAGCAGGAATCTTCATCTCAACAAAGTCATAAGGCTGTTTCATTTTACGCCACCTTCTACTTGTGAATTCACGTTTAAAATGTCTGTGAGGCCCGTAATATCAAATAAGCGCTTGATGCGCTCTGATACACCAACAAATTTCAAAGAGCCGTTATTTTTCTTATTGGCTTTTAACAATGCAATAAATACACCTAGTCCTGTACTATCCATGTATGATACATCGGTTAAATCGACTATAATTTCTGGTTCGGTATGTTCAGTAATTTCCATGAACTTTTCTTTTAGCTTAGGTGCTGTATATGCGTCAATCTCTCCAGCCAGCTTAATACGATATGCTTGACCGTCCTTTTGTATATCTATTTTTAAATTCATCGTATTAGTAGACCCCCTCTAATTTTGTGCTATCTTTTCTGTACCCTTATTTAGAATACTTAAACTAAACTCTTCAAAATAATCAATGTAAAGTCATCCCTCAATTGAAAATGCTGTAATTTTTCCAGCTCTTTATATACAGATTCTACAATTTCTTGAGGAGACAAATGCATGTATTTTCGAATTAATTTTATGATGTCCAATCTTTCAATAAATCCTTCTTCGGTTCTGCATTCTGTTACGCCATCTGTTAACAGAACAATCATATCGCCTTTTGAAAGCTGCTGCTCGTACTGAAGATATTTCACATGGCGATCGACTCCTAGCACGAGTCCTTTTGCTTCCAAATCTTCAAATGAATCAGCTTTGGCATCATAATAAAAACCTGGTTCATGCCCTGCAGATGCATAATCAAATAAGTTTGTCTCGGGATTATAGCTTCCGTAGAACATCGTAATAAACATACTTGGATCTACGTTTCGCTCTACAATATTGTTCAAGTTCTCTAATACATAACTTGGATTTTTTCTTGAGTCCGGTAAGCTGTCCATTGCATACTTGATCATAGACATACACATTGCAGCTGGAATTCCTTTTCCGATCACATCGGCAATGGCAATACTTAACCCGCCGTGCTCTTCTTCTACAAAGTGAAAATAATCTCCGTTCATCTGTTTAGCCGGTACGCTAATCGCGCCAATTTCTAAAGTTGAACTAGCCGGAACCTTTGTCCCCAACAGCGTCTGCTGGACGTTAGCGGCAACTTCAATTTCAGAACGAAGTTCCCGCTGCTTATTTTTTAATGTTTGATGCTCACGAAGAGCAAGACCGTAGCTAATCATTACCTCAAGTAAAAAGTCCAGAGAATGCAGCACTTTTTCTGGAATATCAGAATAAATTTCTTCAATCACTTCTTTATGAATGCTCACAATATCTTCTGGCGATATTTCATTCTCTAAAGATTTTCTACTTAGTTTTTGTCCTTGATACAAAATTTGTTCATTTTGTGTTTGGATATAGTTCCCCAAAATATCTTTGTATAAATCTCTCATCTCTTTATCAAAAGACATTATCTATTTCCTCCTACCGGAGCCACTTAACTGCTTTAATCTCAGTACCTTCTCCGACATTTGTTTCGATGTCAAACTCATCCATCAATCGTTTTACCCCAGGAAGCCCAGCTCCTAGTCCACCCGATGTTGAGTATCCATCTTCCATTACTTTGCGAACGTCGGGGATACCTGGCCCTTCATCTGTTGCTACGACAAGAAGACCGTTTTTTCCTCCACGATTTAATTTCTCAATATAGATTTGACCCTTACCCGCATATAGGTAAATATTACGAGCTAATTCAGAAATGGCGGTTGTAATACGAGCTTGGTCAACTGTTCCAAACCCTAGCTCTTTCGACACATTTCTACCTAATTGGCGTGCCGCTACGATGTCCCATTCTGTTACGATTTTTACGCTGGATTGGAATTCCATATACTAATCCCCCAATTCCGATTGGAGTTTCTCAAGACCTTTTTCTAAATCGAGTGCAGTAAGAACATCATTTAGGCCAATCCCTAACTCAACAAGTGTAATAGCTACTGCAGGCTGGATACCTGTTAATACTACTCTAGCCCCCATCAAATTAGACATGCTAACCACGTCACCTAAAACTTTTGCGATGAATGAATCGATCATATCAATTGAAGTTAAATCGATTACCACTCCTTTTGCTCCAGTTTGATGAATTTTACTTAGCAAATCTTCTTGGAATTGAATAGCCGTTTGATCATCCAGCTCCCATTGAATGGATACCAATAAATAGTCGTACAATTTCAAAATGGGTATTCTCACGTTTATTCCTCCGATTCTATATCAACTATTTTCCGCTCAGTCATTTCTAACGCAAACTCTACGCCTTTTTTTAATGAATTTTTCGTAATAATTTCGTTTAAGTTAATACCTAAGTTCACAATAGTCTGAGCAATTTCCGGACGAATTCCTACTAACAAACACTTGGCTCCAACCAAACGTACGGCTTCAGCAGCTTGAATAATATGATGGGCAACCATCGTATCCACTACTGGTACTCCGGTAATATCTATTAATACGACCTCTGATCGGTGCTTTACGACACCTTGCAATAAATTTTCCATAATTTTCTTTGCGCGATCAGTGTCAATTGTTCCTACAAGCGGCATTACTGTAATTTTATCAAATACCGGTATTAATGGAGCAGACAATTCTTGAAGTGCAACTTTTTGCAACATAACTGTATTTTCCCACGAGTTGGAGTATTGTTCTACTATTTTGTTATAAATAGGGCTTAACCATTTGTCAAACCGATAGAATAATTCAGAATGAGTTTGGTCAGCCTTTACATGTTCACTGTTTACATACCCTTCGACCACTACGTGACCCAAGTTACGTACACCCTGTGTTAAATAAGCAAGAGGCCATCCTAAACTCACAACTCGTCCTACTACTTCCTCTAGTTCCTCTGCAAAATTTTCCTGATCACGGAATGCTTTTGCCAAAAGTAAATTTACAAAATCAGAGCTTACATTTACGTACACTTGCTCGGATACAATGTTTTTAATGCGCTCTGTTTCCACATCATTCATTAACACTAGCCATCGATCAAAAATTTCTGATTTATGATTTTGTATATAATTGAATAAATCTTGATTCATGAGGTCCTCCTTGTGAGTCAATACACTCATTTATATCTATATATATATTATCATTTTTAAAAGGTTTCTTATTACAATATACGTTTACTGATTATTCCTAGTCAAATTAAAAAAGTTGCTCATAAAGGAGCAACTTAGCATAAATGGAAGTATAATTCTAAAAGTCGATAAGTCCTACACTGATTTGCAAGGCTTCATCCACTCTGTCCATCATTTCATCATCTAAATGGGTAATCTTGTCTGTTAGCCTCTGTTTATCAATAGTACGAATTTGTTCTAGTAAAATAACTGAATCTCGCTCAAATCCATAGCGCTTTGCATCAATTTCAACATGCGTAGGTAACTTTGCCTTTTGAATTTGAGCAGTGATCGCAGCTACAATAACAGTTGGGCTAAAACGATTGCCTATATCATTTTGAATGACAAGTACAGGGCGAACGCCTCCTTGTTCTGAGCCAACAACAGGAGATAGGTCAGCAAAATAAACGTCGCCACGTTTGACTACCAAGTCATTACCCCCCGCTTACTAAACGATCCACAGTATGATCAGCTTCATACTCTGCTAGAAAAGCCTCGGAAGCAATATTTAAGTTTATCTTTGCCATCTCCATATATCCACGTCTCATTGATTCGCGAATATGGCGTTTTTTTCGCTCACGAAGGTACAATTTTGTTGCTTGGTGAATAAAATCACTTCGGTTGCCATTTTCTTGTTTAACCATAAGATCGAGCTCCGATACTAAATTTTTCGGTAATCTTACTAGGATTTCTGTAGTTGCGCTCGCTTCAGACACAAACATACACCTCCAACATCAATACACACACCAATAGTCTCATCTTTCCTTATCATAACATTGATTAGCTTTAATGGAAAGTTAATTCTGTCAATTTCTACACTATTATCGTCAATTGATACCCTCTTTTATGCATGGAAGTTATTATTTTATTGTCTTTTGTTCGCAGACTTTTTATGTTGACTCAGGAAGATGTATATTCAGCGCAAGATATAATTATTAACATCAATATGCTGCAAATCTCTTGTATAAACCCTCGGAACCCTTGCTGCAATCATGCAAGGGATTTCATAATTAATTGTTTCAAGATGCTTCGCTACTTCATCAATTGTAATTTCAGCATCTTTTTGTTTTCCAATAAATGTTACTCTTGTACCCATTTTATACATTTTAGGTAATTTAATCATCAATTGGTCCATGCAGATTCTACCAACAATTGGCACTTTAAATCCATCTACTAATACTTCAAAATTACTTAATTTACGAATCCAGCCGTCTGCGTATCCTACTGGGATAGTAGCAATCCATTCATCTTCTTTCGCTTCATAAGTAGCTCCGTAACTGATATGACTCCCTTTTTTGACTTTTTTAACATGCACGATACGGCTGTGCAGTGAAAAAGCCTGTTTTAACGGAATTGGCAAGACTTCTTTTAATTCCTCAGAAGGACTCAAGCCATACATAGAGATACCTAAGCGTACGCCATTAAAGATATCTTTCGGACGACGAAGCAAGGCTGCGCTATTTGCACAGTGAATCATCGGAGGTGTAAAATTATATTCTTTCACAATTCGAACCATTTCTTCAAAGAATGTGTATTGTTCTTCAAAATAAGATGAGTTTAGCTCGTCTGCTGTTGCAAAGTGTGTAAACACTCCATCCAGCACGAATCCCGAATGAGAAGCGATGATTTTCATCGTTTCGTGTAATTCTTCTTTTGTTCTAACTCCCAAGCGACCCATGCCTGTATCTATTTTTAAATGCATATGCAGCTGACTGTTTTCACCTAGAATGGACGCCGCTTCTTCAATCCAAGCTTTGCTATAAGCAGTGACTGTTATATCCCACTCCAATGCAGTTTGAATGTGTAGGGTAGGCACGGCGCCTAATACTAAAATGGATTCCTTTATTCCTTTTTTCCGAAGAGCAATAGCTTCATCCAAAAAAGCTACAGCTAGCATATCAGCCCCAGCTTGAAGCGCAATCTCTGCTACTTCTTTATCTCCATGCCCGTACGCATTCGCCTTCACTACGGCCATTAACGTTTTATGCCTCGGTATCAGTTCTCTTACATGATTCACATTTTGAAAAATGGCTTCTACATCAATTTCTGCCCATGTTTCTCTATAAAATGCATCCATTACTACGACACTTCCTTTTTTCAGAACCATTCTAAACGTACTTTCCTCTGTTAGTATAATACATCTATAGCCAAACTTCATCTCGATCTTTATTCAAATTAAGCAAGAACAAGCCTACATATATGCAGGCTTGTAAGCTTCTCTTATTTTCCCATCTGACTTTGCACAGATCTAGCAACTGTACTCAATTCATCTGGTGTTAGCTGATCAGAAGCCAGCATAAAGTCTACTCCATTATATGTCCAAGATAGACTTTTATCCGTTAAAGCTCCCACAGTAAAACCTAAATCAAAGGGCTCTCCGGCAGTAACTGTAGATGTTGCTGTTTTAGCTACTTGCGCTTTTTCTTGTACAAGCGTAAACGGCTTTTCTCCTTTGTACATTAAAACGACTCTCTCGCCATTTTCTGTCTCAATTTTCTTTTCCTTGGACAGCTTTGTACCTTTTGGAACATCCTTAGGATAAAGGACGCTAAATGATTTCTGCTGAGCTAATGTTGGAACGTCAATCTTTGCACTTGTCATGTTTCTTTTTGTATCAAAAGCCCCTTTATCAAACTTAGAATCGAATTTCACCTTAGAGAAATCAACTTTTATTAACACTTTATTATCCGTATCCATAATTTTAACCGAAACAGGCGCTAAGTCACTTTTGTTCAGCGTAATTTCTTGTTTAGGAAGCATCGTGCTATTTTGATAGTTGGTTTTTGTTTCAAAAATATAATGCTTATCCGTTGATTTAAAACTTGCTTTTTCATCCTTCACAATATCTTGGACAAGGGATTCATACAAATAAGCTTGACTGCTATTTTGCGGCCAGTCACTTTGAAAACGAAAGCTTTTATTTAAGGCGGGCGTTAAAACAAAAACCCCTTCATCATTACGCAAAATCATTTGGCTTTGATCTTTCTTTGTATTTTTCAAATTCACTCGATAATACATAGGCTTACTATGCCAAATCTCTACATCGTATACTTGAGCATCTTTCCCTGTATTTAATGTCATCTTAGCATCTGATTTATAACCCGCCATTTCTTGTACCTTGGCATCCAATGCATCTGTTACATCCTGCTGACTTTTTTCACCGCATGCTGATAAGGCTAAGAGAAAAAAGGCGCAAACAAATAAGCCAATCCATTTTTTATGCATTTCCCCAACTCCTTTATTTCGTATATTCACAGCTAAACGGAGAAGCAAGAACGTATCTTGTCTCCCCTATCCACACTATGAATATATGAACAAGAAATAGTGAATATGCAGACTAGCTTGACAAGCGTTCAATAATTACTTGAGCAATCGCATAGTGCGCACTGTGGGAAATAGATACGTGTACAGACGCGTCCAGCGGTTGTTTTGTAACAATGTGGGGTTTTCCTCTTTCATCATTCACAATTTCGATATCTTGGAAGCTGAAATCTTTTCCTATTCCTGTTCCAAGAGCTTTCGAATATGCTTCCTTCACAGCAAATCTTCCTGCTAAAAATTCGACCTTACGTCGGCTTGATAGCTTTTCATAGCGCTCTTTTTCATTTTTTGTTAAAATCCGAGTAACAAAAGCACTTTGACGCTGCACCATTTTTTCAATCCGCTCTAACTCTGTAATATCAATTCCAGTTCCTATAATCATTTTCATTTAATCCTCTCTTACAGAATAGTATATAAAAATGCCTTTATAAAAAGGAGTGACAAATATGTTCGTACGCACAGAAAATGCAGCTGAATTTAAACGTTTTTATCCTGTTACCTTCACGCTTATCTGCATCCACATTGCGCTATGGTTACTTGCCGCTCTTCCCTCACACCTTGCAGAATCTTTTATACATCAGCTTATTGGTGTGAATAGCTTAATTTCTCAAGGAGACTACTGGCGACTTTTCACACCTATCTTTTTGCATCTAAGCTTTTCACACTTTCTATTTAACTCATTTTCATTGTTCTTGTTAGGGCCAGGTGCTGAGCGTATTCTTTCTTCTTATAAGTTTCTTCTATTCTACCTTACGTGTGGATTGCTTGGAAATATCGTTACATTTCTAATCCAATCTTCTTTCTACAGCCATGTGGGTGCATCCGGTGCCATTTTCGGGCTGCTTGGGTTTTACCTCTACCTTGTAATAAAACAAAAGCACATGCTTTCTAAAAGTAACCAGCAAATCATTGTCGTCTTTTTAATTATTGGATTACTTTCAGGTCTGCTAACGCCAGGAACCAACAACACAGCTCATTTCGTTGGAGGTATTGCTGGATTTCTTCTCGCTTTTCTCGCGTTCAAACAGAAAAACAAGCCACAGATATGAGGCCTGCTTTAAGATTTAATATAAAAAGTGGATGAGTTAATAAATTCCACATCTTCATAAGACTTCAAGTCTCTTACTAACTGAAAGAGCGCTTCATCTTTTTTCTTAGCTTCAATCATGCAATCAATTTGCGGTATCGTTCCATTTACTTCTTTTAAAAAGCTGTAAAACCCATTAACATCGATATAATCTGCATGGGCTCTAAATTCTTTATCACTTTTAGGACTAGATATATGCATTTTTAGAGGAAGCGTTTCCTGTTCCCACGTTCTAATGATACGGTCCCAATGCTCTTGCCATGAAGTTTCATCGTTGTTTGCCTGATGATGATGAAGATCAAAAATGATTGGGACATTTAGTTTTTCACATAAATACAAGACGTCCTTTATATGAAAGGTTGTATCGTCGTTTTCTAACATAATCATTTGCTGAAGGGATTGAGGTACAAGCCCCCAATTATGAATAAACTGCTCCAGTGCTTTTTCTTTATCATTATAAGCTCCTCCAACATGTAAAACACAGCGATTTTGAAGCGGAATATCCATTCCTTTCAGCAATTTTTGATGCATGCGAAGAGTTTGGATAGAATGCTTAAAAACCTCTTTATCCGTTGAGTTTAAAACAACAAAATGATCCGGGTGAAAATCTACTCGCATTGGATGTTCCTTCAAAAATACAGAAATACGCTGAAGAGCATCTTTTAAAGGAGCTATGTAGTTCCACTCTTTTAGCGCCTCATGGTTAGCTAATGGAATTAACTTAGAACTGAATCGAAAAAACTCAATTTCACTCCACGCATTGTGTTTTAATAACCGTAAGCAGTTTTCTAAGTTGGATATTGCAATACGTTCGAGCTTGCGAATGGCCGCTTCATGGTCTTTCACACGCTGAAATTGTGCAAAAGTCATTGTTTGAGAAGGAGAACTATTTTCCAAATGAACGCTCATCGCCACATAACCTAACCGAACAATGGTCGACATCAGTGAACACCCCATTTTATTTTACTCATAGTGTGCACCAATAAAATAGCAATTAACACATAAAAAAAACGAGCCTGTTAAGGCTCGTTTTTATTTTACGCTTTGCTGCGAGAATCTTTACGATTACTGCTGCTATTGCGATTTCTATTATCACTGCCGTTGCTTCCACCGCGACGCTTGTCACCAAAACGCTTTGAGTTTCCACGACGATTTTGCTGTGAGTAGTTTTTAGAGTTAGAACGTGAACGCCCTCCGCCATTTCCACGTTTGTTTTTATCACCTTTTGCAATTACCGGTGGTTCAGCAGTTAATTGAATTGGTGATTCGTTTGGTTCTTTTGTAAATAATTTGATTGCTGCTGCCACTAATGAAACTGAATCGTGCTCTTCAAGTAACTCTTCTGCCAACTGTTTGTAGTAAGATAAGTTGCCTTGTGTCACAGATTCTGTTAATTTGTCAGCTGCAATACGCTGTTGACCTTCCATTGCTTCATCAAGCGTTGGAGGAGTAAGACGCTCCATTTTACGTTTTGTTGTACGCTCAATATTGTGTAACTGTCCAGTTTCTCTTGGCGTTACAAATGTCATAGCAGCACCCATTTTACCAGCACGTCCTGTACGTCCGATACGGTGTACATAGCTCTCTGGATCTTGAGGGATATCAAAGTTGTATACATGAGTAACACCAGAAATATCAAGTCCGCGTGCAGCTACGTCCGTTGCAACTAATACATCAATAGAACCTTCTTTAAATTGACGTAGTACAGATAGACGTTTCGACTGCGTCAAGTCACCATGGATACCTTGTGCAGAATAACCACGCATATTTAATGCTTCTGATAACTCATCAACACGGCGCTTTGTACGACCAAAGATGATAGCTAATTCAGGTGATTGCATATCTAAAAGACGAGTAAGGATATCAAATTTACGCTTTTCTTGTACTTCTAAATAATACTGCGTAATGTTTGGCATCGTTACTTCTTTTGCTTGTACTTTTACCACTTTTGGTTCGTTCATGAATTTTTCAGCAATGCGACGGATTGGAGTAGGCATTGTTGCTGAGAATAAAAGTGTTTGGTGGTTCTCAGGTACGTTTGATAAGATTTTTTCAATGTCTTCGATGAATCCCATGTTTAACATTTCATCTGCTTCATCTAAAATAACTGTATGAACATCTTGTAGACGAAGTGTACGACGATTAATATGATCTAGCATACGCCCTGGTGTCCCTACGATGATATGAGGGTGCTTTTTCAATGCACGAATTTGACGACTGATATCTTGACCACCGTAAATTGATAGCACGCGTACGCGCTTTGTTTGACCAATTTTGTAAAGTTCTTCAGATACCTGTACAGCAAGTTCACGAGTAGGAGCAATAATTAACCCTTGAATTGCATCTACGTTTACATCAACTTTTTCAATAAGAGGAATACCAAATGCCGCTGTTTTCCCTGTTCCTGTTTGTGCTTGTCCGATCAAATCGTGACCTTCTAGTGCTAATGGGATAGTTTCTGATTGAATTGGTGTTGCTTCTTCAAAACCCATTTTACTCACAGCTTTATTAAGCTGTTGACTTAATCCTAAATCTTGAAATAATGCCAAGTTTTTCAAACTCCTTTTATATTTAGACTATCTATATTTTACAAAAAAAAGCATTCTCCGAGGAAACGGAAAATGCTCTAAACGACTACTTCAATAAATTCAACGTTTAGAGTATAAGCGCCTCAAGACACTCAGACTACATCATAACACTATGGCTTTCCGTTTGCAATAGAGCTTACTTATACTCTTTTTAATATCACGGTAATTTATGCATCATTTTTGAGATAACTTCCTCAAGCTTCATCCCTCGAGATGCTTTCACTAAAACCACATCTTCTCTTGTTGTAATCGCTGTTAATTTTTTAACAAGCTCATCTTTCTCCTCAAAGTGCATTACCTTATCTTCTGCAAAATTATTTTTTGCTCCTTGCTCAATTTCAACAGATAAGGGGCCGTATGTTAGAACATAATCAATTTTTTCTGCTTGAATAAACTCTCCCACTTCTTTGTGGAACTCTTTTTCCTGATCGCCTAATTCAAGCATATCCCCGAGAACAAGAATTTTTTGCTTATAGCCTTCTAAATCATGCATCAGCGTGATAGCAGCTTTAACGGACGTTGGGCTTGCATTATATGCATCATTAATGAAGGTCAGGCCATCTGTTCGTTTCACGAGCTCCATACGCATATTGGTTAGCTTTAATTCTTTTAATCCCTTAGCGATTGTTTCATTGTCTAGTCCAAAATAATGACCTACCGCAATAGCAGAAAGCGCATTGTGAACATTATGTTTACCTAATACCGGGATAAAGAACGAATATGTTGTTTCACGTGAAACAGTGAATGTGGTGCCTAACTCTTCAGCTGAAATAGCACTTGGATATAAATCGTTTTGTTCTGAGCTGCCAAATGTCACCGTTTCAAATACTGGATTAACTACGCGTGATGTTAAAAGTGGCTCATCACCATTATAGACAAGCTGACCTGTTGGCGCTAAACCGCTTGTAATTTCTAATTTCGCCTCCGCAATTCCATCGCGGCTTCCTAAGTCTTGAAGGTGCGATTCTCCGATATTTGTAATAATGGCCACATCAGGCTCCGCTAAATTAGAAAGAAACTCAATTTCCCCTCGGCTGCTCATGCCCATTTCTAAAACTGCAATATCATGAGTTTCATCTAAACGCAAAATAGTAAGCGGCATGCCAATATGATTATTAAAGTTTCCATCTGTTTTCAGAACACGGTAAGTTGTATCAAGCACAGCTTTCACCATGTCTTTTGCCGTTGTTTTTCCGTTACTTCCTGTAATGCCCACTACTTTAATATCCAACTCATGACGATAGGATTTCGCTAATTGCTGAAGAGCTTCTAGCGTATCATCGACTAAAATAACACTAATGTCTGTCGGTGGATTTTCTTCATCTTTGTTCCACAGTGTAGCGACCGCTCCGTTTTCAATTGCTTTATGAACAAATGTATGCCCGTTAAAACGTTCCCCTTTAATTGGGATATATAAATTACCTTGCTGAATGGTTCTCGTATCAATTGAGACTCCCTCAATTACAGCTGCTTCGTTCCCCCTATGGAATACAATTCCTGGAATCATTGCAGCTAGCTGTGTAAGCGTACGTTTAATCATTGTTGGTTTGCTCCTCTCGATATAAAGTAAACTATGGATAACATTAATTGAAACTAAACACAGAAACACTATTCATGATGAATAGTGTTGTGTGAGTTACATTGTGTGTTTAATTTGCTGCTTTTCGGTATGACGTTCAATTGCTAGTGATACAAGTTTTTCAATTAAATCTGGATATTCAACACCTGCGTGTTTCCACAATAACGGGAACATACTGAAAGGTGTAAAACCAGGCATCGTATTCACTTCATTAATAATGAATTTACCTTCTGATGTTAAGAAGAAATCTGCACGTACAAGACCAGATCCATCAATTGCTTTAAATGCTTTGATTGCTAGTGCTGACATTTCTTGATGCTGTTCTTCTGTAATTTCAGCTGGAATAATAAGACCTGTATCGCCGTCTTCATATTTGGCTTTGTAATCGTAAAACGCTTTTTTAGGTAAAATTTCTCCAACTACTGAACAAGCTGCTTCATCATTCCCTAACACACCAATTTCAACTTCACGGCCAACTGCTGCTGCTTCTACAATGATTTTCCGATCGAATAAGAAAGCTTCAACAAATGCCGCTTCTAGCTCTTCGCGGTTATCACATTTGCTAATCCCAACGCTTGAACCTAAGTTTGCCGGTTTAACAAAGCAAGGGTATCCAAGTGCTTCTACTTTTTCATAAGCAGCCGTTCGATCTGCTTCCCACTCGCGGCGGATAAATGATACGTACTCTACTTGAGGCAGACCTGCCTGTGCAAACAGCTGCTTCATTACAACTTTATCCATACCAGCTGCTGAAGCTAATACACCGTTTCCAACATAAGGAATATTTAATAATTCTAATAATCCTTGTACCGTACCATCTTCTCCATTTGGACCATGAAGAAGTGGGAAAATAACATCTAGCTGATCATCTGTTTTTGAATCTGTTAATGCAAACATTTCTGTATTCAATGAAACTGGTGAAATAGCTGTTCCGTTATCTTGAATTTCTAATTGAGCAACTGTTTCAAGCGGACCAGTCAGCTGTGTGCCGCGAATCCACTTTCCTGTTTCTGTAATGTAAATTGGATGCACTTCATATTTATCGTGATTAATTGCTTTTGAAACTGCTAGAGCTGTTTGTAAAGATACTTTATGTTCAGCGGATTTTCCTCCGTATAAAAGGCCAAGCTTAATTTTCACTGATGTTCCTCCTAACACATATTCATCTTTTCTATTTTATCATGCACGTTTAGATAGTAAACAGAAATATTAACTATTATTACGTATGTCAAAATAGCTAGGCTTGTGAAAGAAATTCCAGCTTCTCCTTTCATTATTTAAAATGACCTTTTCACTTGGATTATTTATTTTTAAAAAAACTTTTTTGATTTTAAATCTTTTTTAAAAGTTTATTTGTAAAGTTTATTTGTAAAGTTTATTTAGGCTAAAGATCACCATCAATAATCGAAACTATAGTTCTGGTATAAATCAGGAGGTTCAACAAACATGAGTAAAATGGGAAAAACGATGATTGCTGCATGCAGCGTAGCCATTGGAAGTATTTATGCAACTGGTTATATAAACACTCTATCTGATGCACAAGCTGTTCAAGTCACCCCGGCTCATCATCAGAAGAAAAGGACGGATCAAACAGACAATCAAACGATTGTCAATGACAGCTGGGGAGAAGATGTTGCTTCCTCTAATAAGAAACAGTCATCAGCGAGTGCCGAAAGTTCTGCTCCTAAAACAAAATACAAAGATGGAACGTATTCTGGCCAAGGAAGCAACCGTATCGGAACTGTCTACGTATCCGTGACCATTAAAAACGACCGAATTGATACAGTTGAAATTACACAAGCGGATACTCACTATTCTCAAAGTTACATTGAGGGCCTTCCGGCTCAAGTCGTACAAAGACAAAGCTCAGATGTCGACGTCGTGAGCGGAGCAACGCTTAGTACAGAAGATTTTCAAAATGCCGTGGACGACGCACTTCAGCAAGCAGTGAATGCATAAAGGAGAAACGAATGATGTCCATAAAAACGTATAGCCGCTCTGTCTTATGTATGGGAACAACCGTCTCCATTCAAGTAATTGCTCCCCAATCAGAAGAAGCAAATGTCCTTCACCATATCTCAAAGGCATTTACTATTTTTAAAACCGTTGAAACGACATGCAGTCGATTTGATGCCACAAGCGAAGTGATGAAACTAATTAGACATGTCAAAGAGCCTGTTTCTGTTAGTCCTCTATTATTTGAAGCCCTTCATTTTGCTATCTTAGTAGCAAATGAAACGCATGGAATCTTTGACCCAACGGTAGGAAAGCAATTAGAAAACCGCGGTTTTAATGAACATTACTTATATGGAAAACCCGTACAAGTGAACGAAGCAGTCGACTCTGGAAGTTATAAAGACATCGTATTGGATACACATAAAAAAACGGTTTGTTTACAAAAACCGATGATTATAGATCTTGGAGCGGTCGCCAAAGGGTTGGCGATTGATTTGGCTGCCCGCTCCCTTCCTTATCAGCATTTTATGATTAATGCAGGAGGAGACATCCTAGTTAAAGGACGCAATCAACACGGAGAGTTGTGGAAAGTCGGGATTCAGCACCCTGTGATTCAAACGCAATCACTACTGACTTTACGTGTAACAGATACGGCTGTCTGCACATCAGGAAATTATGCTAGAAAAAATAAGACACATCCATCAACGCATCATTTGGTTAATCCCTTATCTCCATCCACTCGAAGCAGTCTGTTGAGTTGCACAGCTATTGCTCCTTCTGCCATGCTGGCCGATGCATTATCTACGTCAGCTTTTATTTTAGGAGCGGAAAAAGGAGTAAATTTATTGAATGATGCCGACATACGTGGCGTGCTCTTCGACTCTAGTTTCACTCCTTTTTTTACATCAGATATGGAGGAATTAATAAATTATGACCACACGTTCTGAACGAAGAAGCGGTGTTAAATATATCAGTACACCAAAAGGTTATATTATTGTAGATGAAAACAAACCAAAAGAAATAAGTCTTTGGGCGCAGCTAGTTAAAACCCCTAAAAGATATGTAATCGCTATGCTTCTGCTTTTAACTTTATTAGGTGAATTCAACTCTTCTGCCTTTCAAGGATTAGGACACCTACTGCTTGCCGTATGCTCGGCGGCCGCCTTAGATTTAGGATTTTCTTTTGCTTATAAAAAGAAAATTCAGCTTCCTGACGGCGGAATTATTACTGGATTAATTATTGCCTTAGTACTCAGCACCTCTACACCTGCTTGGGTCACATTTTGCACTGTAGCTGTTGCGATTTTATCGAAGCACTTCGTAAAAGTAAAAAAGAAGCCTATTTTTAACCCTGCTGCTTTTGGTCTTCTCTTTTCACTTATTGTCTTTTCAAGCGGCCAAAGCTGGTGGGGAAGCTTATCTTTACTACCCGTATGGCTCATTGTATTCGTGTTTGTGACGGGGTACCTTGTGACGAGCAAGGTAAATAAATTCCCTCAAGTATTTGCGTTTTTGGGCGTGTATTTTGCTATTTTCACGATTATGTCATTAATAGGAGTAGGCGATGTAGCAGATGCTTTACGAGCTCCTTTTGTTAATTCCGCTTTATTTTTAGCCTTCTTCATGGTGACGGATCCGCCAACTTCTCCTGCCAAGTATAAAGACCAAATAAAATTTGGGCTGCTTGCGGGGGCGATTAGCGCTATAGATTACTTAGTTTTTGGCGGCCTTGCCTATTTATTAATTGGCCTGTTACTTGCTAATGCATGGAAAGCGTGGAAGACCGCCACCAAAAAAGTGATGAAAAAAGCTGCCTGATGATAGGCAGCTTTTTTTCATAGCGGAATTTTCACATGAAATTCCGTACCCACGTTTTTTTGGCTAAAAACCTTAATTTCTCCGTCATGAGCTTGTACAATCCATTTAGCAATCGCGAGACCTAAACCTGACCCTCCTTCGGCACGTGCTCGGCTCTTATCACTTCGATAAAAGCGATCAAACACATATCGAAGGTCTTTCGCTTCAATGCCAACGCCTGTGTCTCTAACGATTAACGTCATAGAGTGATGATATTTCTTTAGACTGATGTGAATGCTTTCTCCAGAGGGCGTGTATTTAAAAGCGTTATCTAATAAAATCATACATAGCTGATGAAGTCGTTCTTGATCTCCTCCGCACATTAACGATTCAATTTCCCTTGTGAAGTGCAGCTCCTTTAGTTCAAATATGGGCTCAAATTGATTAGCTACTTTATCAACCAGCTCGCCCATATTAAAGACCGTTTTGTTTAGCAGCTGCGCACTTGAATCAGATCTAGCCAGTGTTAGTAAGTTACCCACCAGCTTCGTCATCCGCTTCACTTCGTTTAAGCTTTGATAAATATTTTCGCTTTCTTGCTCGATCGTATGATTTGGTCGTCTAAACAATAGCTCGAGATGCGTTTGCATCACGGAAAGAGGCGTTCTTAACTCATGGGAAGCATCTGCAATAAATTCGACCTGTTTGTTCCACGACTTTTGTATAGGTACAAGCGCTCGATTAGCTAAAAACAAGCCAGCCACAAGCGAAAGAAGCAGTCCGATAAACGCTGAAATGATAAGAAGAAAAGCAAGGTGCTCTAAGGTTTGAGTTTCTGGATCTACGTTTAAGACAAGTTGAATCGTTGAAACGTCTTGATCTTTTATATACCCTTCGTTTTTCACATTCATCACTCGATAAGCATGACCGTTTACCTCTTGCGACGTTTGGGCTTTTCCTTCTGAGAGCGCAGGCTTAAAGTCGTCAATATCGTTTGTATATAACCCTTTTTTAGGTGTGATTTTGATTAGTTTTTTATCACCGCTCCAAAGTAAAAACGCAACCCGTCTTTCTGTTTCTCTCTCATTATTTTCCTGAATCTCATGTAAATTTCTTTTTTTTACTTGCTCACTCATCTCACTTAACCGATTGTCTGGATTTGAAAAAATAACATGCTGCATATAAAAATATAAAACTAAACTAAAAATGCTCAAAATAACCATCAGCACGATTGTGTTAAATAACACAAGCCTGATTCTCGTCTTTTTAAACATGCTCTTCCCCTTTTAACATAAAGCCTACGCCTCTCACTGTACGTACATAACCGTCACAATTAAAAGGCTGAAGCTTCTTTCTTAAATGGTGAACATAGACGTCTACTACACCCACTCCTACGTCAGATGTAAATCCCCATACGCGATTAAAAATTTGATCTCGAATAAGGATTTGTTCTTTATTTCGAATAAAGTATTCCAAAAGCTGAAATTCTTTAATCGTTAACGTTAGGGCACTCCCATTTATCATAACTTCATGATTGTCTTCTCGTATAGAAATGGGACCATATGAAATCATGCCTTCTTCTGCCTGCAAGTCTCTGAGCATCACCCTTAACCTCGCAAAAAGTTCAGCCATGGCAAAAGGCTTAACCAAATAATCATCAGCTCCATAATCGAGTCCTTTCACTCGATCTTCTACACTATCCTTTGCAGTGAGAAAAATAACTTTCGTCAGCACCTTTTGTTTTCTTAGCTTTTTTAGTATGTCAAGTCCTGTCATACCCGGCAGCATAATATCTAGAATCAAAGCATCATAAATATTCTGCTCTGCTAAAAACAAACCTTCATCTCCTTCAGACGCACAATCAACTTCATATCCTTCTTCTTTTAAGCCTTCTACGATACCGTGTAATAATGAAGCATCGTCTTCTACCACAAGTACACGCATATCAAATTCCCCCTTTTGTGAGTACCTAAGTAAGCATTATCTTAGCATGTCACTTTTAAAAATATTTTAAAACTAGCGTGTTATCATCTCTTATACTTTATAAAAAAAGTTATGCCTGCAAGCAGACATAACTTTTAACTAAACGCTATTTATGATCAGGACGTCGGTAAATGAACACCGCTTCTTTTGGCAGTTTACCAAACAAAAAGCTAGCAAACGGTAAAAGACGATGACATCCCCAAATGATGAGGTAACAGCCTGCTAATGTTAGAATATAGCGTGCCAAAATTTCAATGTGAAACATGTAGTTTCCTTGTATTGGTACTGCTTTTGCCACAAAGTTTAAAACCATCGGGTGAATCAAGTAAAATCCAAACGAGTACATGGCAATATTTTTAACAATCGTCACGGACTTCACAGAAAGCTTTTCAGCTAATATCTCTGCAATTCGGAAGAAGAAATAACTTCCAGCGACCAAATAAAGCGTATTAACAGCCTCATACGTAAAGCCTGAAATTTGGATTGTCTTCATTGTGTACAAGTGATAATTTAACAGTGAAATAGCTATTCCCGCTCCGAGCGTCACCAGAAATAATACACTATTCGAACGACTGTACTTTTTATCCACTTGTTCGCGATAATAAATGCCAATCCAACCGCCAAGTAAAAACGTAGCCATTGTATTTAAAAACAAATTAAATGAAGTGATATGATACGTATTGTTAAGCATTAAATAACCAAGCTGAATGATAATGCCAAACAGCCACATGTATTTTTTAAAAATGGTTACTTTTTGTGCTAGCCATACAAAAACCGGCAGCACGAGATAAACTTGTACAATTAAAAAGATAAAATGAAGCTGATAGTAGGACTCTCCGCGTAAAATACGTTTCACAATATCAGCTGCATTTAATTCTGTTGCTCCTACATAGTACGAATAAAATTCATAAATAAGTGCCCAAACAATATAGGGAACCAAAATATATGTCACTCTTCGAGCATAATACGTTTTCCATAAAGTCTTTGTTAAAGGCTTGTTAATATAACTATAAAAGAAAACCAAACCTGTAATCACAATAAAGATCCCTGCTTCAATTCGAACAATTCGGTTAAGAAAATGATATTTCTGATAAGCTTCGCTTGCAAATGGCAGTACCGTTGCATATGCTGCTGTTACATGTACGAGCACAACCATCATCATAGCGAATAACCGTAGAAAATAAATGGATTGAATATGCTGCTTTTGTTTTTGCTTCACTTTTTCTCTCCTATATAATGTGAAATATAAATTCTGGATGAATAATAGAACATTCAATTTTTTCTTATCTTTCCCGTTTTACAAATAAAAAAGCTAATAACATAAAATAAATGTTATTAGCTTTACTCGTTTGTATTTTATCTTTCCTCTTGCTATGACGCAACTGAATTTACAAAAACAATAAAGAACTTGAGTACAAAGACCTAATTAAGTTCCTTTTATTTACGGTGCATTTTAAATTCCAAAAATAATTCATTGTAATAAGCAAGCATTCGTTTGCCTAAGTTATTATATACCTCAAGCTTTTTTGTTAGTTCTTCCTCTGGGTAAAAACGTTCATCTTCCGCTACTTCTTTCGGCAAATATTCTAACGCTTTTTTATTAGGCGTAGAATATCCTACATATTCCGCATTTTGAGCAGCGTGTTTAGGATCCAGCATAAAATTCATGAATTTATGTGCGCCTTCTACGTTTTTAGCCGTTTTTGGAATAACCATGTTATCAAACCATAAATTCGAACCTTCTTCTGGAACAACGTAATTCAGCTTATCGTTTTCACTCATAATCTCAGAAGCATCGCCTGACCAAACAACGCCAATTGCCGCTTCTTCATTTGCTAGGAGCATCTTAATCTCATCTCCTACAATAGCTTTTACATTTGGTGTTAATGTATCAAGCTTTCTTTTTGCTTCTTGAAGATGGGCTTTATTCGTATCATTTAATGAATAATTTAAGCTGTTTAGCCCCATTCCCATCACTTCTCTAGCGCCATCTGCAAGTAAAATTTGATTTTTCAGCTTAGGATCCCATAAATCATTCCAGCTTTTTATCTTCTTGCCATGAATCATATCAGAGTTATACACAATACCCACAGTTCCCCAAAAATAAGGAATAGAGTACTGATTGCCAGGATCAAAGGATAAGTCTAAAAAACGCGGATTAATGTATTTTAAATTAGGCAGCTTCGAATGATCAATTGGCAATAGCAAATTTTCTTCACGCATCTTGCTAATCGCGTACTCAGAAGGCACAGCAATATCAAATGTCGTACCGCCTTGTTCAATTTTTGTCATCATTGCTTCATTCGAATCAAAGGTCTGATAAATGACTTTAATTCCGGTTTCTTTTTCAAACTGATTCACTAAATCAGGATCAATATAATCTCCCCAATTATAGACGGTCAGCGTATCTCCTCCAGAGTATCCTTCGGCATTGTTCAAATGATGAACCACATACATAAGAACGAAAGAAAGGATGACGATGAAGATAAACGGCTTTGCTAATTGCTTCATTTTCCAGTCGCCACCCCTTTCACTTTATTGCTATATCGCTGACTGATAAAGTAATAACCAATTACAATCAGCACGGTAAACATGAAAATAAGAGTAGAAAGAGCATTGATTTTCAACGAGACCCCTCTTCTTGCTAACGAATAAATTTCTACTGAAAGCGTAGAAAAACCGTTCCCGGTCACAAAGAACGTAACCGCAAAATCATCCAAAGAGTAAGTTAAAGCCATAAAAAAGCCTGCAAAGATACCCGGACGAATAAATGGCAATACCACTTTTGAAAGTACTTCAAAGCGGCTTGCGCCCAAATCACGGGCTGCATCAAGCAGTGTCGGACTCATTTCCTGCAGCTTAGGCAGAACCATGATGACCACGATCGGTACACTGAATGCAATATGCGCTAATAATACCGATATAAATCCGAGCTTTACACCGATAATGGTAAATAGAATTAAAAAAGATGCGCCAATAATAACATCTGGACTCACAATTAACACATTATTAAATGTTAACAGCGTATTTTGAACACGTCTGCGCTTCACGTATACGATAGCAAGTGCCCCTATCACGCCAATAATAGTTGAAATACCCGAAGACAGTAGAGCAATAATAAGAGTATTCAAAACAATAATAAGCAAACGCGTGTCTTGAAACACTTCTTTGTACCAATCTAACGTAAACCCTTCAAATTCACGCATGTTTCCTCCGCTGTTAAAAGAGTAATACATTAAATAAAAAATGGGCGCGTATAAAATGAAAAATACAAGAAATAAATAAAGGTGGCTGAACTTCCACTTTCTCTTCATTTTACACACCTCTCTTTCCAGTGCCTGTTATGAGCATCATAACGGCCATCGCAATAATTAAAAAGACGGCTATGGTGGCGCCCATGCCCCAATCCTGCGTCACTAAAAAATGTTGTTCAATCGCTGTTCCCAGTGTAATGACGCGGTTTCCAGCAATTAAACGCGTAATCATAAAGAGGGATAGTGCTGGGATAAAAACAGCCTGACAACCTGATTTAACCCCTTCTAGCGTTAGCGGAAATACCACGCGTTTAAATGTCACCCATGAAGATGCCCCCAAGTCTCGCGAAGCGTAGATAAGCGAGGGATTAAGTTCTTCCAAAGAGTTAAAGATGGGCAAAATCATAAAGGGGATAAAAATATACACCGATACAAATACAAAACTAAAGTCAGTAAATAAAATTTGATGAGTACCAAGTCCTAGAAATTCAGTAAACTTATTAACCGTACCATACGTGCCAAATATACCTAAAAAAGCATAAGCTTTTAATAATAAGTTAATCCACGTCGGTAAAATAATCAGTAGAAGCCAAAGCTGCTTGTGCTTAAGCTTCGTTAGTAAATAAGCTGTAGGATAAGAAAAAACCAAGGAAAATAACGTAATTAAAAAGGCATACCAAAATGAACTCAGCGTCATCTGTAAATAAACCGGAGTAAAAAATTTCTTATAGTTTTCAAGCGTCAGCTCATTATCGATGTTGAAAAAAGAATAATAGACAACTAATACAATGGGAGCAACTACAAAAAGCAAAATCCATAACACATACGGGACTAAGTAAATATTTCTTGATTTAGTTTGCATCGTAATCCTCTTCATAACCTTCGAGTCGCTTATCGAATTCTTCTTCCGTTTCGTTAAATCGCATAACATGAATAGCCTCAGGTTCAAAATATAAACCAATTTCTTCCCCAACCGTTGCCTTTTTCGTAGAGTGAACGAGCCACTCATTCCCTGCATGGTCATAGCCTAAAATTTCATAATGGACTCCTCTGAACAGCTGTGAATCTACACGAACCTGCAGCTTTCCTTGATCGGAGCTTGTAATGGCTAAATCTTCAGGGCGAATCACAATTTCAACCTGCTCATTTTGGTTTAATCCTTGATCGACACATTCAAATTGCTGGCCGCCAAACTCCACTAAAAAGTCAGCAATCATTTTACCTGGTACAATATTTGATTCACCAATAAAATCGGCAACAAAACGATTAATTGGCTCATCATAAATATCTGTAGGTTCCCCGCTCTGCTGAATTCTTCCTTTATTCAAAACAAAGATTTCATCGGACATCGCAAGCGCTTCTTCTTGATCGTGCGTAACAAAAATGAACGTAATACCTAGACGACGCTGTAATTCTCTTAACTCGTATTGCATTTCTGTACGCAATTTTAGATCAAGAGCTGAAAGCGGCTCGTCCAGCAAAATGACTTCGGGCTGGTTTACAATTGCTCGTGCAATTGCTACACGCTGTCTTTGGCCGCCCGACATTTCCTTTATTTCTCTGTTTTCATATCCTTCTAAGTTAACAAAACGAAGGGCTTCTTTAACTTTTATTGCAATATCAGCATTTTTCATCTTCTTGATTCGAAGACCGAATGCTACATTTTCAAATACATTCAGATGGGGGAAAAGCGCGTAGTCTTGAAAAACCGTATTAACCTGTCGTTTGTTAGCCGGGACATCATTAATTCTTTTCCCATTAAAATAAATCGTTCCGCTTGAGGCTTCCGTAAAGCCTGCAATTAATCGTAAAATCGTTGTCTTTCCACATCCCGATGGACCTAAGAGGGTATAAAATTTCCCTTTTTCAATTTCAAAGCTTACATGATCCAATACAACTGAATCATTATCATATTGCTTGGTCACATTTTCAAATTGAATAATTGTATTCGTAGATGTCATTTCACTTCACCTCTTTTGTTCTATAAATAAGACTCTGTCGCCACGATAATTAACTCTGTTATTCCGTCATGAGCATTTAAAATCTGATGTTCTTCAGAAGCTTGAAAATAGATGGTTTCTCCTTGTTTGGCTTCATATATTCTGCCTCCAAGCTTTACCTTCACACACCCGCGCAAAATGTAGCCAAACGTTTCTGAAAGGGAAGGCTCAAATCTCTTAAATGCGCCTTTTTCATGAAGAATAAGACGAATGGGCTCCATTTCTTTTTCATTTGATTCATGCACAAGCCACTGAATATGGTAACCTTTTTCATCTTCGCAATAACTCGTGTAGTCTTCCTCTCTGTATACAACCTTTTGAACATGCGTATCAATTTCGAAGAATTCTTTCGGTTCGCACCCTAGCACTTCCAAAATACTAAAAAATGTTTCTAAAGACGGTGAACTTAAATCGCGCTCTAGCTGCGAAATATAGCCTTTACTTAAATCAGTACGTTCTCCTAGCTCTTCTTGTGTTAAACCTTTTTTTAATCGTAAATTTTTAATTTTCTTTCCTATTTCCATACTCTCGATCCTCAACTGTATTTAAAATTAGCAAACAGCATGAATGATTGTTCATGCTGTTCCAAACTCAAGTTTTGTTTTACTTAACTTAAAGTTTACTTTTAACCTTAAAATATTATACATGAATTATTTTTTAGTACAACCTTAAACACTTAAAAAATAAAAACTCCTTTTATATTAAAAGGAGTTTTTATTTTTATTTATACAACTTATGCGTTTCGTACTGTTTCCCGGATAATGTATCAAACTCAACTTCATGGTAATCTTGAAGGTCTTTTGCAGCTTTTTTAGAGAGCGCCGCCGGATCATCGACTAGCTTTCCTTTCGAATCTATATACATATTTGAACGAAAAGCCGGCACTTCTGTTTTCATTTGATTCAACTGATCGTAGAACAGATTACTTTTGTAACCAAGAGATTGAGCAAGCGTCGGAGCAATATAAATAGGACTCATCGTACCGAGATTTTTATCTATTTTCGTATCGTAATTAGATAAAAATAAGAGCGGCGTTTCATAAAATTTTTGAGATGTTTGCTGCGTTTTCTCGTTTCCAAAACCCGTTTCTTTGTAAGCTTGAAGGTTTTGGCCAAGCGCCGGCAAATGATCTCCCCAAAATACTACAATGGTCGGCTCGTCCAGCTTTTGAATTTCATCGTTCAATCGTTTTAAAGCAGCATCTGAACGTTTAATTCCTTCAGCATAAATTTCAATTTCCTTTTGCATTTCCGGTGATAACCCTTTACCGGTTACCTTAATGGTTTCCTGACCATTATACTTATCCGCCGAATAAGGAAGATGATTTGCAATCGTTACAGCATGCACAAATGCAGGCTTTTTCGACTGGCGAAGCGTATCGAGTACTTCATCAACTACTGCTTCATCAGAAACAAACTCTTTGTTATCTTTTTGTGTATGCTTCATTTCATCAATAAACTTCACTTGATCAAATCCCAAGTTTGGATATACATTTTGTCTCATATAAAGCATGCCGCTGTTTGGATGCATAGCCGTTGTAGCATAGCCTTGCTTTTCTAAATAAGAAACAAAAGACGGATATTCTTTTTTACTCAATACATGCTGATAAGGAAGGCCTCCAGGGTTAAAGAAAGACAAAGAGTAGCTCGTCAGCGCTTCGAACTCCACATTAGCTGTTTCCCCGCCAAACGAAGGACTTAAAGACCATCCGGAAGGATATTTCTTTTGAAGTTCTCTTGTATTTTTCATTGGATCTTCAGAGAACGTCACGTTAAGCTTTGTTGGGTCCCAAAATGTTTCGTTCATCACAAACACAACGTTTGGTTTGACTTCAGTCTTGCTTTCTTGTGTTTTCTCTTCCTTTGACTGAATGCGCTTTGCCACTTTTGCCATAGCTTCTTCTGAGTAGTCATCCGGCTCTTGCAGCACATCTGTTTTAACATTTGAAATCATGCCAATAACAGGTCCATTATAGTAATAATTATTTTGCTGATTCCAAGGCATCAGCGCAGCATATTGATCATAATATTTTTGAGCAAACGAGTGTTCAAAGAATAAAAATGATTTCATTAAAAAGATGAGCGGCAGAATCATAATAATTCGAAGAAACCATCGAATTTTAATTTTCGGCAAGAAAAACCAAAGAGCGAGCAGTACGACAATAGATCCAATAACTCCTATTACAATAGGAATTGAAATCGAATCTTTAATCATCGGAATAACTTCTTTTAACTGGCTCGCCTGAATAAAATCGTTCGGGAACAACGGTTCATTTCGAAAGATTTTTTTGTAATAGTTTACAAGAGCTAAAATAAAATACAGAACAAAGGTAATTCCAGCTCCTAAATAAGCTTCCCCTACTAGCATAATGATCGCTAGTGTTAACAGCGAAAGTAAAAATACCGTAAAAAGATAGCGTTCGGGATATGCTTGCATCCACTCTATTGTTTTGCCTGGATTATGTATATCAATATGATAGATAACAAAAACCATAGCAGAAACGGCTGCTACGGCAATTGAAAACACAATTGCCGTAAAAATGGCATACCACTGCGAATCTTGTATTCTCTCTATGTGATTAAATCGAAGCAGCAAATAGAAAGTGAGCGCCCATAAAACAAGTGAGCATCCTCCTATTAATACTACGAACCCAGCTGTATGGATTTGGGCCCAATCAAACAACATTTTTGTGTCATTTGACACATTAAACATAACAACACTGTATAAAAAAACGCTAAGCAGGCCATACGCTGCCAGCATTGGCAAAGAACGATACAAATGTTTAAACATAACCTTAAGCCTCCTATTTACAATATCTTAACACTTTTAATATGATTTTAACATTCCTATCTCTCTCGCTTTCACGCCTAATTTTCCCATAATCATACCACTAACATTTCCCGAGAAATTTCACACGAAAAAAGCCCGCTTTTCTTATGAAAAGACGGGCCTCTTAGCCGTTTTATACGTATGTAAAAATTGCTGTTATGAACGCTCTTTCACTGCTTGTGCTTTTAGCAAATCACGAATTTCTGTTAAAATCTCTTCTTCTTTTGAGAGAACAGCCACTTCTTCCTCTACTTTCTCTTCTTCTTTTCTCTTAAAACGATTAAAGAAACGAATAAATAAGAAAATCGAGAATGCGACAATTAAGAAATCAACAATTGTTTGAATAAAAGATCCATATAATACCGTAGCATCTCCAACCGTGAAGGATAAATCTTTAAAGTCTATCCCTGCTAACAACAAACCAATCAGCGGCATAATAATATCATTTACAAGAGACGTTACAATTTTTCCAAATGCCGCTCCAATAATAACACCGACAGCTAAATCCAATACGTTTCCACGCAAAGCAAACTCTTTAAATTCTTTAAGCATCTGTTTGTTCCACCTCCTGCCCTTCATTTCAAACCTTCATGATAATACATCCTAAATTAAACAGACAAGGTGCATTTTCGTTTTTCTCTTTTTCATGAGATATGTACCAGACCTTTAGTTGTATTTCTGCCCAGATTTTTACTTTATATTCGTTTATAAATAAGATGCACTTTCAGTTTTCATTCAGGAAAGGTTCATATTCAGTACATTTTCCTTTTATACACTAATAGCATGTAATTCATCAAATATGTAAACGAACAATAGAGGAGATGGCTAGAACGTGAGAAAAATTCTACTGCGAGCAGCGGCGTTGTGTCTCGCAGCTATTATCAGTATTTCTTATACAGCAAGTGCGGCGAATGCAAGTGAAAACACAGCAAGTAAAGATTTAATTATTATTAATAAAAAAACAAATCAGCTTGCTTATTTTCATAATGGGAAGTTAGAAAAGACGTATTCAGTAGCTACTGGAAAAACATGGAGCGATACGCCGGTAGGTTTTTTCAAGATTGTCAACAAAATTAAAAATCGTCCTTACTATACAGGGCATATTGCAGGAGGCGCTCCTAATAACCCTCTTGGCTCTCGTTGGCTAGGGCTTAATGCAAACGGAACAACCGGCGACACATACGCTATTCATGGGAATAACTCAGAAGATAGCATCGGCAAATATGTAAGCCACGGCTGCGTACGAATGCATAATGCGGATGTCGAAGAATTATTCAATAAAGTGGCAGTAGGAACATCGGTAACTATTACGTATTCATCAAAAACCTTTGAAGAGCTGGCAAAAGTATACGGCTACGGACAGCTATGAAAAGATAAAAGCTTATCCAAAAAATCTGGATAAGCTTTTATTCTTCTCTATTCCCATACATGAGCTCCGTACTGTGTGAATATAGCTCAATAATATTCCCAAACGGATCTTCACAATAAACCAAGTAATAAGGTTTTCCAGGTCTTGTATTCCATACTTGGCTTCGCTTTTTACCGCCTGATTGTTCGATTTTATCCGCCAACTTTTCCACGTCATCGGCTATTAAACACATATGAAAATAACTTTGATACTGCTCATCGCTGTCTTTTAATACAAGAGGCATTTGCGGCTTATTAAATTCAAACAGTTCAATGCCTATCTGGTTGTCAGCTGTCATGTGAGCATTTTTCATCTTTTTGATATGAGACCCCAGTAAATCTTGAGTCATATTTTCAGCTTGTTCTTCCTCCGCATTAAACGTATAAGGACCGGCAATCAGCTTAAAACCTAAAACTTTTTCATACCACTGCACGGCTTTTTCTACATCAGGCACAGCTAATCCAACGTGCGTAATAGCTACCATTTTATCACCCTCCTATACACAAACATTCCCTTTCTGCTAAAAGAAAAACAGCCCATTTAAAATGGACTGTTTACACGTACTAAATTCATTCACGATTTTAAAGCATTATATTGAGCAATGATTTCTTTTGTTAAATCATTACTTGCCTCTAACCAACTAATCTCTTTTAATACATACTCAATACCATACTCCTGAATATTCGCTTGAAGCTTCATAGCCTCTTTATCTTCTTGCGGGTCAAATAAAAGCGCAGCGGCAATAGCCTTTGCCAAATAGGTATAAGAAAGGCCCGCTTTTTTTGCTTCTAGCGCTGGACGAATCAAACGATCCTGAGGTCCAAGCTTGCGAATTGGCGCTCTTCCTACCCTTTTAACTGAATCATTTAAATGAGGATTTTTAAAGCGTTCAATGATTTTAGTAATATAGGCTTTGTGCTCCTCTTTATCTAAGTCATATCTTTCAATTAGATAGTTTCCTGTTTCTTGTAGTGTTTGCTGTACTTGTTCATAAATATCTGAATCTCTTAACGTTTGATCAATTGTTTCTTTTCCTTTTAAATAACCAAAATATGCAATCACCGCGTGTCCCGTATTCACTGTAAATAACTTTCTTTCAATAAAAGGAGCAAGGTCAGGCACAATCGTCATTCCTTCTACAAAAGGAATATCTTCAGGTGCCTCTACTACCCATTCATAATAGGATTCTACTAAAACATCAAGCGAACCTTGGTCATGTTGAATAGGCACGATACGATCTACAGCTGAATTGAAGAAAAAGACCTTATTTATCATATGAGCTTTTGTCTCTTCATCCAGCGCGTCAAAAATATAGCCTTTTAATAAATCTGTCGCAGAGATTTGATTTTCACATGCAATAATATATACATTTTCGTCGCTTGCTTTTACACGTTCAGCCAAACCTTTAGCAATTAAAGGAGCAATGCGAGGCAGAACGTTCGGTCCGATGGCCGTCGTAATGTACGTTGCTTCTTTAATCGCTTTAATGACTGCTTGTTCTTGTGTCAGATTATTTAAACCAGATACGTTTTGAACAGCTAATGTCTCGGGGTGCTCTGCGGCTGTTATTACGTTATACCCTCCATCTGTGTTTAACTGATTAATAATCTTTTCAGCAATATCTACGAATGTGACGTGATAGTTGCTTTGAGAAAACAATGCCCCAATGAATCCTCGACCGATATTGCCTGCTCCAAAATGAACTGCTTGTTTCACAAAAATCATTCCTTTATCAAATTATTTCGAAGGTACTCATGAAACGTATCCTCTAGCTTTTTGCGAATTATCTCTTCATTCGAGGACGAAAAAATCATCATTGCTTCATGGTCTTCAATTAAACTGGTACTAATTAAACTTAAAATTTCTTGTTGTGCTTCACTTAACTCTTCAGGTGCGAGCATTAATAGAAGGTTACGCGCCTGCATATTTGTTCCGTCCATGCCTTTAACTGTGCAAGGTTGTTCTAAATGTGAAACCTGAAATATCAGCTCGTTCACGTGATGTTCACGGCAATGGAACAGTGCCATGCTCGTTTGCGGAATGCCTAAACCGCCTTTGTTTTCTCGTTCCTTAAGCTGATGAATAACGCAGTTAGCATTGGTTATTAAACGTTCTTTTTCAGCAGCTTTTACTACGTGCGAAATCACTTGATCGTGACTCACTGCATCCGAAAATCGATACATTCTAAGGTTTTGAAGAATTGATTCGATACTTCCATGCACGTCTTTAATTTGTTTCATCGTTTCCTCAAAAGACGGTTTTTCTTTACAAACGGTCTTATTTTTATATTGGAACGAGCTATAGTCCTTATCTTTGGTTAACTTTTGAATGTTTTTCTGTAAAAAATTCTGGACGGATTGAATATCCTCTTCGGTTAAGAGTGGATTGACTAAAATGTAATCGACATTTAAAAAAGGCAGTCTTACTGTTGAAATCACTACGTCATACCCTTCAAGCGCGGCTTCTTTGATTTCTTTTACCGATTTAATGACAACTGAATTAATCTCCGGAATCTCTTTACGAATACGGCTAGCTAACATTTTCGAAGTGCCAATTCCAGTTGGACAGACGATCAGTGCCTGAATTTCCATGACTTCTTCTTTTAGCACTAGCGTTGAACCAAAATGCAAAACAAGATATGCTACTTCATCATCTGGAAAAACTAAATCCGGCAGCTCTTGATCGATACTGTTTCTCACAGCCATAAATAAAACCGGGTATTTTTTCTTAATCTCTTCTGTTAATGGATTAAAAAGCTCCATTTTTTGCTTAAGACGAAAAATTGCCGGTTCCATATGAGCAAGCAGCCCCTGGTAAAGGGAAAAATCACCGGTTAAGTCGGTGTTAAGCTGAACAGAAACGTGAGCAATCATATTCTTAATAATCTGCCCAACCACTACGCTGTCGTAATATACGTCTCTAGTAGTTTGGAATTTTGCTGCACGTAGCCGCACTGCTAAGAAATGAATATCTTTTTCTGTAAAAGAAAGAGAAAATACCCGTTCAATTTCCCGGCAAATATCCTTCATTAAGAACACTTCACTTGCCAGCTCTTCCGTTTGGCCGCCGTCGTCTTCTAGATACATTTGCTTTTTCGTTCGCTGTATCATAATGCAAATATGAACAATGAGCCCTATATAATCGCTGTCAGCCAGCTTAGAATGATGCTGATTAATCGCTCGATGTACAATTCCGTCTACTTCTGCCAAATAATCTGGATAAAAATAATGCAAAATTGTTTCATCCGTATGCTGCTGATTTTCTGCTAAAAACAAGCACTCAATTAACTCCTCACTAAAGTGAACAAGAAAATAATTAGCTAATGCTTTCCGTTTATTGGCTTCAGTAGCTTGAACCTCTACTCCCACCCCTCTTTTTCGATGAAGGAGAACGTCAAATGTGGTTAACCACTCTGTTAATTCATCTAAATAAGCAGTTAGTGTAGTGATACTTACTTCTAAGTCTTTAGCCAGCGTTTGTAATTTAAATGAATCCCCTTCTTCTAGAAGAAGAATTAAAAGAATTAATTTTCTTTCCTGTGGAGACTGATCCGTCGTTTTAATCTTCATCAGCTCTTGAATAAGACGAAAAATTTGTTCATTTTTACCTTCAATCATTAGTCCTTCATCTTGTGTACGAATCAGCTTCAAATCAAATTTTTCAAGTATTGATTCAATTGCCTTCAAATCTCTGTGAACGGTTCTTACACTTACATTCAAAAAAGTAGCAAGTGTAAGGGCTGTATGTTTTCCTGCCGTTTTAATAATTAACTCAATGATTGATTTTTCTCTTGAAGTAATAAACAAGAACATCAACTCTTTTCTTATTTATAAACAAAGGATAAAAAGGCATCTCCATGCCTTTCTATCCCGTTAGTTACTTTGAATAATAGCCATTAATTCTTTAGCTGATTTGGTATGAACCATCTTTTCAATATTGTCCATATCAGAACATGTAATCGCGATACCAGATAAAATTTCTAAATGGGTGCCGTCTTTTCCGGCAATTCCAAAAATCAAACGAACTTTCTCACCATCAAAATCAACGCCTTCTGGCACTTGAATCACTGTAAAACCAGATCTTAAAACGTTCTTTTTCGCTTCTTCCGTACCGTGCGGAATCGCTACGTCATTTCCCATATAAGTAGAAGTCATATTGTCGCGCTCAATCATCGCTTCAACGTAGTTTTCTTCTACATATCCGCCTTTTACTAACACGCTCCCTGCAAATCGAATTGCTTCTTCCTTAGAAGAAAAGTGCTGATTTAAGAAAACGTTTTCTTCTTTTAATAAACCATCATTACTATCTGTATTATTTTCTGCAGATACTCTTTTTTCTTTTTCCGCTTTAGAAGTAGTATGATCATTTTTTAGTTGATCAATTAGTTTGTCATATTCCGGACTAGATAGAAAATTATCAACCGAGATATGATACGCATCTGGAACTTTGTTTTGAGCTCTTGGCGTTAGCTCTTCCTGTGTAATAACGATTTGAGCATCACTTGGAATATTACTGATCGCTGTATTCGTTACCGAAATATTTAAATCTGCTTGTTTAACTTTCTTGCGAAGAAGAGAGGCGCCCATCGCACTCGATCCCATACCTGCGTCACAGGCAAAAACAATTTTCTGAACGCTTGCTGGTACTTGTACTTCGCCTTGCTGTTTTGTAAAGCTTCCTGCTACAGAGCTCTTCTTGCCTTTCATCTCTTGCATTTTGCGAGCTGCTTCATCCAAATCTTCCGTTTGCTTGCCCGTTTTTAAAATTAACGAACCTACAATAAACGATACGACGGCTGCAACGAGAACACCGGAGATATTTGCAACATAGCTGCCTGCATTACCTGGTGTAGCAGCTAAAATAGCCAAAATACTTCCCGGTGAAGCAACCGCTTGTAAGCCTCCGCCTAAAAGAACAAATGTAAATACGCCGCTCATTCCGCCTAAAATAGCCGCAATGATTAGAAGCGGACGCATTAAAACGTAAGGGAAGTAAATTTCGTGAATTCCGCCAATAAAATGAATGATGGCCGCTCCCGGCGCTGACTGTTTTGCTGTTCCTTTTCCAAAGAAGCAATACGCTAACAAAATTCCTAATCCCGGACCAGGATTTGTTTCTAATAACAATAGAATTGACTGTCCGTTTGTTCGAATTTGTTCTGCTCCGATTGGAGATAAGATACCGTGATTAATAGCATTGTTTAAGAATAAAATTTTAGCTGGTTCAATTAGAATACTTGTAAGTGGAAGAAGGCCATGTGCAACCATCCAATCTACACCCACTACAAGCGCGCCTGTAAATCCGTCCACGGCTGGACTAACGCCTAAAAAGGCTAGAATTGCTAGAATTCCTCCAAGAATACCTGCTGAGAAGTTATTAATTAACATCTCGAATCCTGTTTTGACTTTACCTTCAATAAACTGATCAAACTTCTTGATGATGTAACCGCCAAGCGGTCCCATAATCATAGCGCCTAGAAACATCGGAATATCAGATCCAACGATGACGCCCATGGTCGCGATAGCACCTACAACGCCTCCACGCTGATCGTGTACAAGCTTTCCTCCTGTGTAGCCGATTAGCAGCGGAAGCAAATACTTGACCATTGGATCCACTAGTTTGGCAAGGCTTTCATTTGGAAAAAAGCCTGTTGGAATAAATAAAGCAGTAATAAGTCCCCATGCAATAAATGCTCCGATATTTGGCATAACCATTGAACTTAGAAAGTTCCCAAACTTTTGTACAGCTACTTTTATATTAGATTGAGCCATTTGCTCTCTTCCTTTCTCTACGTGATGATACTTTAATCGTAAGAGATTAAACGCTTTCATTCAATGAATAGGAAAACTAACTTTGTCGTACCACAGACAGACAAAGCTTTTAATTACATAAAAAAGCAGCTGAACTGTAAAAGTTCAGCTGCTTTCTAACTTAATATTTATCTAATTCACTTACAGGAGATTGAATAATAACCGGATTTTTCTCTGGATTTAACCATTTTAAAATAGAGACAACTTGTTCTTTAGAAGTAGCCGTACATCCTGCGGTATAATTTGTTCCTACATGGAAGAAGATTGCACTTCCCTTTCCTGGCGTTCTAGATTCATTATAATTAATGACAAACCCATAATCGTAAGCGGGGATGTCCATGTTCTCAGCGCTCGTCCAGCGGCCATTCGCCGGCTTTTGCTGCCACGTATTATATAGAGAGCTTTTTGAATCGTCTACCCACACATCATTTGCTGTAATCTTTCGATATGGAAGCTTAGTTCCAGGATTTGCATAGCGTCCGAATGCTGTGCCAATTGTATATTTCCCTGTCGGAGATTCCATATCTCCTTCCTTTTTCGATAAAGCGAATCCTTTTTGTCCAAGTACACCGTTCGCGGTTAAAACTTGCTTCCATTTTCCATCAACTTTTTCAAACGTTTGAATTTTAGCAGACTTCGTATCGTAGTTATCTGCTGTAACCAAGATGACTTGCTGAGCGTTACCTAACGTTTTAAAAGAATCCACTACGAGCTTTGGCGATGTTGTAGCTGAAGCCTGTACATAGTCACTGCTTACATAGCCTGTGCGGCCGTTATAGTTAATTTTGTACCAGCTTCCGCTTTTGCTCACCACAGACAGCTTCTGACCTTTTGTCACACTTCCTATGGATGCATAATTGGTACCTGCTCCGCTTCTTACATTCAGGGTGCTTGCCGTTACTGTGTACGTTGTGCTTTCTGCTGGTGGCGTTGCTGTTCCTGATGCTTGTACATAATCGCTGCTTACGTAGCCCGTGCGGCCGTTATAGTTAATTTTGTACCAGCTTCCGCTTTTGCTCACCACAGACAGCTTCTGACCTTTTGTCACACTTCCTATGGATGCATAATTGGTACNGTGCGGCCGTTATAGTTAATTTTGTACCAGCTTCCGCTTTTGCTCACCACAGACAGCTTCTGACCTTTTGTCACACTTCCTATGGATGCATAATTGGTACCTGCTCCGCTTCTTACATTCAGCATGCTTGCCGTTACTGTATACGTTGTGCTTTCTGCTGGTGGAGTTGCTGTTCCTGATGCTTGTACATAATCGCTGCTTACATAGCCCGTGCGGCCGTTATAGTTAATTTTGTACCAGCTTCCGCTTTTGCTCATCACAGATAGCGTTTGACCTTTCACTACGCTGCCGATAATCCCGTAAGTCGTTCCCGCTCCGCTTCTCACATTTAGCATGCTTGCCGTTACTTTATATGTAACCGTCGCTGCTGCATATGCCTTTTCTTGATTTCCCCCGATTGAGCCAAAGCCAGGCGTTACAGCCGTTGCAAGTGTAGCTGTTAACGCCATCCCCACCATTAATTTTTTCAACTGCTTTCCCTCCATTTATCTCTTATAAAATTCTACTATTTTCTATTCTTAATTCATTATCTTACCATATTCCAAACGAAGGGAAAGGGTCAATAGATGCTTTTCACACGGCCTATAAAAAAAGACAGACCTCCTTGATAGGTCTGCCTCTTTCACTATTATCCTAAATCAACGTTGTGATATACTTGCTGCACATCTTCTAAGTCTTCTAATGCATCAATCATTTTTTCAAACTGAGCTTGTGCATCTTCAGGAAGAGTGACATCATTTTGAGCAAGCATCGTTTGCTCAGCTACTGTAAATTCCGTAATACCAGCATCGTTGAACGCTTTTTGTACCGCATGGAATTGATCCGGATCAGCATAAACAATTACAGAATCTTCTTCCTCTAAAATGTCACGCACGTCTACATCTGCTTCCATTAACAGTTCTAGCGTCTCTTCTTCATCCTTACCTTCTACACCAATAACAGCTGTTGGATCAAACATGTACGCTACTGATCCGCTTACTCCCATATTACCGCCGTTTTTACCAAAAGCAGCACGCACGTCTGAAGCTGTTCTGTTTACGTTATTCGTAAGAGCATCTACGATAACCATTGAGCCATTTGGTCCAAAACCTTCGTAACGAAGATTATCGTAATTTTCTTCTGATCCGCCTTTTGCTTTTTCAATCGCACGGTCAATAATTGCTTTTGGCACATTGTATGTTTTCGCGCGTTCCAATACAACTTTTAACGCTTGGTTTGATTCTGGATCTGGCTCGCCTTGTTTCGCAGCCACATAAATCTCACGGCCAAACTTGGCATATATACGACTTGTATTAGCATCTTTTGACGCTTTCTTTTCTTTAATATTGTTCCACTTACGGCCCATATTGTTTCACTCTCTTTCAAAATTGAATCTAATAAAATAAATAGGCAATGATATATCCGTCTTTATTATACATCAATTCCCTCTTACCTTTCGAGTTTAATACTTAAAAAAGAAAAGCAATCTTTTGGTATATTTCATTAACTAAATAAATGAGAAAACCATTTGATAACCGGCTGAATGATTTTTGTATATACATTTTTAAGCGGTTTGTATATACATCTCATCCAAATCCACCGTAAAGGATAGTAGATCATATGAATTACGATCCACTTAACTCCTTTCCAGAAACAGAGGAATATACGCTGACAAAATGAAACCACAGGAATAACAATTTCATTGTAAAATGGCATCACAACATATTTCCAGAAAAGATAACAAGGGTAACAAACTAGATACAACACAGGGTATAAAACGTACTTCCATATAAATCTAGTTATAGGCAAAAAACATCGTTTCCAAACGAAGAGAATAAAAGGATAGATGAGGACACTCCATAGCCAAGAAATAGGATAAACGAACAAGAAACGTATAATGTATCTCCAAATGAAATCAATGACAGGTTGAATAATTCTTGTTCCTATCCATATGAGGGGCTTAGCGATAAAATATATCCATAGCTTACACAAAATTTGAAATACAAAATAAAAGGGAAAATACAAGACAAAAAAGATGCCTCGCAACACGTACTTGATACTTTGAGCTACTCCACTAATACTTTTCACTTCCTTTTTTATAAGTGAGTTTCGTTCATTTACCTACTCTATTATATAAAATAAATTGAGCAAGCAAATATATTTTTTAGCTCAATGGGAATTATATACAAAAACACCCTTCTATAAATAGAAGGGTGTCTAGAACCTTATTATTCTACAGTAACTGATTTTGCTAAGTTACGTGGTTTATCTACATCGCAATCGCGGTGCAATGCAGCGTAGTAAGAGATTAATTGTAAAGGAATAACCGCTGCTAGTGGTGAAAGTGTTTCATGAACTTTCGGAATCACGTAGCGATCTTCTTCTGTTTCTAATCCTTTCATTGAAATGATACAAGGATTAGCTCCACGTGCTACTACTTCTTTTACGTTACCACGGATGCTTAAGTTTACATGTTCTTGTGTTGCTAATGCAATAATTGGCGTATTGTTTTCAATTAAAGCGATTGTTCCGTGCTTAAGCTCTCCTCCAGCAAATCCTTCTGCTTGGATGTAAGAGATTTCTTTTAGTTTTAACGCACCTTCTAAACCTACATAATAATCAACAGAACGTCCAATAAAGAATGCGTTGCGAGTTGTTGCTAAGAATTGAAGAGCAATGCTTTCCATTTCTTCTTTGTCGTCGCAAAGTACTTCCATTGTGTTTGCTACGATTGCTAACTCTTGAACTAAATCAAATTCTAATTCAATGCCGCGTGTTTTTGCTGTTACAGCCGCTAGAATTGACAGCACTGCTAATTGAGCTGTATAAGCTTTTGTTGATGCTACAGCAATTTCCGGACCTGCATGAAGTAATAACGTATAATCAGATTCACGAGATAATGTTGATCCCGGAACGTTTGTGATTGTTAACGCTTTGTAACCTAGTTCTTTAATTTGAACTAATACTGCACGGCTGTCAGCTGTTTCTCCACTTTGAGAGATAAAGATAAACAATGGCTTTTCAGATAAAAGCGGCATGTTATAAGAGAATTCACTTGCTACGTGCACTTCTACTGGAACCTTCGCCCACGTTTCAATGAATTGTTTACCTACTAGGCCTGCATGATAGCTTGTTCCACATGCTACGATATAGATGCGGTCTGCTTCATCCATCGCTCCTAAAATGTCTGCATCAATGTGCAGTTCATTGTTCTCATTTTGGTACTCTTGAATGATTTTACGAACAACTAAAGGCTGCTCATCAATTTCTTTTAACATATAGTGAGGGTACGTACCTTTTTCAATATCACTTGCATCAAGCTCTGCTGTATAAGGTGCTCTTTCTACCACTTCACCATCAAGCGTTTTAATTGTTACGCCTTCTTTTGTCACAATTACTGTTTCTTTATCCATTAATTCTACGTACTGATCTGTTACTTGAAGCATTGCCATAGCATCACTCGCTACAACGTTAAATCCTTCGCCAACACCTACAAGAAGCGGGCTTTTGTTTTTAGCTACGTAGATTGTATTTTTATCTTCGTTATCAACAAGAGCTAGTGCATAAGAACCGTGAAGCAAGCTTACTGTCTTACGGAACGCTTCTTCTACATCTAAGCCTTCTGCTGCGATTTTTTCAATTAACTGAACGATTACTTCTGTATCCGTTTCGCTTTTGAACGTTACATCTTGTAAATATTCACGTTTCAAAATAGCATAGTTTTCAATTACACCGTTATGCACAAGTGTGAAGCGTCCAGATGTACTTTGATGCGGGTGAGCATTTTCTTGGCTTGGTACACCATGAGTTGCCCAACGCGTATGACCGATACCTGCTGGTGCTACAACACTGTGATCTACTGCCTGACGCAATTCTGCAATACGGCCTTTTTCTTTGAATACGTGTACGCCTTCATTGTTAACAACTGCAATACCCGCTGAGTCATAGCCACGATATTCTAACTTTTCAAGACCACGTAATAAAATTTCTTTCGAATCTTCTGTTCCAATATATCCTACAATTCCGCACATAGATAAAATCCTCCTTCATGTATGAAAAGAGAGTCTCTTTTCATCATCAATGATTATCATCTCAATGCTTTTGTCCAATAAGTCACCTCATTGTTTTTCACATCAAGTTTTCGGCCGTGATAATCAACAACCGGGAGGCATCCGCCGATACTTCGATAAACCTCCTCCTCGTCAACTAAGTCGTTTCCGTCCCTTTACTTAGTTCAGGCGCTTTGTATTCACTTTTAAAATAGATTGTTCACTCCTTTACATAAATTAAGAGACGAACAGATTTAATATTACAATAAGAAGTGAGAAAACGTCAATTATCTTCTTTACTATCTGTAAAAACAGCCTTTAGCATTAGATAATTTCCAAGAATTTTTCTCAACAATATAAAAATATGCATAAGCAGCTTGAAACGTCACCGCTTATGCATATAATTAATGAATTACTCTAAGCCCATTTCTTCTTTTACTACTTCTACGATACGCGTTACATAAGTTTCACATTCTTCTTGTGTTTGTGCTTCAACCATAACACGTACTAACGGCTCTGTTCCTGAAGGGCGTACAAGTACTCGGCCATTACCGTTCATTTCTTTTTCCACTTCTTCAATAACCACTTTTACCTTCTCGTTATCTGTAACATGATGCTTATCTGTTACTTTTACATTTACAAGAAGCTGAGGATATTTTTTCATTTCAGCTGCTAATTCTGATAAAGGCTTTTTCGTTGCTTGCATAATGTTTACAAGCTGAATAGCTGAAAGCATACCGTCACCTGTTGTGTTGTAATCTAAGAAAATAATATGACCTGACTGTTCTCCACCTAGGTTATATTGATTAGCTTTCATTTCTTCTACTACATAACGGTCTCCTACACCAGTTTGTGCACTTTCAATCCCGCTAGCTTCTAGTGCTTTATAGAAGCCTAAGTTACTCATAACGGTAGAAACAAGCGTGTTTTTCTTTAAACGTCCTTGTTCATATAAGTATTTTGCACAAATGAACATAATTTGATCACCGTCTACAATCTCGCCTTTTTCATCGATTGCAATTAAACGATCTCCGTCTCCATCAAATGCTAATCCAACATCCGCTCCTTTTTCTTTTAAGAAGGTACTTAATGCTTCTGGATGTGTAGATCCTACACCGTCATTGATGTTTAATCCGTTTGGAGATGCCCCCATTGTAGAGATATCTGCATCTAAATCCGCAAATAAATGTGCTGCTAACGATGACGTTGCCCCGTGCGCACAGTCTAATGCCACATGAATACCTGAGAAGTCTTCATCAACCGTTTGTTTTAAGTATTGAAGATATTTTTGTCCACCTTCGAAGTAGTCATTTACCTGACCTAAGTCTCCCCCAACAGGTCTTGGTAATTGATCTGTTTCACTATCCATTAACGCTTCAATTTCATTCTCTTGGGAATCTGAAAGTTTAAATCCATCTGGACCAAAGAATTTAATTCCGTTATCTTGAACTGGGTTATGCGAAGCAGAGATCATGACTCCTGCTTGTGCGCCAAGTGCTTTTGTTAAATACGCTACCCCTGGAGTTGAAATAACGCCTAGTCGCATAACTTCTGCTCCAATTGAAAGCAATCCTGCAACAAGCGCTCCTTCTAACATATGACCAGAAACGCGTGTATCGCGTCCGATTAATACTTTTGGTCGCTCTGAATCTTTTGTTAGAACGTAACCACCTAAGCGTCCAATTTTAAAAGCAAGCTCAGGAGTTAATTCACTATTGGCAACTCCTCGTACTCCGTCTGTTCCAAAATACTTACCCATTAATTTTCTCTCCTTCATGTCAAAACATTTAGTTTCCTGATGTATTATCTGTCTGTCCATCTACGGGTGTAGAATTTTCATCACTTTGATTACTACTGTCGTCACCAGTTTCTGTACTATCTGTTGGTGTATCTGTATTATCTTCAGGTGTATCAGTCTCTTCGCTTGGTTTATCAGTTGAATCACCTGAATTTCCCGTCCCAGGATTTGTTCCCGATCCTGATCCAGTTCCCGTGTCTGGCTTTGTTTCTTTATCGCTATCGCTCGTGCTTCCACTTGTTTCTTTATCTGTTTGCTCATCATTTGTCCCTGATTGTTTTTTCGCTGTTACACGAACTTTTGCCTGTTTAGTCGATAGAGTCGATGTAACAGAGTCGGGACTATTTATTATAATAGGAACCGTGTGCTCCCCGGCAGATAAATTCCCTACATTCGCTGACAAGGTAATGCCGCTTTTCGTTAACTTATCTAAATCAGATTTTGGTCCTTTTACATCCGCATCTACTGAAGTAGGAGAAAGCAGTTCATAAGTGTACTTTGAGGATTGACCAGTTAAAGAAACCGGTAAATTCTTAAATGACTTAGTCTCAGCTGCACTTGCATCCGTTTCTTCTGCGTCTTGCTCATCACCTTGTTTGTCTACTTCCACATGAACGGTAATTTGTTTAGGACTTACACTATCTATTCCGTCTGGAACAGGGACGTTCACCTTAATATCTTTAGATTTCGTAATACCGGTAACATCGACTGGAATATTATCAATTTTATCGATTTTTTCTAAAGAATCAGATGGACCTATAATTTTTACTGTATCTGTTTTAGGCTCTAGCTTCGTAATATTGACACCGTCGCCTGGCGTGCCTTCTTGAATCACATCGATCGGCACTTTTTTACTAATATTTCTCACTGGGATTGTTACATTGACCGTTTCTGGTTGAACTGTTACATTCAATTTATTTAAATTCTTGTCTAGTGCGACAACAGTTGCTTGTTTCGTGACTGTTTTTGAAGCATTATCTAAATCAATAATAGCTTTCACATAAGCAACTTGGTCTAATTGACTTGATGCGCCCGTTACCGTGACGGCTCTTGGACTAACGGTTGCTTCCCCTGCTTCATATCCATTCTTCACCTTGTTTTTATCGTAGCTTGCCTCTACTGAAAACTGCTTTGAATCGCGTTCTTCAATTGTTACGTTTACAATATCAGGCTTAACCACTACGTTTAAATTATCAGAGATATTTCGATACTGAACCTTGACTCTATGCTGTCCTAAGCTTAAATTATCAAGGTCAATATAAGCTTGATAATCTTTTTGTAGCTTTGTTTGAGCCAAAATATTTTTAGGACCTTCCAGTGTCATAATAACCGTATCCGGAACACCTCTTACAATTCTGTTCTTCTCATTGTAGGATACTTGAACCGGAACATCTGTTAATGTTTCTACTCCGGTGTTGGCAGAACTGCTTCGGTTCAGAAACTTATTTGATGAACTGGCACCATCATCTAAATTAACAGATAAATATAACATGAAGGCTAACAGCAACGCGATAATTTTCATAACCCACGATCGATTCATCAATTTATCCATTCTTCTTCAACCTCCATTGCCAACGAGTGGAAGAAGTTGCTTTAGAAGTTGTGACTAATTCTTTTTCGAGCATTTCTCTCAATGTATCAATTGTCAATTCACGATACAATTCACCATTTTTGGTAACGGAAATGCCTCCAGTTTCTTCAGATACAATAACAGTCACACTATCTGTTACTTCACTTATTCCTACAGCAGCACGATGGCGAGTACCTAATTCTTTTGAAATAAAAGGACTTTCAGATAAAGGTAAGTAACATGCTGCAGCGGCTACTTGATCCCGCTGTAAAATAACCGCTCCATCATGAAGTGGTGTATTCGGTATAAATAAGTTGATTAATAATTCAGAAGAAATATTAGAGTTGAGCGGTATACCTGTTTCGATATAGTCACCCATACCCGTCTCTCTTTCGATTGAGATCAATGCACCTATGCGTCTTTTAGCCATATAATGCGTTGCTTTTATAATCGCCTCAATCGTAACGGTACGTTCATCCTCTTCAGGCAAATTACTGCGTGAAAACAAACGTCCTCTCCCAAGCTGTTCAAGCGCTCGGCGCAGCTCCGGCTGGAAGATAATAATGATAGCTAAAAACCCATACGTTAACGCTTGGTCCATTAACCATTGCAGCGTATTTAGTCCAAGGAAGTTACTTATAAAGCGGACAACTAAAATCACCGTGATTCCTTTTAAAAGCTGTACTGCTTTTGTACCTCTTATGACCATAATTAATTTATATATGACGAACCATACCAGGAGAACATCAACAATTTTTCCTAAATATGAGAGGATTGGCAGGTCTCCAATAGGCATCTTCTCACTTCCTCTATATATGTAATAAAGATAACATAACCGTTTTATTATACCATAAAACAAAATTACACTGTAAATTACATCTTATTTTTAAATCCTTGTTCCTATATAATGTAGCCTTCTTTTTATATAAATAAAACCGTCCACTATTCCTCTCTAACAAGATAAGCGGACGGTTGTATGTTTCAACTATTAAAAGTCAACAGCTTGTTTGGCATGAGTTTTGACGTTATACCACACCCAGTCAAAAATCTTGTCTAACTCTTCAATATTGCCTGTCACTTCTCCTGCAGAAGCTAGGTACTTATCACCATGTATAACAGTAACATTTCCATCTACTTTTCCTTCAATTTTAATATCGCCATTTCTCACAGTAATATCACCTTTGACGGTCTCACCTTTTGGTACAACGACTGTTTTATCGTGAATGACCAAGTTCGGCTGCTTTGAAACAGAAAAGTCTTCATCCGTTTCCCAAGCTGAAAACACGGTGCCGGACATTAACAGCACAAATACAGCAGCTGCACTAAGAATCGGGTGGTTTGTAAACCATCTATTCATTCGAATTCGATTCTTCTCACGCGGTAACCCAGCCATAACACCTGCTGTAAAGTTCATAGGTAATTCTATATGAGAAGTGCTTTGCACAAATGCAATGGTTCTTTTTAACTGATGCATATGCTGCTGACAACCTTTGCATTGATGCAAATGCTCTTTTAATAATAGTTCATTTTCTTTTGTAATATCTCCATCCAAATGTTCATGAATGAGATTTACATACATTTTTGGACATTTCATTCTTAGTTCACTCCTTACAAGTGGCGAAGTCGATTTCTTAAAGCTTCACGTCCTCTGTGAATTCTAGTCTTTACCGTACCAAGCGGCAGGTCTAAAATATCGCTGATTTCTTTTAACGACAGCTCATCTATATATTTTAGGACAATGACAGTTCGATATTTCTCAGGTAGCTTTAATATTTCCGACTGAATGAATTCTTGCAATTCTACTTGCTCTAGTTCTTCCTCTGGTAAAGCCTGATCGGCAGCTATTTGAGAGTACATATTTAACCCGTCGGTCCCGGCTACTTCTGCATCTAAATAATAGTCTGGCTTTTTTTTACGAATTCGATCAATACAAAGATTTGTAGCAATTCGATATAACCAGGTGGAAAATTTTTTACTCGTGTCATAGCTATGAATATTTACATAGGCTCGAATAAACGCCTCTTGTGCAGCGTCTTGCGCTTCTTCCCGGTTTCCTAACATTCGATAACATAGATGAAAAAGTTTATCCTTGTGATATTCTACTATGTCAGCAAACGCATCCTGGTCACCTTTTTTTACTTTTTTTATTTTCCTTTTTAATAATAAATCCATGTAACGGTTACCTCCGCCCATTGCGGGATAGTATATATACGTGTACTTTATCATAAAGTTTCACTTATGCTTAATTATTTTAACAAAAATTTGTCAAATATGTTTAAAAAGATCGTACGTAGGTTATGTAATTAGTATAGATGAAAAGAAGAGGAGTGGAAAGCTTGACTCATACAAAAGAGAACCTTTTGAATCAAATTGAAGAATGCAGAAATAACATGGTCACCCTTGCAGCAGAAAACCCTTTATCATCACTAACAGTAGTAAGAGTAAGTTCAGAGTTAGATGGTTTATTAAATGAATATGAAAAGTTTTTCTCTATATAAAGAAGCTCTCGAATCCGAACTAAGAGCTTCTTTTTTTTACCTTCATATATGTTTGATGTACCTTTTGGTAGGTACTAATGTTTTATACTAATTTTTCTCCTAAAAGTGAGCCCATTAATGCAACAGCTACGGTAGCTGTTTTATTCCGTTCATCTAAAATAGGATTCACTTCCACAAACTCCGCAGAAGTGATTAGCTGAGATTCTGCCAACATCTCCATAGCTAAATGACTTTCTCTGTAGCTTATTCCACCGATAACTGGCGTTCCTACTCCAGGTGCATCATGTGGATCCAGTCCATCTAAATCGAGTGATAGATGAACCCCATCTGTTTTATCACGCAAATATAAAATTGTTTCTTCCATTACTTTTGTCATACCCATTCGATCTATCTCATGCATCGTATACACTTTAATTCCTTTTTCCTTTATTAGCTCTTTTTCTCCTTCATCTAAAGAACGTGCTCCGATAATCACAATATTTTCTGGCTTGACTTTAGGTGTATAACCGCCAATTCGAGTCAATGCGTCGTCTCCTATACCTATACTTGCCGCCAATGGCATACCGTGAATATTTCCTGAAGGAGACGTATCTGCTGTATTCAAATCTCCGTGTGCATCATACCAAATCACGCCCAAGTTTTGATAATGACGACTTACTCCTGCTAGTGTTCCGATAGCGATGCTGTGATCTCCTCCTAGCACTAAAGGAAACCTTTTATTTGTAATAACATCACTTACGGTCTGAGCAAGCCTCTCGCTAGCATCTGCTACAGCTTTTAAATTCTTTAAGTTTGTATTTTCATCACTATGTACTCGTTCAGCTAAGGCAATTTCAATATTCCCTTTATCTTCTACACTATAGCCAATATTCTCGATGCGTTCAATAACACCTGCATATCGTATCGCACTTGGCCCCATATCGACCCCACGGCGAGTTTGACCTAAATCCATTGGTACTCCAATAATTGAAAGCTTATTCATCATATGTCCCCCCATCACAAATGTTGCTACTCTCTTATTGTAACGGCTAAATGAGCGATGGCTCAACTCGACACTTTTTTGAATATATATACAATTCTAATTTGTAGAAACTGCACAAAAAAACCTTTAAGCAAATTGCTTAAAGGTTGTACGTTTATATGTATGGTGGAGCCTAGCGGGATCGAACCGCTGACCTCCTGCGTGCAAGGCAGGCGCTCTCCCAGCTGAGCTAAGGC
>NZ_JBHZOR010000015.1:0-54601 GCF_042787605.1 Priestia sp. YIM B13491 | reverse complement strand
ATGAAACCGAAACCTTTGTCTGCATTAAACCATTTTACTGTACCTTGTGTCATAATGTTGCCTCCTGCTGTGGAATATTCCACAAATGTATTACCTCTCTTGCCCAATCATACTATTTCAAGATAAAAACTTCTGTTTAAGGTTTTTTCTTCTCTCAATCTTATACCGAACAAAAACAAGTTAAACATAGTGTAACACATAGAGATATTGATAGCAAATAATTGCTTTTTTCCATTCTTCACTAAAAAGCTATCCCATTCGAAAAAGTATACTTTTAAGGACTCCTAATTTTTAACTTTATTCAACCACTAAAGGAATAAAGTTAAAAAATTTATTGGAATTAATAAAATTGCTTTAACGAAACTTAAATAAAAGGTTAATTAATACTTTTAATGAATTAATTTACTTTTAATTTATTTTTAACCACATTTTAATGATTCCCTATAATCATTGAATTATAATGGAATCACCAAAGTGATTATCCTTCTTTAAACTTGCTTTCTATCTAAAGCAAGTCTTTTTATTTATAGGAATGAAAATGACTAGAATGATATAGGTTGCACCGTATCCATATATTTTATTAGTAATCAGATTAAAATATATTTCAAATATACAGAGAAACGCTCTCTGAGGGAATGAACTTTGGTTTTACATATAATAAAATAAATAGTTCGACGTAAATTTGAGCAATTTAGAAGCTCTTATTTTCTTCTTATTATTGATTTTGAAACACTTGTTTTGAACTTAGTTAACCTAATGTCACTCTCAATAACTACAAACGCCTTTCATCAAGAAGTGTTTATAACGTGCTATTTTTAATAAACTTCATTTCTATATACAAACCAAAAGTTAATAACATATATACTGATAAAGAATGGAAATAGGAGAGGATAATCTTGACTAAAAATCATCCATATTTAGATGAGAAAGTTATGACTATAAAAATCGTTACTGAAATGACAGGTTTATCAGAAAGACAAGTTCGTTATTATGAAGAGCGAGAGCTTATTTTTCCAAAACGAAACTCTTCAGGTACCCGAATGTATTCCTTTTCCGACATTGAAAGGTTAATGGACATTGCAGAAAAAATTGAAGATGGTGTTAGAACACGGGAAATGCGTAAGGATTTATTTTAAAGTAGGTAAATTTGATTTGTTCTTTTAGTCTTTGTTCATGCTTACTCAATCTCTATATTCAATATTTACTGGGTTATTTTTATTCGGATTTTTTATAAATGTATATAAGATAAGACTTTTATGCACTCCATTATTATTTAGCCTAGAGAGAAACATTGATACATAAGGGACGTATAAAGATGTCTATATTTTATAAAAATGACTCTGTTAGAACCCTTATTCCCATAAAGGTTCTCTTTTTTATATGTTCCTGAAAGAGTGATTATGGTAACTAGCATATTAAGTAAACCCCTTTGTGTTAAACTGTACACAGAAACATGTATGGGTCTGAAGGAAATATAATGAAATGTGCAATAGGGATAGTTCTTATTGCTCAAGCTTTATCAACGTACTTAACTATTAAGACAGCATATACTCCTTATACTGTTAGAATATTAGATAGAAATACTGGAGTTATGAAAGTTTCCTATAGTTTCCCTTTAACGTACTGGTTAATGTTTATAGGCTTGGACATCATGTTTTTAGTGGGAACATATTTAGTTTTTGCTAAAGAAAAGAAGCAGATCTTTAATTAAAGGTCTGCTTTTTATTTTTACCGATAAATGGTTTTATGTTAACTAATGATTAACAACAAGCATTAGTTACAGGTAGCTTTTCATTTGGCCCATCGCTGTTCTTGTGAACTTCACTATCAGATTTCGTATAAAAGAATTCCCATTCGTTTCCGTCCGGATCTGTTACCCAAAACTTATCTTGCACAGCATAGCAGCAAGTCGTATCCATCTCTTCACGAGCAAAGAAGCCCTCTTTTTCTAATCGTGATTTATGGGAATGGATTTCTTCAGGCGTCTCTATTTGGAATCCGAAATGATTTACTTGATTACCCTTTACTTCGTCTCGTACGTTTAAAGTGAAATTTAATCCTGGCTCATCTAATAAGAATTTAGCGTAATCTACTTTCGTTTTTACAGGTTGAACGCCAAATACCTTTTGATAAAATTCAATGGACGCCTCTAGATTTGTTACATTAATTCCTACATGAACATATTTCATTTATACTTCCTCCTCCACATGATAAACAATATTATTTTGAATGTAGTAAATTACGAGCATGAGCCGCTTTTACTTGTATCTTTTCTAAACAAGCAGCAAAGCTCCTCAGATAACAGGTGATTTACCTCTTTATCATTTAAATCATAATAGCTCCATGTCCCTTTCGTTTCTTTTGTGATAAGGTTTGCTTCTAATAAAATCTTTAAATGATAGGAAAGTTTAGATTGAGACATTCCAAAGCATTCAGTTAGATCACATACGCATGTCTGTCCTCGCTGGCAGAGCTCATACATAATTTCTAATCTCTTTTGATCAGCAAGTGCTTTAAATTTTTGTTCGTACTGTTTAAATGGGTGCTTTCCTTCCTTAACTGTTTCCATTGTCATTCTCCTTTATCAACTTTTTTTGATTTAATGATCGAAGCTTTCGGCAGCTTTTTTAAAGTTACTATATGTAGTTTCCCCTCTTAGCATAGGATCTTGATGAAAAAAACGCTGAAAGATTAGGTTTTGTGCTTCCTTCTGGTCCATCCCTTGGGTGTTAATAACTAAATGAAAATAGGCTCGAAAGTACGTAACAGATAAGTTTCCAGAGTTGTTGACTCTCACTGCTTTCATCCTCACTTTCATAAATCAATTTTTTTGATGTATTCATCATATCTGGAAAATTTAGATAAATCAAGGCATTAATCAACTTTTTTTGATTAATTTTTAAAATGTATATTTCTGTTGAATATATAATAAAATACTTATATAATTATATTTGAAAATAAGGAGGCGAGTCATAATGGATGTAAAAGCGCAGGTAGAAGTGGAAAAAGCAGTACAGATACTGAAGCTGCTTGGAGATAAGACAAGATTGTCAATGATGAAGCTGCTCCAAAATAACGAGTGCTGTGTTTGTGAGCTAGTTGAAATTTATAAAGCAAGTCAACCGGCTATTAGCCAACACTTGCGGAAGTTAAGAGCTATCGAACTCGTAAGTGAAAGACGAAAAGGACATTGGATCTTCTATTCCTTAAATAAAGAAAACAGCTATTATCAGTTTGTCCTTGATATACTCGATTCTTTACCAAGCGAAGATGAACGATTAAAAGAACTAGAAAAGCAAGGTTTACGTATTAATTGTTGCTAATAATAGGAGGTCTGTAAAGTGATATCAGTTATAGTAGCCTCCCTCATCTTCTTAGTGACATTGATTTTTGTCATTTGGCAGCCAAAGAACTTGTCTATTGGTTGGTCAGCATGCGGAGGCGCAGTATTAGCTCTTTTAGCAGGTGTGGTTGATTTCCATGACGTGCTGGATGTAACTCAAATTGTATGGAATGCAACATTAACGTTTATTGCAGTTATTATTATTTCCTTAATTTTAGATGAAATTGGATTTTTCGAGTGGGCAGCTTTACATATGGCGCGTACTGCAGGAGGCAATGGCGTTCGCATGTTCGTTTATGTATCCCTCCTTGGAGCTGTAGTAGCAGCATTATTCGCAAACGATGGAGCAGCCTTAATTCTAACACCTATTGTACTTGCCATGGTACGAGCACTTAAATTTGAAGATAAAATGGTCTTCCCTTTTATTATCGCCAGTGGATTCATTGCAGATACAACATCGTTACCTCTTGTAGTAAGTAACTTGGTCAACATTGTATCAGCTGATTTCTTTGGTATTCGCTTTTCTGAATTTGCATCACGTATGATTGTGCCAGATCTGTTCTCACTTTTGGCAAGTATTGTTGTCTTATATTTGTACTTTCGTAAAAGCATCCCTAAGAAATACAATCTAGATGATTTACAGAAACCGGTTGAAGCCATTAAAGATAAGAAAATGTTCCGTTTATCAGGAATCGTTTTATTCATTTTAGTTCTTGGTTACTTTATTGGTGAGTTTTTCGATATTCCTGTTTCTATTATCGCAGGTATTATTGCGGTTTTATTCCTAGGAATAGCAAGAAAGAGTCCCGCTGTTCACACTAAAAAAGTGTTAGCAGGAGCTCCGTGGGCGATTGTTTTCTTTTCGATTGGTATGTATGTTGTTGTCTATGGATTACGTAATGTAGGGCTAACTAAAGTATTAGCAAGCCTCATCCAAGCAACCGCTGACCATGGATTGTTTGCCGCAACCATTGGCATGGGATTCATTGCAGCCATACTTTCATCGATTATGAACAACATGCCAACCGTGATGATTGATGCTTTGGCCATTGATGCAACTTCTGCAACAGGTACAATTAAAGAAGCCTTGATTTATGCAAATGTCATTGGTTCAGACTTAGGACCAAAAATTACACCTATTGGCTCTCTAGCCACTCTCTTATGGCTCCACGTTCTTTCGGCAAAAGGAGTTAAGATTTCTTGGGGAACCTATTTTAAAACAGGTATTATCTTAACCATCCCAACATTGTTTATTACGCTTGTTGGTTTATATATTTGGTTATCAATTATTTCATAACACATTTAAAGGAGATTTTACACATGTCTAAAAAAACACTTTATTTCTTATGTACAGGTAACTCTTGCCGTAGCCAAATGGCTGAAGGATGGGCAAAAAAATATCTAAGTAATGATGAATGGGATGTACGCAGTGCAGGGTTAGAAGCTCATGGATTAAATCCTAACGCCGTAAAAGCAATGAAAGAAGCTGGCGTCGATATCTCAAACCAAACATCTGATGTCATTGACCCTGAAATTTTAAATAATGCGGATTTAGTCGTTACATTATGTGGCCATGCAGCAGATCACTGCCCAGTAACGCCTCCCCATGTGAAACGTGAACACTGGGGATTTGATGATCCAGCAAAGGCTGAAGGAACAGAAGAAGAAAAATGGGCGTTTTTCCAGCGTGTACGTGATGAAATTGCTGAACGTATTCAACGTTTTGCTGAAACAGGTAAATAATTAATCAAGAAGCAGTCTATTTGTATAGACTGCTTTATTTCTTCCTAAAATCTGTTTTATAGTAACTAGGAATATGAGGAATACGTCATTAGTCTAATCAGATTGGTAGATTCATGTACATAAAAATTTAAAAATAATTCTTATTTAATTTAACTTATATGAAAGTATAAACTTGCTTTTTATAAATATAAGATATTCTTTTAGCTAGTTTGCAGAAAAACTTTCGCCTTTACAATTAGATGCATTTATTGTATGATTACACAACAGGAACATTTGTTCGATACTAAGGGTTTAGAGATGAATAAAGGAACACCAGAACAAACTAAGACAGTTAAACACAAAATTTTCTCGCACGGAGCAAAAACATTTGAGCCAACTCTTATTCTTTATCGAAATACCTTGGCGTTTATTGTAAACGTAATAACAATCGGAGGTTTCAAATTATGAATGATAAAAAAGCAGCACTAGATATGGCTCTAAAACAAATTGAAAAACAATTCGGTACAGGATCAATTATTAAAATGGGAGAAGGCACACATACAAAAGTTGAGGCATCTAGCTCAGGCTCATTAGCTTTAGATATAGCTCTTGGAATTAATGGTTATCCCAAAGGAAGAATTATGGAAGTTTACGGGCCGGAAAGTTCAGGTAAAACAACCGTTTCCTTACACGCAATTGCAGAAGTACAAAAAAATGGAGGCCGAGCTGCCTTTATTGATGCTGAACACGCACTGGATCCAGTTTATGCAAGAAAACTAGGTGTAGATATTGATGAGTTACTGTTATCTCAACCAGATACTGGTGAACAGGCACTTGAAATTGCTGAAGCATTAGTTAGAAGTGGCGCTGTAGATATTATTGTTGTTGACTCAGTAGCTGCATTAGTTCCCCAAAAAGAAATTGAAGGAGAAATGGGAGATTCTCACGTAGGTCTACAAGCTCGTTTGATGTCTCAAGCTCTTCGTAAACTATCTGGAGCAATCAATAAGTCCAAAACCATTGCCATCTTCATCAACCAAATCAGGGAGAAAGTAGGCGTTATGTTTGGAAATCCGGAAACAACGCCAGGTGGAAGAGCACTAAAATTCTATTCTTCCGTTCGTCTTGAGGTTCGCCGTGCTGAACAACTTAAACTAGGAAATGACATAGTTGGTAACAAAACAAGAATTAAAGTAGTCAAAAATAAAATGGCGCCTCCTTTCCGCATTGCTGAAGTAGATATTATGTATGGAGAAGGTATCTCAAGAGAAGGAGAAATCTTAGATATCGGTTCTGAAGTAGATATTGTTCAAAAGTCTGGATCTTGGTTTTCATATAATGAGGAGCGTTTAGGACAGGGACGAGAAAACGCTAAGATTTTCTTAAAAGAAAACCCTGAAATTAGAGAAGAAATTAGAAAAAGAATTATTGATTTCAAATATGGTGATAATATTAATAACGATAATGTTATAGATAATGATAGCGAAAACGAAAACGAAAATCAATAAAGGCATAAAACACCTTTCCCACGGCTTGAACTGCACCCCATTATTAGATAAAAAAACTCTAATGATGGGGGTGTTTTTATGTCAAGGCTATTGATTTGCACCTAAATAAACACTACTCATATAGAGAAACAGCATGAATCTTCTTGCAATCCATTTGTATATTTACAATGAACGCACCTTTCTCTTTGTTTCAATGAAATAAAAAGTATAACCAGCAGATAGTGAAGTGAATAATTTTTCGGCCTTAAATAGAATCCCAGCGAGCAACTAAATAAATAATATCTTCCAAAAAGAAATTTTCATTAAAAAAGCCTAGGTGATACGATAGTAGAACTTTCTATTTCTTTCCCCTTCCATATCCATCGATTCGCTTTATCTCTACTTTTATTTAGGTACACATTATGATTAAGTTGATTATATTTATTTGAGTAATGAAGATTGGCCAGAAGCAAATTAGATTTTACTGAAACCATAACATTATTGTTAATAGCGTTATGAGTTGCATGATATTGCATCAGTAATTGGCCACCATCCATGTTCATCGTATCATTTCCATATAAAATATTATGTTCAATAAGAGTATTTATCGTCCCTCCACGTTTTTTATCATAGCCTCCAATTGAAATTCCTGTAAAACGATTCTTATAAATCATATTCCTTATAACTTGAACATTGCTAGTTTGTTTACCATAGTGTTCACTTGCGATTTCTATTCCTAGATCGTTATGACTGGAAACGTTATGCTCAATAATAACATCTTTTCCTCCGTCTACGTAGATTCCCCCAGCGGAGTATTCATGTTTGTAAGCAGGATTTGAATAACTGCTGACGTTGTAAATATGGTTTTCACTAATGAGTCCTTTACGAGCTCGGTCATATTTCTCAATAGGAGCTACTTTTTCAAAGCCAATTACGTCAATCCCAATATTATCAACGTTTCGAATTGTATTGGCATTGACGATAAAATCTTTAACATTTCCATTTAGAGTTAGTGCTTCACTAAAACCTAAGGTCAGGTTTTCAAGTAGGTTTCGCGATATTTCAATGTTTTCTAACGAACGCGGCGCTTTGGATCCATAAAAAGCTATTCCATGAGCGTTTCCATTTTTATGTGCAGTCTTAATATCGAAAATATGATTATTAATAATTCGAAGGTTCTTTCCACTTCCTTCTACTAAAATACCACATGGTGTATTTTGTTCCTTAGAAGTAGACGAATGACCTATATTCAAACCTTGAATTGTTATGTAGCTCTTATTTTTTATGCTAACTAGCCCTCCATCTGTAGAACGACTTTTTATTTTTTCTCCACTAATAAGAGGCTTTTCACTTTTATAGTTCCTGAAGATAATAGGCTTTTGTTGAGTACCTGAACGGCTAATAATTAATTGTTCATAGTAGATACCGCCTCTGATGTAAACGGTAGTTCCGGGCTGAGCTACTTCACTTGCCTTTCTTAATGTTCTAAAAGGTTTGCTTTTAGTACCCAGGTTTTTGTCATCCCCTGTAGGAGAAACATAAATTTCATGATGTATTGTAGGAGCTGCTGAAGGTTGATTAGCTGCCTCAACCCTTTGGTTTATACAGCATAGTAAAATAAGAAGAATACCAACTGCTTTTTTCATAAGATCCTCCTTAAAGTTAATGAATTTCACTTGCGAGATTTTTAAATTATACTATGGTTCTTTTCATAAGGATGTAAATAATCGCACTATATCTTATTATTTTTTAAAACTACAGCAATTTTTACATTTAAAAAGGAAAGTGCTAAAGTAATGCTAGAATGTGGAGGTTTGAGAAATGAATAAGGAACTTAAGTTACGTCCTTTGGAAAGAGAAGACTTAAAATTTGTCCATGAACTCAATAATGATGCAAATATTATGTCTTATTGGTTTGAAGAGCCTTATGAAGCTTTTGTAGAGCTACAGGATTTATATGATAAACATATTCACGATCAAGGTGAGCGTCGTTTCATACTTGAAAAGGACGGGGATATGCTTGGATTAGTGGAATTAGTCGAAATTGATTATATTCATCGTAGAGCAGAGTTTCAAATTATCATTGACCCTACGTATCAAGGTCATGGTTACGCCATGGTTGCCACAAACCTAGCAATGAATTATGCCTTTTCGGTATTGAATATGCATAAACTTTACTTAATTGTAGACAAGGAAAATGAAAAAGCAATTCATATCTATAAGAAGGTTGGTTTCTCTATTGAAGGTGAGTTAAAAGATGAATTTTTTGTTGATGGAAGCTATCATAATGCTATAAGAATGTGTATGTTTCAAAAAGAATATTTACAAACCAAAAATAAAAACTAAGGTTGAACTAGTATAAGAGTCCTGGTCACCTAAAAAAGAAGAAAGAATGAAATTGGGCTTCTAGTATAGGAGTAAAAAATCCTGAAGGAGAAACGTGCAAACCATTTAAATATGATAACATTGTAAATTATAGAAACCATAAGGATGGTATTATGAGTACATTTAATCCAACAGGATTGCTATTATTGGTTTAATAGGATTCCTAGCTTTTAAAGTTGTTAAAAGGTTAAAAAAGAAATAAGTAACAAGAAGGACCTGCTATCAAAACAGCAGGTTCTTTTTAATAAGAAGATACATAATACCAGTTTTTATGTACTTTTTTAATTTGTTTAAAATCCCCGTTAAAATCGCTTTTTGAAGGTTTGTTATCGTTTGGGTTATATACAAATCCCGAAAAATTGTCTAGCATCCCACGATATGTAAAGAAAAGAATTGATTTAGCCTTTCCTTTTGTTTCTACTGCGATGTCGCCCCCACCTTTAGACAATTGAGTATACTTTTTAGGTAATTGAATAAGTGATGGACTATCAGATACATTAGGTTTAATAACACCATTTTCTATTTTAGTTGCAACCTCTTCTCTCTTATCTTGATGGATTTTAAAGTTGAGATCTAAGTTGACTTGATTGAATGGAAATGAAAACCATAATGAGATAGTAATGAGCTGAATAAGAAACGGCTGCCACTTTCTCTTTTTAAAAAGATGAATTAATGTCCATATAGTCATTATGATAAAGAAAGCATATACAAATAACCAAATAGGTAACATTAAAAATTCCGTTATAATATCAACCAGATCCCACTGGAACAAGGACACTAAAATAACGAACAAACTACTAATTAGCGATAAAAGCAACAATCGACTGCGTTTCACACATTTTCCTCTTCCTAAAATAATTCTTTTTTACCTTAATTATATATTAAAACCCTTATAAAAGCGTATGTATAATTCATACATAATTTGTTAACACAATCACTCTTCCAGAAAACATTATAAAAAAGGACCCTTGACGAAGGATAGTTCTTCCAAGGATCCTTTTTCCGGAGTATGCAGCTTTTTATACATTGTTGACTGATCAACGTTTTCTCAGTAGGTGGATGAGAAACTAATGTATAAGAAGTGCACCTTTTATACATATGTTAATTTTAAAAAATATAGTATTTTCAGGTGAAACTGCCTCTTTTTTTTAGTAAAACTTCATAAGATATTCTGATAACATTCAAAGATATTCTGATAACATTCAAAGATATTCTGATAACATCCAAATTTAAGATGATATACAAATTTCTATTCTGCATGCTTATAAATATCCGGTCTCAGGCTTTCAAATATTGGAATGTATGTTTGTTGTTCTGTAACTTTCTGTATATGAATTTCCGCTGTTATAATCTCTTCTTGATCTCCCCCCTCTTCTACGATGTTTCCATTTGGATCAATGACCATTGAATGCCCTGCATATGTGTTGCCGACATGATTTTCATTACTCACTTTTCCCACGCTGTTACATGCAATGACATAAACACAATTTTCTATAGCTCTTGCCCTCAATAGTGTTCTCCAATGGTCTATATTTCTGGTAGTCCATTGTGCAACGTAGAATATGACTTTTGCACCTTGAGACGTTGGGTAGCGTGTGATTTCTGGAAAACGTAAATCATAGCATATAATTTGACTGGCTTTGATATTGTTAATCTCAAAGACATCTGGGACTTCATCTCCCCCTGTTAAATAATGATGTTCATCCAACATCGGCACGAGATGTATCTTATCTTTTTGATAGAGCAGCTTACCCGTTTTTGATACAGCAAAGGCTGTATTATAAATATTTTCATTTCTTTTATTTGAAACTGAACCTGCAATGATATTCACTTGATGGTTGATTGCTAAACGTTGAATAAAGGGAAAAGCTCTCTTTAAATCAATATCTGCTTTTTCTGCTACATTTTTTAAATCATAACCTGTATTCCACATTTCAGGTATCACAACAATCTCAGTATCTATATGTAGCTTTTCTTCAAATAAGGACTCAATGCGGTTTTCATTTTGCTTAACTTCACCTTCTATAATCTCTGTTTGAAATAATTGTATTTTCATTTTTCTCCCTCTTATTCATATATAAATTTATAAATAGGATATAAATCACAGTTGTATTTGACATCTTCGCCATGTGATGAAGAAATAATAGAAGGTTTAATTTCATCTATAATTCGCCCGCTATTAATATTTTCACCCATATCAACTGTAAACTTTCGAATCGGCGGATGTAAGGATTCAGCATTAGAAAAGAATAAGTCTCCAGTTAGCAGCACATTGTCATCTTTATGGTGGTATATCACATGTCCTGGTGTATGACCGGGTGTTAAATACACATCTAAAGGTAACTTTTTAATGATGTTGTTACTTAGACTTTCAACTTGATGTTCCACGCCTGTTGTTTCCTTTTCTGCCTTATTTGGATATGGTTTTTCGCCATTGATAAAAGGCGCTTCAACTTCGTGGGCGTAAATAGGAATATTTAAATTATCTCTTAAATACTTGGCGCCATTAATGTGATCTAAATGGCCATGTGTGAGTAAAATACTTTTGGGGATACCTAAAGATTTTGCTATATTTAACTGAGTATGTGCATAGTCTTTCATTCCTGTATCAATGATATGAACACTCTCACCATCTAGCACGTACCATGTATTAATTTTGACAGGAATTCCTACAACAGTTTTGTAAGTAAGTTTGTAAATATGTCTAGAAATTTGGACAAATTCCAATTGATGCACCTTCTTTTGTTTTATTTGATAATATAAGTTTAGTAAGAAAAAATAGACGTAACAAGAAGGCACAATTTTGTTACTAGCCATTGAGGTGAAAAAATGTCAGACTTTAAAAGTGATCAATACGGTCCTTGTACGTTAACTGTAAAGCGCGCTTGTCCAATTGAGTTAACGATGCATATGATGGGTGGTAAATGGAAAGGGATTATTTTATCTTTGTTATCAAAATCACCCATGTATTATAATGCAATGCGCCGTGAAATACCGGGTATTACCCAGCGTATCCTTACACTGCAGCTTAGGGATATGGAAAAAAACGGATTGATTGAAAGAGAAGAAACAAACGATAACCCTAAAAGGGTTTTATATTATTTAACAGATCTTGGAGAAAGTTTTGTTCCAATACTAAAATCTTTAGAGAAGTGGGGCAATGTTTATATAAGTCAGCAGGAAGAGGAATTAAAAAAATTGTAATGTTTTAAATAAACTCCTTAAATATATTTTACTTCTTTTTAATGACGCCTTGTTTTTTTATAATGTAAGTACTTAATTAAGTAGTATCCGCGAAACTATATTAACTTGAAAATGCAAACTCATTCAATGAGAAAAGCCTTTACCATGGCGGTAAAGGCTCTTCCCTAATGGGAATCTCTTGTTATCTTTATCTCTATTTTTAATTAAGGTCTATGAAAATTAACTGTTTTCTCGTCATCTCCTGTTCGTTCAAACCACCCTCTGAAAGCCCAGTTATCATAACCTCCATCGCCTTCATTAATAAATGTTCCTTCTTCAAATACCCAGACACCATAGGTAATACCATCATAATCTACGGTGTCAAAATATTGAACACCTTGTAATTGATCTGAATTATACCCTTGGCTCAAATTCATAACCACTACATTGTATTGTTGACCTGATTCAAAGAATGCTTTTTCCATTGCTCCCTTGACGAAACCACTTCGATTGTCGGCTGATTTAGCCGCATCTGCAATCGCTTGTCCTATAGCTACGGGATCAACTGTTACGTCTCCTCCAACTTCTGCAGCCTCTGCAGAGCCTGCAGAACCTCCTAAATTCGGTAGAGCTAATGGCGTCGCTAACACAGCTAAACCTACGGCAGAAGCTACAACAGCTTGTTTCGCTTTTCTCATTTGATCTCCTCCTATTTTTAGGTGATTCTTAGAACATTTACCCTTTGTTACCAAATTAAAACAAAAAAGGTATTATAATTAAGAATAGGAGATGGATAATTTTCTTCTTTTAAAGCTTTTGTCCAACCAAACCTAAGTTTATAAGTTTCTTTCTAAAAGCTCTCCTGCTTTTTCTGCCATTTCTCTCGGTGAATATGGCATTTCATTTTTGAGCCACCACTCAACTACGCTGACGTACGCATTAGCAACAAATTCAGCAAGTAATAATTCATTTAGTTTTACATACAGCTTTTCTCTTTATAAATCTTTTTTGATCTTTACTCACGGGTGTTACCAATCGATTTGTTTCTTATCTCTGAAAAGCTTTTCATTGGGTTCTTCAGAGCCAATTGCTGCTAGCCATAAAATGAAAAGCGAGTAATCATGTGATCAGTTTCTTAAAACGGCATATATACGTTATGCTTATAACTTATTAAACCATTCATCATCAACAGGTTCTAGCCATTCTGTTTCTCCTGGTGTCATTGCTAAGTGCACAAACCAGCTATCCTTTGTGGCGCCATGCCAATGTTTCACATTTGGTGGGATGTTCACGACATCACCTTTTTTTATTAACTGTGCTGCTTTACCTTCTTCTTGATACCAGCCTTCTCCAGCTGTTACTAATAATACTTGTCCAGCTTTATGAGAGTGCCAGTTATTACGAGATCCTGGAGCAAAAGTTACATTTCCAATAGATGTGTTAAGCGGCTTTTCGTCTGTAAATACCATTTTTAAATAGGCGTCTCCACTAAAGTTGGCTTCCACTTTTTGTCCTAATGGAAAGATTGTGCTATTACTTAATTTTTCATGCTTCATATTTATTCTCTCTCCTTTTAACCGATATAAATTTTTTCAGCAATATTAAAAGCAGACCATGCTTTGGGCCACCCTGCATAAAACGAAAGATGAGTAATCACTTCTACAATTTCGTCTTTGGTTACTCCGTTTTTCTTTGCTTTTTGAAGATGCGGCGTTAATTGCTCAAAGTTTCCACCCGCAATTAAGGCAGAAACTGTAATCATACTTCGATCACGCGGAGATAACTCTTTCTCGCGCGCCCATACTTCGCCAAACAAAACATCATCATTAAGCTCAGCAAACTTTGGAGCAAATTCCCCTAACAGTTCTCGTCCTGCGGTTTGTTTTTCCGGCATCTCTCTCTCATCCTTTCTTTCTATTTTGATCGTTACAACAGATGTAGTATAAGACTTAAACTTAGGTTTAAGTCAACAAGAGAATGTCGATGTTTTAAGAAGAAATTCATTATTGACTTAAAGTCGACTTTAAATGATAAGTTCAATAGATATAAGGAGACAATACTAAAGAAAAAACAATTATATATAACTGACTTTAAGCATTCAGTATTAGTCCAAATAAATGATAGAAAAGGTGAATACGATGGCTTATTCAATTGGAGAATTTGCAAAAATCCTTGGCGTAACAGCAAGTTCACTCAGATATTATGAAAGACAAGGTTTGCTTACACCTAATAGGGATGAGAATAATTTACGAAGATATACGGATGATGATATTGAATGGGCGAAGTTTCTCCTCCATTTAAAAAATTCAGGTATGTTAATAACAGAGTTAAAACAATACACTAAATGGCGTGCAATAGGTGATAAAACAATCCAAGAGAGATTACATCTACTTGAAAACCGCAAACACCTTGTACAACAGGAGATACAAACTTTACAACAGAGTCTAGACATTTTAAATCGTAAAATTGAATTTTATAACGATCGGTTAAGAGGCGAATTATATGATTTTGTTCTTTATCCAAATGAAGAATCAAACTCATAACATAAGACAATAGAAAAAGTTTTCTATTGTCTTATTTTTAGGTGGAAATCTCTTTTCTAAAATGTATTTTTTTAATCTATTCGGCTAGTATAGGAATGAACAAAATTGCTTGTCCCCCTTTGATCGTCTGTTAGAAAAAGTTGAGGTAACTCATTCAACATGATAACCAACTATTATTTAATGGATTTAGTTGCCAGATAACAAGGCATATATTCAGTGATTTTTCCTTTGTGGTGATGATCTTCATAAAGAGCTTGTAGAGTGAATCCAGCTTTTAGCTGTCCTCCAATTTGAGTTTCTAAAGAATGACTAAACTGTACACCGCCGTTCTTTATAAGTTCTTCATCATTTTCTATCGTACTTTTAGTTCCGTCATAAGGTAATTTATGAACCACTTGTAATTCTTTCTCATCTTCGCCAAATAAATAGAGAGCAGGGTTTGCAAAGCCAGATAGCAGAACGCCACCTTTTTTAAGAACTCTAAAACATTCTTGCCAAACGTGTTCAACATCTTGAATATAGCAGTTTGATACGGGATTAAAAATCATATCGAACGTCTCATCTTCAAAGGGAAATGTCTTACTCATATCGCCTTTAACTAAATCAATAGAATAGCCTTCTCTAGCGGACACCATTTTTTCTAATTCTAATTGTTTATCAGAGTAGTCAAACACTGTAACTTCTGCATGCTGCGCTGCAAAGACCGGGCACTGCTGTCCTCCTCCGCTAGCAAGTCCCAATATTTTTGCTTTTTCAAATGGAATAAACCAGTGATGTGGAACAGGCTTACAAGGTGTTAAGTAAATATCAAAATTACCTTGAGTTGCATCTACAAAATCTTGATGGTTAATAGCTAATGACCATTCTCCTCCAGATGAAGCCCATTCATCCCACATTTTTGAGTTGATTTTTGTATAATTAGATTTTTGCGACATAGTTAATCCCCCTTTACCTTTTGAGTGTTTTGTTTAATTTTACCATGTTGTTAGAAGAATAATTTAGATGTACTAAATAATTTTTTCGGTTTCGGATAATTAATCTGTATTGGAGAAGTACTTAATAGATATTTTTTAAAATAAAAAACACCCTTTTAAAAAATTAAAAGGGTGTTTTTTTCTTAAATATAAAATCTTGTATATAAATAGGGGACGAGTTTTATTTTTAATGGCTTGTCTCGAAGCTTTCAGCCATCATAAGGTCATTTTTGTAGGCAGCCATTGCGAGTTCATATCTCACCTTTTGGCCCGCTTCTACAAAATCAGCTTCTTTTACAAGGCCTGATAATGAATATTGGTGACCTTTAAAATCTACGTTCAGTTCAGTAATTTGATTGAATTGAAAGCTCTCTATAGGAATTCCATTCACATCTTTCAACAAATATTGACCATATTTCTCGTTACATGTTTGTGCTACTTGCTCCATTACTTTGAAGGCATCGTCAGGGTTTTGTCTATAGTTGAGAATAAGACTTTCATTTACCCGGCGCCTTCCTCGGGTTCCGTTCTGAAGTTCCGTAATGTTGCTATATGAGACGGTATAGAGGTAGCCGTCATACTGACGAATCTTTAAGTAGCGCATCGTAATTTCCTCTATTTTCCCTTGGCGGTTTCCGTTGAGAATAACATAATCTCCGTGATGGATCTGACGTTCAAACAAGTAAGTCAGTCCCATTATATAATCACGAATGATATGCTGGAGGATTATTGCCAGGGCACTGGCCAACACTACTGAACTAGTGAGAATCTTTCCGAAGTCAAAGAAATGGCTAAGCACATAAATAAAGAAAAAAGCCAGGCCTACTACTCTTGTCACCTGATTAGAAAAATGCATCAAGGTCTCTTCTCGTTTTTCATCTAAAAAGCTCGTTTTGTCAAAGAAAAGCTTAATAAATTTACGAATAAAATAAACGATAAGTATAATCAGCAGCGCTACCGTTAAAACCTTTACGGGAAACTGCTGGAAAAATTCAGTAAAAACCAACTTACCCACTCCTTATTTCTAACACTATACCAAAAGAATGTATGCAAAGACAAAAATCTTCTGTTCTTCACAAACCTTAATGATAATAGCACGGTTTTATCAAAAAAAGAAGCGGTATCTACGCTTCTTGAGGGTCGGTATATCGATGATAATCTCTCAATTAATTGAAATTAAAGGGGTAAGGTGAACTGTAATAGACTAATTTTCTTCGTTTTTTTGCAGACTATTCTTATATATCTTTTGACTTCCGTAGACTTTCCAATAAAGCTATTCCTATATTCTCGTCATCATTTCTGCCTAGTCTATAATTAGCTAAAACGACGGACGCAACTTTCTTTTCTTTATCAATCCCTAAAAAGGAGCTGAAGCATCCTGTTCCACCGCCGTGCAACACTACATTATTGTTTTTCTTTAAAAGCAGCCATCCAAGACCCATATCAAACTTCTTTGTTCCATTGCCGTGTTTTTTATGACATAAAGACAGATATGGTTTATCTTCGTACATATTTATTTTTGCGTATTTAAGTAAATCGTCAGCGGTTGAGGATACCGCCCCTGAAGGTGATATAAAATTTCCCTTGTCCCAATGCCAGTTACCGCAATCATTATTTTTGCGGTCATAACCCTGTAAATTATTATTTGAGCTGCCTAAACAAGTATCCTTTAGTCCAAGCTCATCATGGAGAAAGTCATTCATAGTGTCCCAATATCCCTTTCCCGATACCATTCCCAACGCATACCCAATAAGTGAGATGCCGAAATTGGAATATTTCCATGAATAATCTACTTCTTTCAATTTAGTTCTTTCGATTAGCATCTTCATTTTGTTAAAATCCATATGCAACGGATTATTTTTGCTCAAATCACTTCCGCCAAAAATCAAACCTAAAATTATTTTAAAATATTCCCTTTTATTTAAAGGTAAGCTTCCTGAATATCCAGAAGAGTGAGTAGCGAGGCGGAGCAATGTAGGATAATACATGTCTTCTTTAAGTTCTTTTATGTATTTTTGTATAGAGTCGTTTAACGACACCTTGTTTTCAAATATGTATTTTGATAACAGCGATACCGTAAAAGTTTTCGTAATAGAACCAATTTCATAATGATATTTTTTTGACGAGTCAATTTCACCGCTTTCATTATAGACTTTTATAATAGACTGATTGTCCGTTAAGTAGCCAACGGTTAGTTTCAAGTGCTTTTTTTCTTTACAGGTTTTATTAATTAATCGTAATGTTTCATCGCTGATTTCAAACATAATGATTGCTCTCCCTTATCCTTTATTTTTAAAATTTTAAAAGGATTAATCGATATGCTTTAAGTTAGATTAGCCTCTCGAGTTTTTTTATATATTCTTTCTCATATTATCAATTGCTTGAACTCTTCGACTTTCAAACTCTCTTATTACTCTCAACTGTAATTCAGTGTGATCTTCATCCATTTTGATGTTGCCTTCTTCTTCAAATCCATCGTGTTCTTCACCATCAAAGCTATAAAGTTTCTTTAAAAGTTTCCACATTATTTCTAACTCTTCAGTTGAGAACTTGTTAAAAAGTTCTTCTAAAAAGAAGATTCCTTTTTCAGAAACAACAAGCAGTGCCTCTTTTCCCGCTTTTGTAATTTTTACGTTAACTGCACGCTTGTCTTTACTGCTAGGAATTACGTCCACATAACCTTTCTTTTCCATAATGGTAATTAACTGTTTGACGCTTTGTTTTGTAGTTCCTAATTTTCTAGCAATATTATTCAATGTTGTTTCATCTTTAGGTAAATGAGCAATTGCCACCATCGCCATATGCTGTCTTGATGTTAAAAGTTCAAGAGATTTATCACCCTTTACTTGGATTTTATTTGCCAGAGAAAATAAAGTAGCGTAAGTTTGCTGCATTAGAAAAAGCTCTTTATAAATATCCATATCCACCCTCCATTTTAGACAGTATATTGTCCAAAATAAGAATAGTATATTTTGGTAATTAAGTCAATGTACTGTCTATTTTAATTTTGACTATTCTAAGGAGACTATTCTGTTACACTAAAGTAGACAAAGAAATATTGATCGTTCGTAAGCAAAAATTGTCCTTTTTTTATCTAATTAGATATACTAAAAAGGCACTCTAATTTAATACTACTCTCAAAAAATGTAAGACAACCGATATGAAGTAAAGGAGAAAAATCATGAACCAGCACACACAACCTTTAAAACCTATCGCTTTCCACCTTGGTCCACTTGAAGTCCATTGGTATGGAATCATTATAGGGTTAGGAGCTTTCTTAGGCTTCTTGTTAGCCTCGAAAGAAGGAAAGAAACGTGGGATCTCTTCAGAAACCATCTCTGATTTACTTCTGCTAGCACTACCGATTGCTATCATTACAGCTCGAATTTATTACGTGCTTTTTGAATGGAGTTATTATAAAGAACATCCGAGTGAAATTATCGCAATTTGGCATGGAGGCATAGCCATTCACGGTGGAATTATTGGATCTGTATTAACAGCTATATGGTTTTGCAGAAAAAAGAATCTTTCTTTTTGGAAAATGGCTGATGTTTTAGCTCCCAGCTTATTATTAGGACAAGCTATTGGCCGGTGGGGAAACTTTATGAATCAAGAAGCACATGGCGGACCTGTTACACGTCAGTTTTTAGAAACTTTACATTTACCTGATTTTATTATTAACCAAATGTATATCGATGGAACCTACTATCATCCTACGTTTCTCTATGAATCACTTTGGAACATAATAGGTGTTCTTGTCCTAATCGTACTAAGAAAATCCTTGTTAAAAAGAGGCGAAGTCTTTCTTACTTACCTGCTATGGTATTCGATAGGAAGATTTTTTATAGAGGGATTGCGTACAGATAGCTTAATGCTAACTTCTCATATCAGAATAGCTCAATTAGTGTCTTTCCTTTGCGTATTAGGCAGTTTGATATTGCTATGGTATAGACGTAAAAAAGGCTTAGCAACTAGCAAGGCTGTCTTTCTCTCATAAGAACCTATATTTTTATGCAGTTTTGTAAAATTAGTAGTTTATGGACTATATTTCAGATATCAAAACGTGTAATTAGGGATAAAAACCAATAAAAGCAGCAAGTTGATCTTCAGAGTCACTGAAAATCAATTTGCTGTTTTTTTGCATCATTCATTAATATTTTTAATTATAATTATGATTTATCTATATTTTACTAATAATAAACTGTCTTTTATAGTTAAAGTACATATTTCTTATGTGAAGCTTTACTTGATAAGAATCTATATTGGAGATGAAATGCATGATAAATATAAATAAAGCTCAAAAGCAAAATCTATTCTCACGAATAAATATCCGGACGTCACCTACTGTTTCTGTATCGGCTGGAGGAGTCGCTTTTACTTTTCTTTTTGCTTTACTTGCTTATGGCTTAGCAAAAGTCCCGGGGTTTAATCATATCGGTCCACTAGCCTGTTCAATTATAATGGCAGTCATTTATCGTCAAATTTTGGGGTACCCTGAAAAAATAAGATCTGGAATTGAATTTTCTTCTAAAAAGCTGTTACGCTATGCCATCATTTTATATGGCCTAAAGCTTAATATTGATGTTGTTATTCATCAAGGGTTAGGATTGTTGCTTCGGGATGTGGGAACGGCTGTATTTGCGATTGTTTTAACGGTTTTTCTAGCCAAATGGATGAAGGCTGATAGCGGTTTATCCCTTCTTTTAGGGATAGGAACAGGAATATGCGGTGCTGCAGCTATTGCAGCTGTTTCTCCGATTGTAAAAGCAAAAGAAGAAGACACAGCTATCGGAGCTGGTGTTATTGCTTTAGTGGGAACCCTATTTGCGATTGGATATACCATTTTAAGGCCTTACATCCATTTAACGAATATTCAATATGGAATTTGGTCAGGCGTAGGCCTCCATGAAATTGCCCATGTAGCTCTAGCTGCAGCACCGTCTGGACGCGATGCTCTAGCTATTGGACTGTTGGCTAAGTTAGGCAGAGTGCTCTTACTTGTGCCATTAAGCTTTATCTTAATGTACTGGATGAAGCGAACAGGAAAAATTGAAAAGGATACCAAGATTGAATTCCCTTGGTTTTTAATAGGTTTTATAATCATGAGTATTTTTGGGAGTTATGTCGTTGGTAAGCACCTTATAATACCTAAAACGATCATGGATGATATTTCAACTCTAACTACCTTTCTTTTAACAATGGCTATGGTCGGGCTAGGGTTAAATGTAAGTTTGAAGGCTCTTCGAACAAAAGCATTAAAGCCGGTGATTGCGATGTTTATTACCTCTATACTCTTATCATTTCTTACGTTTTGGACGATGTAAAGACAAGTAAATTAAAATGATTAAGTAACAGCTACTACTTCCTATATAACTGTTAATGCGAAAAAAGTTTCTTATTTCTCAGGTTTTAAATCTCTTCCCAAATTTATGGATTAATTATAGAGCAATCTAAACCTATAACCTAGATACTAATGGCAGTTCCCTCCTTAATAAACGTTTTCACTTAAAAAACAATCTTTATTGCAGTAAGTAGTGATGTAATAAAGGTTGTATTTGTATATACTAGGGGTTGTAGTGCTGAACTTGGTGTTGTTTTAAGAGCATCAAGCGGATAAAAAGCCGAAGCATCTCCTACCATGAAATGCAGTAAAGCAGTGAAACATTTAGAAAATACATTGACGCCCCTGAATCAGTCATGGTATAAACACAATAGGAGAGTTTAGCACTTAAAAGCATAAAAGCGATAAAGTTTAAAACAATATTTATATAAATAGAATACATAGGAGGAAACAACTACCATGGGACATAATAGCAAAATTATAGACTGTACCATTCGTGACGGAGGTTTAATTAATAATTGGGATTTTAGCGTTGGATTTGTGCAAGACTTATATAATGGCCTAAGCGCAGCCGGCGTTGAATACATGGAGATCGGTTATAAAAATTCACCTAAGCTTCTTCAAGCAACTGAGCCCAATCCATGGAGATTTCTTGACGATAACTTTCTCAAAGAAATTATCCCTGAGAAAAAGTTCACGAAGCTATCTGCCTTAGTAGATATTGGGCGCGTAGATCCAAATGACATCCTGCCGCGTGAACAAAGTATGTTAGATATGATTCGAGTGGCATGCTATATTCGCGAAGTAGATAAAGGCTTAGAGCTTATAAAAATGTTTCACGATTTAGGCTATGAGACTTCACTTAACATTATGGCACTATCTAGCGTACCGGAAAATCAGCTTATTGAAGCATTTGAAATGGTAAAGAAAAGCCCCGTAGATGTTGTATATATCGTTGACTCCTTTGGAAGCCTAGACCCTGCGGATATTGAGCATCAAGTGAAAAAGTTCCAAGCCATGATTCCTAGCAAACAGCTTGGAATCCATACCCATAACAACATGCAGCTAGCTTTTGCTAATACATTAACTGCGATGCGCAGTGGCGTTACATTCCTTGATTCATCTGTTTATGGTATGGGCCGTGCAGCTGGTAACTGCAACACAGAGCTGCTTGTTAGCTACATACCAAAACCAAGCTATGAGATGAAGCCAATTCTTGGCGTAATTGAAAAGCATATGCTTGAAATGCGTCAAAAGTGGGAATGGGGCTATATCATTCCTTACATGATTTCTGGTGTGCTGAATGAACATCCACGTGTTGCTATGGCTTACCGTGATAGCGAGGATCGTGACAAATTCGTAGATTTTTATGACAAAGTAACGTCTCCAGAAGTTACTACGTCTCCAGCGTCAAAATAAGTTAAAATGCTAAAAGTACCTCTGTTAATCGGGGTACTTTTTTGTTTTCGTACAAAAAGCCCATGATTGTATAGCATATACTTAAACTTTGATACCCTCGATCTCGACAATTAACTAAATGTAAACAGTCATGCTCTTCTTAACCTATTATTTATGTATATAAACCGGCGTTCCAATGGGGACTGCAGAGGAAAGTTCTAGAATATCTTCATTGTCCATTCTGACACACCCATGTGACATATCTCTGCCAATAGAAGCTGGATCATTAGTCCCGTGTATTCCATATGTAGGTTTTGACAGTCCCATCCATAAGGGGCCAAATACAGCTGGAGGGGTAGTATCTTTATTAATAATTTTAAATTTTCCAGTTGGAGTTGGAGTGATCATTTTCCCTACAGCAATAGGATATGTCTTTACTAATTTAGCTCCATCATATAGTTTTAATTGATGCTGCTTTATTGAGACATCTATCCTTTTTGCCATAGCAGTACCTCCAATCTCTTATAAGTTACTATAAATAAAATTTTTATATTGTTAACCACGTATATCGAATAACTGTTAACTGAAAAATATCGAAATTGATCCATAAAAACTAATGCTATTTATACCGTTCTAATAGTGAAAAATTTCTTTAAAAGCCAAGGCCCTGGCGTAAATCCAAGTGTTAATTGCCAAGCTCCTATTGCTTGCAAACCAAATTTACGAACTAACACCATTTTTTCACTCATGCTTCTTACATCTTCAAACCATACTTCATGCATTTGCCCCGCTTGATCTCTATACTGAAAAAATGGGGATTTATACTCGTTAGAATATTGGATGGGCGACTGATATCTCATCGCTGTTTTAATCGCATTTTGATTGGATATAGCAGATGCTACTGTGTCAGGCTTGTAAGGAATTGACCAGTTATATCCATACAAAGGGACTCCAATGATAAGTTTTCTTCGCGGAACACTTTTTATCGCAAATTCTATTGTTCTTTTTACTTCAGTAATAGGTGCAACAGGCCCTGGTTCGCTGCCTGCATGATGCCAATCATATGCCATAATGAACATATAGTTAACAACGGCACCTATTCCCCCGTAATCATACCCTTTTAACCAAGGAATATCTTCGCTTGTCTTCGCTGGAACCGCTATGGTCAACACGTACCCTGCAGGTTTTAAACGTTCACCAAGCTGACGTAAAAATCCTGTAAAAAGATCTCTATCCTCGGCCTTTACACGTTCAAAATCAATATTCACCCCCCCGTAGCCTTTTCTAGATACTAAATAAAAAATATTATTAACAAGATTGTTTCTTGCCTGAGGATTATTTAAAACTTGATGGGCAAGATCAGAACTAAATCCTTCAGAAGTTAAATTAGTAATCGTAACTAACGGTGTAACTCGGTTTTTCCAAGTCGTTTCAATCGCTACTAAATCGTTTAAATCATTCATAATATCTCCATTGCTGCCAAAATGATATTCAAAGATAGAAATGGACGAGGAATAAGTTGCAAAATCAGTAATTAAATCGCGATCTAATTCTGGATTTCGAACGGCATAATACTCCAGTGTACCTGCAATATAGTCGGATATATTAGGAATTTTCATTTTCATTCCCACCTGCAAATAATCATAATGGACTGAAGGATTGGCCCTTTTTAATTGTTCTAAAGACACATAAGCCTTTTTAGCAATTCTCCTCATCGTATCACCAGGTTGAACTGTGTATACATAAGAAGCTATAAGTAAGGCTTGACCTGGAACAATAGTTGTTTCTTCTAACCCATTTACCTTCCTAAGCTGCGCAATGGGATAATCATATCTACTGCTTATTGAAGACAGGGTATCACCAGGTTGAACTATATGAACAAACATGTTTTCTCCTCCTATGTACTCTTTATCGAATTATGTTTTATTTCGTGACAAGTTTAAAAAAGCCATTCAATAAATGTATATGAGTATTGTTTGTTTATATAACTGAGTTAAGTGATGGTAAGTATCAGTACATACTCCATCTCCTCTATTGCTCTCCTAAAGCTTTTGATGAACTACGAATAGAGAACTGTTTCAGAAATTATGGTGATGAGAATGCCTATAAATAATTAGTTTTTACTGAATTATTACATTCAACTGTCTGTAATCAGCGACTGTAATACATACCTTATATAAAAACCAAGGGAGTTTGTAGGATAAAGCGTAAAACTGAGAATAAAGTTACTAGTTTAATCTCAGTTTTTTAGAACATAGGCCAAAGTAAACCAAGGGGATTATATTCTTCAGGAGATACCTGTTATTTAGTGGAGGGTTCTTTCGTGAAGAGGGAATGCAGTCTTCCTTCGGCTTCTTTATCTAGATATTTCTTCTTTTAGCTGCTAATAAGTCCATACATCTTCCTACATAATCTAGATAAACGTGTGTTTTATTTATTTCTTTTTTTTCCATTTTATAACCTGGATGTTAACGCCATGGTCTTCTTGAGATGATATGGTGAATTCGTCCATTAATTTTTTCACCCCTGATAAACCAACGCCTAATCCTCCTGACGTTGTATAGCCACTTTCCAGCGCTTTTTGAATATTTTTAATGCCTGGCCCTTTATCTATAGCTATTATTTTGAGTCCTATTTCAGGTTGTTTCTCTATTATTTCCATTGTAATTTTTCCGGTAGTGGCATATTTATATATATTTCTGGATAATTCTGAAATAGTCGTAATAATTCGGGCTTGATCAAGTGTGCTGAAGCCTAAGCAGTTAGAAAACATTCGCCCTTTCTGACGTGCTTCTACTATATCCACTTCAGTGTGTATCTCAACAGTTAAAGGTTCCTTTCCTTCATCCGATTGAAATAACATAAGTATCACCACTTTCTTTATTTTAATAGTAGTAAAATAACAATAGGCCAAAAAGAAAGGTTAGATAACCTTTCTTTTTGGCCTACATCTAGTTCAGTGCCTAGCTTATCAGTGCCGTTATGAAGTTGGGTTTAAGATCAGAAGAATTGTACTTTTATCTTTATGAAAGTCCCATGCGACTAGTATATCTGTTACCTTTGAATCTAAAATTACTTCTAATGATTGACTATGTTCATGAAGTAGTCTTTTTTCGAGATTTCTTTTAGCCAATGTAAGGTTTTCTTCAAATCCTAATTGAACTAATTCTTTCTCTATACTTACCATAATACCTTCCCTGATTATAAGAAGTGTTCGCTGATCTAATAAATAAGAAGAAACATCGTGAGGGAATTTTTCTGCTTTTTGAGTTACTTCCTCAACTTCTTTATGCAGCAATTTCTGATTTTTATAGGAATGATTAGCTATGTTTTCTTTATCAGAATGGATCATAATAAACGTACCAGACTGCAGCTCTAAATTCCAATCATAATAAAACTCTTCAATATCTAAATGTATATTTAATTGTATATATCCTTTTATCTCTTCAATTAAAGTCTCCATTAACAAATCACGTGTTTTTTGAACATAAATAACTTGTCCCTTGTCTAACAAAGCCTTTTCTAAAGGTAATAAAAAGGCTTTAAAATAAACGGTTATAAAAGGAGGAGAAATGACGGTGAATACACCTCCAGGACCTCTTCCAAAGTTTTCACGAAGTAACCTTCCCATATAGCTACTTAATTCTTTTTCCAGTTTCGTTTTATCCATAGATGGTGCACCTAGTTTCTAGTTTCATAAGGTATACTATTCGTGATGTTTTATGAAAAATCCTTCTTCATCATAAGATCATTTTTGGTAATAAGAATTAACTTTTCACAAAGTGTAAACGAGGCATACTAGTATATCTTTAATAGATTGGTTTCTGTTTACCTTTGTATTTTCTGTGTTTCAAGATTCTTCTTTTATTTGAAATTCCAATTTTACTTCCATAGATAATGGTACTTAAAAGGATTATATCCTTGCTAATTTCTTCTTTGTATAATTCATTGTCATACTTTTGATAATCCTGCAACAATCGACGAAGCTCTTTTATAAACAATACAATCTCATGATTATCAGCCATCCCGACCAAATCCTTTCTGTTGGCACATCCTATTTTTAGGTGCTGTTTTAGGGAATTATTCCGTTACAAAAGGACTTACTCTTTTTAGACAACAAAAATAAGCCGAAAAAGAAAAGGTATGTCCTTTGCTTCCTCGGCTTATGTTTGGCACAGTGTGTCCAATTCATTACTGCCTCATTAATTTTTTGGTTTTAGGATAAGCGTAATAATACTATTATCCTTTTCAAAATCCCAATCTACAAAAATATCAAGAATGTCTGCATTTAATATCTCATCATAGTCATCGTTTTGCCGTAAGATTCCTTTTTCCAAAGGACGTTTAGAGATGCGTAAGGTGTCATCAAAACCCAACGAAATTAGCTGCTTTTCAATAGCCACCAGTATTCCCTCCCGTACGATGACCAATGTACGATCGCTTAATTTATATGAAGAAATTTTTTCAGGTCCTTTTTGTGCAATCTCACTCATCTTTATAATTCGATCATGAATTGCTTGTTTTCCTGGGTAAGGGTCGCCCTCAGTCAAATCGGCTTTCAAATCGTCCAGACACACTCCCACAAAAATTCCGGAGTGATGATCTAAATTCCAATCATAATATAAGTGCTGAATGTCAAGGTCTGTAATCCCTTTAATTTGCCCAGTGATTTGAGGTTCAAGAGTCTTTACCAAAAGCTCTCTTGTAGTCATCACTTGAAGTTCTTCATTTTGGTTTAACAGTACTTGTTCCATAGGTGATACGAAGCCACTGACATAAATAACAACATAAGGTTCATATATCGTAACATGAACAGCCTCGGGACCTTTTCCAAAGTTATCTCGTAACAATTTGCCCAAATTATTCGCCAGCTTTGTTTGCTGAGCCTTAATATCCATATTTCTTCATCCTTTATTAAGAAAGAAGCATCATATCCTCTTTCCATCATTTTATTGTACCATTACGAACGAATAATTTAAATATGCAGAATAAATAAAAAATAATTGTTACAATATGTTTAACCTAATTATAAACGTTCAAAACCTCTTCCTTGTGAAAAAGACACTCACGTATTTGGCTGCTTTTTTTATTTATCATAGTAATACCTATTGAGTTCATTACAAACGCTCCAATAATAAAAGCTAGGAGAATTCTTTACCTTATATAAAATTTAAAGGAGGGGATTTTATCCAGGGTTCCACAGAATAATTGAATATATATAAATAGAACCAATTTATTAACAATTAAAATGTAAGTAGGTGTTTAACATGACAAGGTATACGAATGATTTAATTCAAAGTTATATTGACTCTCCTGAAAAGAAGAACAGGTTATACAAACGTACATTATTTATCGTTGGCCTTTCACAAATCTTTGGAGGGGCCGGTCTTGCTGCTGGAATAACTGTAGGAGCAATTCTTGCTCAGCAAATGCTTGGTACAGATGCAGTTTCAGGATTACCAACTGCTATGTTTACTTTAGGTTCAGCAGGAGCTGCTTTAGCAGTTGGAAGGCTTTCGCAACGATATGGACGTCGCTTTGGTCTAACAACAGGTTTTATAGTAGGGGGAATTGGCGCAATTGGAGTTATCTTTTCAGCCATTATAAATAGTATTTTTCTCTTATTTGCTTCTCTGCTTATTTATGGAGCAGGAACAGCAACTAATTTGCAAGCTCGTTACGCAGGTACAGACTTAGCAAGTGTAAAACAACGGGCAACTGCAGTTAGCATGGCCATGGTTTTCACCACATTTGGAGCTGTTGCAGGACCAAATTTAGTTAATGTCATGGGACATTTTGCACTTTCAATTGGGGTTCCGGCACTTGCAGGACCTTTCATATTAGCAGCAGCTGCATATATATTAGCTGGTCTTGTCTTTTTTATTATGCTTCGTCCAGATCCATTACTAATAGCAAGAGCAATAGAAATGAATAAACAAGAACGTGACACTCAACAGAGTTTAACAAATGCTGAGCAGTCAACAAACAAAAAAGGAGTGGCTGTTGGTGCAACGGTTATGGTACTTACTCAAATTGTAATGGTTTCTATTATGACTATGACACCTGTACATATGGGCCATCATGGTCATGGTTTACGTGAAGTAGGAATTGTGATTGGTGCTCATATAGGCTCAATGTATCTTCCTTCACTAGTTACGGGAATTTTAATTGATAAAATTGGCCGAACTGCCATGACCATTGCTTCTGGAGTTACCTTACTTTTGGCAGGCCTCGTAGCAGCTATGGCGCCAAGTGATTCAATGGGTTTTCTAGTCCTTGCCCTTTCTTTACTTGGATTGGGATGGAACTTAGGATTAATAAGTGGAACTGCACAAATTGTTGATGCTACAGAACCATCAACACGAGCTAAAACTCAAGGAACTATAGACGTTTTAATTGCATTAGCAGGAGCTTCTGGTGGGGCTTTATCTGGAATGGTCGTCGCTCATTCAAGCTATGCGACCTTATCGTTAAGTGGAGGAATTTTATCTTTAATCTTGATTCCAGTCGTAATATGGGCGCATAAAGGAAAAAAAGAGCGCATGCTTAACATAAATAAAGAATTTTAACTCCAATATAAAATGAATGAATTAGTTTTTTCAATTAAATCAACGAAACATAAAAAGGCCTTTAAATTTAAAGGCCTTTTTTTATTTCTATGGAAAAATAATGCTATATTCACTTCAAAAAGCAGAGACCGATTGGCCCTGCTTGTTATTTGACTATCACTTTCCCCACCATTCCACTATTAAAATGATACCTACATATCAGTTCATATGTACCAGGGCTTTGTGGTTTTACAGTAATGGTTTTTTCTTTTCCAGGCTGGACTTCAGCGTCAATTCCGAGCTTTTCTACTGTGAAGGTATGCTCTTTCTGACCTTCATTTTTTAATATCAACGTTGTCGTTTTTCCACTCGGGATAGTGATGGTTTCTGGATTGAAGTAATCATCGTTCAACTGAACCTCCACGGCTTTCTGTCTTACCACGTCAGATTCAGCCAAAACGCTGGGTGAACCTGGAGTTATCACAACCATCATCATCGCAAACAAAACGACGAATCCCGTTAACCAGTTTTTCATAAACATTTGCATTCACTCCTTTCATAAGCCATATTCTTTTCCAATTCATAAAATAATATCACTATTTTTTGTGAATGAAGTATTACTTTTCCTTAATCTCAGTTTCTGAAAAGCGCAAATAGTTATGAACGCTGAGAGAAGCGTGAGGGCTAAAAGAAGAAAATAGCAGGCGTAATCAGGAGTGGATAATTTTTATGAAAAGAGCCTCTCAATTAGGTCTCTTAGTTAAGTTACCTAACTTTATAAAATAGTATTGATACTAATAGAACGGTTACAATCATATTCTTATAAAAGAAAACAATAAAAAGGAGTGTCAAGTTAGTTGATAAAAGCTAAGGTTAGTTTACGGCCTATTGTTAGTAAAATAAATTTACCTACCGTGTTGAAAACAGCTATACTTCCTGGTGACTCATTTGAAAGCTTATTTATTGCAACCCAAGTAGGAGAGATCTTTTACATAAGAGATGAAGCTATACAGACTTTTTTAGATATTCGCTCACGAATCATAAAATTAGGTACGTCTGAACCAGGTGTTTCCCGGGGAGGATATGATGAACGAGGATTGCTAGGGCTAGCGTTTCATCCAGAATTTTATTATAACGGTCTGTTTTATCTTCATTACTCAGTAGCTGGAACACAAGGACCAGGTGCCCTTTCCGAACATTATAGGCCTAACCCGTGTGATCCTAAAACTTCAAACTTAAGGTGGATAAATAGAGAAACTAAATATGATCATATTGATACAGTGGAAGAATGGGTTTTCCAACCAAATGCTCAGCCTCAAAAAAGACGGACGTTACTTAACTTAAGAAGACCATTTTTTAATCATAATGGTGTCAACAGCTTAAACTTTTCACCTGAAACTGGAAAACTTATCTTTACAACTGGAGATGGTGGATCAGGCTATGACCCCTTTAACTTAAGTCAGGATGATATAGAAATTTACGGGAAAATAATTGAAATTGATGTAGGTAAGAATACATTTATCCATAATCCACCCGTAGTCACACGCTTTAGTGAACTCTCCTCACCTATTCAGGAAACTCTTACGCTCATTGCTAAGGGTGTTCGCAATATAACGGGTATTTCATTTCAAAAATTTTATAATCAGTACATCAAATATGTGGGAAATGTTGGACAAGATGTAGTAGAGTCGATTTTTTCATTTGTTCATTATAAGCCAATACCTGTTCCTCAACTTGTTCAAGCTTCTTTAATGAGAGCTAAACCCAGCCAAGAAGGATTTATTAACCTTGGCTGGCGGGGATGGGAAGGAGATTTTCCGACTTCGTTTATAAAAAGGTGTTCTGAAAATCCGGCCTTGGATGAGAAAATAATTGCTTATTACAATGAAGCGGTAAAAACTTCAGTGAGACGTCTTCAGCCTTTAACAAGTTATTTTCACAAAGATCCCCGCCCCAATAAATTTGGAGGGACCTCCCTTACAGGAGTTCAGCCATATATGGGGAATAAAATCCCTAGCTTAACAGGAAGCGTTATGTTTACGGATATTGCACAGTTTAAAGAATCTCAATCCCCAGTTAGAGGAGTTTTAGCTTATACCAGAGCAGGTACAGATTGTAAGTTAAATGATTTTAGTGTTGTGGAGATTGATTATAATTTTGGTTCTCAAGCAGCTTACTACGTTAGTTTGGGAACGAACCTGGATCAAACCAGGCTTTATTTAGGAGTGTATGGCTCTATGAAAGTGTCTGACTTTAATCAAGGTACTGTTTTTGAAATTGTTCCATGATTTATATTTATAAAATTCGACTGGATATCGATTTTCTTCCAAAAATCATAGCTTAATTTTTTCACCAGCTATTTTATAAGAATGAACAAATGAACTTTCTAGAAAATAAAAAAGCCTTTAATCAATAAAGCCCATAAAAGATTCATTTTATGGGCTACAGTACATACCTTTAGAAAGATAAAGAAATTTATCTTAACGGATATAACCTATTCCTGTAAAAGTAAATGCGACTTATTAGTCCTCTCTCTTAATTTCTTCATATATTCCATGTAAGAGTTGATATATCAGACAATGATCTAAAATAATGTAAAAACAGTTAACGGAGGTGAAATTCATGTACTTTTTAAAGTCTCTTTCAAATGAAGTAAAATCTGCGCAGCTTTTTTTTCATAGACTATCTAAAACTAAGCAGCTTGTATCAGGCGCTCTTTTCGCCAGCTTAGCAGCCCTTTTTCAATCAGCAGGAGGTTTCTTACCGGGAATAGGAATTTTTATTAGTCCCTTCTCTACTGCACCCATTCTTTTTTGTTTTACACTTTCGCTCCCTCTAGGATTTATTACCTATATACTAACAAATCTGCTTCTTCTGATTATCCAGCCAAGTGAACTTATTATTTTTCCTTTTACAACAGGAATGTTGGGAATGGGCATAGGAGCTTCTTTTTACTTTTTTAAAAAGAGATTATACATTGTTGTAAGTGGTGCCACTCTATTAACTGTTGGGATTATTACCTTATTGTACGGTTTCAAATTCCCCGTACTAGGTCCCGTGATTTCTAAAAATTTTTCTCTTTCTACTACTGGTTTAATTTTTGTATTTACTTTCCTTTATAGTTGGATTTGGGTTGAACTCAGCTTAGCTTATTTTAAAAAATTAAAAACATTTATTTCCTAGTGAATCTACAAATTAATCCCGTAACAGAGATAACTCGTTAAAATAATGGAGAAATCGCAATCAGCTTTTTAGAAGAACGTCAATTAGGACAATCTCATCTAAATTTTGTAAGGCTCTTTTCATTATATTTTCAAATTCAACTAAATTATTTGCCTGTTCTCCTTTAATTCCAAAGCTTTTTGCCAGTTGAACAAAATCTGGGTTTGTAAAAGTTACTCCATAGCTCTTACCAAACTTTTTATTCATCATTTCCTGCTCTATTCTTAATGTAGAGTCGTTTAAAACAATAATGATGAATGAAAGCCCTAAGCGTTTTGCCGTCTCTATTTCAGCAAAATTCATTAAAACTCCTCCATCTCCAGTAATACAAATAGCTGGATCATTAGGGCAGGCTAGCTTAGCTCCAATTGAGCCTGGTAGAGCAATACCCATGGAAGCTAGACCATTTGATATAATGAACCTGTTAGGGTTTTTAGGTTGATAAGTTCGGGCTATAGATACTTTATGAGCTCCCACATCTGAAATCACAATTGTTTTCTCTGAAGAGAGCTTGTCAATAATATGCAAGATATTCTCGATTGTTAAAGGCAGTAAATTACTATCTATCTTTTTCTCTTCAATGTGATAAGATTGCTTAATTTGTTTCTGGAGATTACCAGAGGGAATCCATGGTTTAGAAGGAATATCAAGCTGATTGAATACTCGTAAAGTCTGCTTTATATCTCCAACCAATTCGACCTCTATAGGGTAATATTCATCTATTTCTGCCGGTAAAGTATCTATATGTAAAATTGGTTTTTTTTCCGTGTTCCATTCTTTGGGTAACTTTTCGACAAAATCAAATCCAATTGCAATAAGTAGGTCAGCTTCCTTTAAGCCTGCGAGCACCTCATCTTTTTCATTAAATCCAAACGCAAAGAAATTTTGCGGATGATTTTTAGCCAATACACCTTTAGCCATATAACTATGGGTAACCGGTGATTGAAGGCGTTCAATAAATGGCTGAAGCTCATCCACGGCTCCCTGTCTAACAGCGCCGTTACCGATAATCACAAAAGGTCTCTCATACTGTTTAATAAGAGTATTGGCAGCCTGAATGGACTCCAATATAGGTATGCTTACGGGTATAGATGTAGGTAAAATAGGTTTAATGGGAACGATTTGAGTTGCTAAGTCTTCTGGCAATTCTACTACTACGGGTCCTGGCTTTTCCATTTGTGCAATTTTAAATGCTTTTCGAATAATCTCAGGAAGCGTTTGTGCATCTTTTATCTGAACACCCCACTTCGTTGCCGGTTCCACCATTTTGATAATGTCCATATACTGGTGCGAATCTTTATGCTGCCTTCCCAAAGCAACCTGTCCTGTTAAAGCAACAACAGGAGAATGGTCTAGCTTTGCACTAGATATACCTGTCAATAAATTAGTAGCTCCAGGGCCTAATGTTGATAAACATACCCCTACTTTGTTTGTTAACCTTCCGTATACATCTGCCATAAAAGCAGCTCCTTGCTCATGCCTCACATTCACGAATTGAATCTGTTTAGAGTTGGATAAGGAATCAATAAAATCCAAGGTCTCTTTACCGGGTATTCCGAAAATATATTCAACTCCCTCATTTTCTAAACATTGAACAAGTGTATCCGTCACTTTCATATTGTTCGACCTCTCTCTAGATAGTATTCTGACAAGCTTATGTGAAAGGAATAGCTCATTAATCTTTATCGTATTTTTTGAGTTTCAGCTCGAAAAAACCCCAAACATATGCAAGAAAATCCTATTCACTAACTATTGTTTATAGTGTTGCCATTAGGTTCTTATGTTAAAGACATTTTTTAGAGAATGTATAAATAATTGAATGAGTCAAAAAAATCGAAATGAAATTAGACCTCAATAACGGTTTCTTTGTTAGCGAACAAAAAAAGGCTTTATTTTCTCTACTATAACCTTACAGAAAGGTATCTTCTGTAACCCTTCCTCTATGTTGGCTGATTGAAAGTGTAGAGATACCCTATAAAAAATTACTATTAGAATGTAACATTTTGAGGAATGTAAAAAATCCCATATACAAATAATAAGGCGCATACTCGTTTAAATTGAAGGGAGCGTTTTTATGAAAAGATTATTAATGGTGGGATTTATGTTGTTATTCTCACTAAACATGCTGGTTGAATCAAGTAGTGCTCGTGCTGAAACACAAGAACATCGTATTAGTCAATCTCAGGTAAAGTTTGAAAATGAATTCAGAAGACTTTGGATGGATCATGTACTGTGGACAAGCAATTATATTACAAGTGCAACAACAGCAGGGTCAGAAGACCAAAAACAGGTGTTGACAAGATTATTAAAAAATCAAGAAGATATCGGGAATGCTGTTAAGCCGATATACGGAGAGAAAGCTGGGAATAGACTTACGGATTTGCTTAAGGAACATATTGTGATTGCTGGCAAGATTGTAGATGCAGCTAAAGCGGGAAAGAACGTCTTAGTGAATCAATTAAACAAAGAATGGTATAGAAATGCTGATGATATAGCAGCGTTCCTTAGCCAGGCCAACCCTTACTTAAAAAATGAAGACTTGAAAAAATTACTGTATATGCATCTAAAATTAGTGACAAATGATTTATCTGCAAGCTTAGAAAAAGATTGGGAGGCAAGAATCGTTGCAATTGATGAAGGAGTATCACATATTATCTTAATGGCAGATACTATATCTGCGGGAGTTGTGAAGCAGTTTCCAAAGAAATTTAATAAATAATTTTGATAATATCCAGTATTATTTGAAATTTCTTCATAAAACACTGCATCTGTAAGGGCTCTTTTGCTCGATGACTCTAAGAAACCTTAGGTTCACTAAAAAGGTACACGTAGATATTTTGCATAAAGCATCATAACCAAAGGTTTATTAAATTTAAACACTGGGTATTATCAAATCAAGACGATGTGTTAAGAGTACCGCCCGTGCATAGGGTGTGTCCTTCTCTATTCTATAAAAAATGGCGCCTAAAACGGCGTCATTTTTTATGTGGAAACAAGTTTACGGATTCTAGTGCGAAGGTTGTATTTATATGAAAAAGGTATATAGATTTCTATCTAATCGAATGTATTTTTACGCCACTATTCAAAATTTTTTTGAGTGAACTTCCCTTTCTTTTGGACAGACAGCTCCCATTATGCTCTCGCATCTAATTTAGGTTCATATTTATGAATTCAATACCTTTAATGATTGTGTGAACAGTGGCTAATACTCAACTTCTATCATTTCCATGTTTATTTGAAGTTTTTGCACGAGAACCTCACTATGATGTTATAGTCATACACTTGTTACATTTTAATGGAATGAGTGATGATAAAGAAAGTTAAAAAGATCAAATTAATTTAAGTTTAAGATGTCTCCATTGGGATAATATATAAATAAGCTAGATTTAATGATAATCTGGTTTATTTTCTACATTTTAGGAGGCAACAAAAAATGGAACACGGTAAAGTGAAATGGTTTAATGCTGACAAAGGTTTTGGATTTATTGAGCGCGAAGGTGGAGAAGATGTATTTGTTCACTTCTCAGCTATTCAAGGTGAAGGCTTTAAATCCTTGGATGAAGGGCAAGAAGTGACTTTTGATATCGAAGAGGGACAACGTGGACCACAAGCGACAAACGTAAATAAAGCATAAGAAACCATACTAAAAAACAGACTCTATTTTCAGAGTCTGTTTTTACTTAAAAAGATTTTTATATCAACACTTATTCATCAATAATTATAGTTCGTGTTTTTTTAACTCTTCTTCAAAGAAAAAGGTACTTGGGTATTTATCGACTGTATAAGAGTATCTTTTCATGTTTTTTACATAATGACTTTTTAAGATTGTCACTAATTCATTCGATACTCTTATCGTTACTACTTCTCCATTACTAAATATTTTCTCACTCATAGCCATTATCCTTTCTCGCATCAAAAATAATCAGGGATTATTTTCTATATGTTTTTTTACGGCCTACTGTTTCTTTTCTCCCTCTATTTCTCTTACGTTCTGTTTTTGCCTTTTTATTACGAAGTGGTGCCACTTCAGACAATTGGACAGAGGTCATATTTGATTCTTTTGTTAAGAGCTTTAAAGTGGCTGACAGTAAAGAAACAGAATCCACTTCTTCTAATAACTTTTCCGCCATTGGCTTGTATTCCACAAACTCCCCCTTGTCGATAGCGGCCAAAACCTGGTGAATGATTGCTTCCTGATGCCCTGCCATTACCTCACTAGAAGTAGGAGGTGATTGTCTAGACATTTTGGTTTTCGTGACATCTTCGATCACTTTTAAGTGATTACGTTCTCTTGGAGTTATAAAGGTAACTGCCAATCCCTTAGTACCTGCCCGTCCTGTTCGGCCAATACGATGAACATAGCTTTCAGGGTCCTGAGGAATATCAAAATTGTAGACATGGCTAACACCTGTAATATCAAGTCCTCTTGCTGCAACGTCGGTTGCAACCATAATCTCAATCGTATGATTCTTGAAGTGACGAATTACATCGGCACGTTTGGATTGCGTAAGATCTCCATGAATGCCTTCTGCTGCATACCCACGCTTTTTTAGCCCTTCAGCAAGTTCATCCACACGTTTTTTTGTGCGTCCAAACACAATAGCAAGGTCTGGTGATTGAAGGTCTACGAGATTACAAAGAACATCAAATTTTCGATTCTCTGAAATTTCCATATATTGCTGCTCGATGTTCTTTACCGTTAACTCCTTCGCTTTTACTTTTACGAGTTCAGGATCGTTCATAAATTTCTGGGCTAGACTTTGTACTTGCTTCGACATGGTTGCTGAAAATAGTAAGGTTTGATGGGGAGAAGAGATGCCGCCAAGAATCGTTTGGATATCTTCAATAAAGCCCATATTTAACATCTCATCTGCTTCATCCAGAACAGCTGTACGAATATGATTTAAACGAATGGTTCTTCGCTTCATATGGTCCTTAAGGCGCCCTGGGGTTGCCGAGATAATATGCGGTCTGTTTTTAAGGGCTTTGATCTGACGATTAATATCCTGACCTCCATAAATGGGCAGCGTTTTAACTCCTTTTACCTGTCCAATTCGGTTTAACTCCTCTGCTACTTGTATAGCCAGTTCACGTGTCGGTGCTAAGACTATTCCCTGAATCCCTTCTTCACCAAGCTCAACCCGCTCTATAAGAGGAATGCCAAAAGCTGTTGTCTTTCCAGTACCGGTTTGAGCTTGTCCAATTAGATCTTTACCCGTCATAGCTATCGGAATGGATTCAGCCTGAATCGGCGTAGCCTCTTCAAAACCCAAGTTATGAACTGCCTTTTCAATGGCCTTGCTTAAATTAAAATCAGAAAATTTTTTCATTTTTTTGTGCTCCTTCTCTTACTTAAATTCAGAAATGAAAAAAGTACTCTTTAACCAGAGATATTATTTATTCATTTCTGCGTATTGGAAATCAGAGTTATTATTCACGAACATCTTATTTTAGCGTATCTATACAAGGCGAATTCATGCCTTATTTTATCCGCGCTTACGTGTATTTATAAATTTTTATAGGGTCTATAAAGTGTGGTTTAATTTAGAAAGATATGGTTCTCACTATTTCTTTTTTAAAAGGTATACTATTTAGGAGGAGGGATGATGTAGTTATGTATTATAACCATAGGAAGAAAAATCAAGAGCCCTTACCTAAAGAACAAATAGAGATTTGGGAATGTGAATCAGAAGAATGTAATGGTTGGATGAGAAAAAATTTCTCTTATCAAAAACACCAAAAGTGTCCTTTATGTGGCCATAAAATGAGAACAGGAGAACGGCTTTTAGATGCGTCTCCTAATCCCCATCAAAAATAATTTATATCCGTCTGTTGTAAAAATCTATAAAAAACTTACGGCACTTCTTTAACTGAAAGTAAACTTCTTACCAAACAAACATGCCATATTTGCTTTGTATTTCTAGTGTATGGTTAACTAGTCCATACCTTGTACCTTCGTATTATCCAAAAATCAGCCTTAAAACGCTGGTTTTTCTATTATAACGAGATTTTAAAATAAGATATAATATATCTTTTGCGAGCTACTGAAATCAAAAGTAAAAAAAAGACTCCTAGGTGGAGTCTTTTTTACTCATTTTAATTATGCTACTTTATGAACGTTAGCAGCTTGTGCTCCACGTTGGCCTTGTTCGATGTCAAACGTTACTTTTTGACCTTCTTCTAATGATTTAAAGCCTTCACCTTGAATAGAGCTGAAATGTACGAATACATCGTCTCCGCCTTCAATTTCGATAAAACCGAAGCCTTTGTCTGCATTAAACCATTTTACTGTACCTTGTTCCATAATATTGCCTCCTGGTGTGGAATCTCCACACTTGTATTACTACCCTTGTCCAACCATACTATCTTAAGATGAAAATTTCTGTGGAAGAGATTTCTCTTCTCTCAATCCTACACCGAACAAAAATAATTAACCTAAGCGTAACACACAGAACGGAAGATAGCAAATACAGAAAAATAGATAAAATTCAAGGTGGAAATATATGTATCTTATTAAGAGCTAATTTAAGGTTTACTAGCAGTACGTAAATTCAATGGACTTTCACCATTTTTGCACCTCTGTAGATTACTTACAAAATAATAAGCGCATTAAGAAACCTGCTGTTTTTGGGTATATGAAATTTTTCATAAAATTGATATCTTGGGCATAATACAGGATAGACACTTGGTAGAGGGGGGATTGTGTGAGACTGAAGGATGGAAACTTTTATACAGACAGTAGAACGAATAAGGTATATAGATTAAATGAAGATAACAAAGGAAGCTGGTACCTGAGTACTCATGATGATGAAGATAATAATCAAATGTCAAGAACTTCAGGGCGTAACATGATGAAAATGTTAAAGAGCTTTTATAACAAAGTGAACGACAGTTGAAAATGTACAGCTCTGGAAAACAGCATAAAAAATATAAAGCTAGCTGTGTTAAGCTAGCTTTATTTCTAATTTATAGAGCTAGTTATCATAATGTTTTTTAGGGATTAAGCAACAATACTAACAAAAAATTTTTAGCCTTGTCATTGGGAATCACCCATTATTTAATTTCGATTGCAGAAGCCTTGTTGTCCCAATCCGACGCCATAATACCATTTCTATATTGTTTTTTGAAAAATCATCTATAATTGATATTGTTTTAATCTCATATTGAGATATATAATAAAAACAAGAAAAAGAAAACGCTTTCTATATTTAAATACATTGTTACTTCTCAAACTATAAGGAGGATTTAAAATGAGCCAAGTGGAAAGAAATTCTAAAGTGCAGAAATTAGTTGAGTATCAAAAATTCAATGAAGAAGAAGTTTCGAAGATGACAGATCCGCAGGTTGAATATTATCACTGGCTCTATTTTGATGATTCCGCTTATGATTATATGTAACTCAATTATAAAATAAGAAAAAAGCACAAAAACGTTTGGTTCCAACGGGTTTGTGCTTTTTTCGTTTCTTTAATTATGCGATCACTGGTTTTTAGTCCCATTTCCTGTGACAACAAAGTGAGGGCTGTCTTCCTTCCGGTTGAAAAGTCTCCAGAACTCACTATATTCATCGTCTTCTGACGTATCCGGAAATACCTCCAATAAATAACCTTGAGATAAAAAGATCTTTAGCCCTCCTACTTCGTCCGATTCAACTCTTTCTACAATCGTGTGTTCGTTTATATCTTTTATAATCGATTCAATTCGTTCTCTGCTTTTTCCCTTCTCTTACTTCGCTGATTGTCTTTATAAATTCACGCTCAGTTACTCCTAGATAGGAGTCGGAGCGACGAACATACACAATTCTGAGGTTTCTGTAAGGCTCGGGTATTGAAAAGAGTTGTACTAATCCTTCCCTCTCATATCTTTCCGCTAATGACCGGGCTATAAGTGTCACACCAAGACCAGAAACTACTGTCCCCATAATCGTTTCAAGTGTAGCAAATTCCATGATTTTTGGTGATACTATTTGTTCGTCTTGTAACCACTGCTGTAGTCTTTCTCTATATTGGCAGCCTTCATTAAATAAAATGAATGGTAAGTGCAGTAACTCTTTGGCAGACTGAATCTGCTTCTTACCTTTTTCATTTGCACTGCATACAAGTACAATTTCTTCATCAAAAGCCGGAATTTGATCAAGCGTTGACACATTTACTGGTTCTGCTACAAATGCCCCGTCTAACTGGAACTTAAGAACTTTCTCTATTAATTGTGTACTTACTCCTGATACTAGAGAAATATCCACATTTTTGTGCTTATTATGATAGGAAGAAATGATTTCAGGAAACCCTACTACCGTTTCAACTAATCCAATACATAATGATCCAACAAGGTTATGCTCATCTTGAAATGCTTTCTGTATTTCATCCATCAGCCGCATCATTTGTTCTCCATACGTTAAAAGTTTTCGACCTTCTACATTTAATGTCATTCCGCGTCTGTGACGATGAAATAATGGGTGTCCAATTTTTCGTTCAAGAGACCGAATGCGTGCTGTTACATTTGGTTGGACATAACCTAGCTTATCAGCGGCAAGGCTTACACTGCCGTATTCTGCTACAGCCATGAATATGCGTATATCTTCTACTTCCATAAACATCCTCCTTTCCACTTACATTTATTTAGGTATTAATAATAGTGATATCTATAATCATTTATCATTATTTTACAAGATATCAAGCTCTAGATAAAATAATGACATCCGAGTGCTACTGCAATTATTTAGTAGCAATTACGTAAAGTTCTTAAAATGAGGTGACTGAAAGGAGGAAATCTGATTGTTTTATTTACTATTGTTTCTTGCCATCATCTTGGAGGTAATCGCAGTATTTTTTCTTAATCTTACAAATGGATTCACAAACTTTGTTCCTACTGTTTTTGCCATATTATTTTATTGTTCTTCAATTGCTGCTTATATGCTCCTTAACGCCAAAGGTGAAGTAGGAGTAGCAAGTGCTTTGTATGCTGGAGGAGCAACCGTAATTGTTGTGGTCACAGGTATTATCTTTTTTGATGAAACTATTTCCTTATCTAAAATTTTAGGTGTTTCTCTTATTATAATTGGTGCAGTTTCTCTTAAAATTAAAGAGAGCTCTAAAGAAAGGATGACAGCGTAATGGGATACGTATTTTTAACGGTTGGCTTAATTTTAGGCATTGGAGGGCAAATGTGCGTAAAACTATCCAAAGGTTTTAGACAAACTGTTCCCACAATAGGGGCATTTCTACTCTTCATTGCTTGTATTTATTTTATTTCTCTAACGACACACTATTTTGAAATGGGCGTCGTTTTTGCTATATGGGCAGGGCTGACGATTGTTAGTACAACGCTGTTAGGTATTTATATATTTAGGGAATCAAAAAACAAAAGAAAGATTATCTCGGTTACTCTTATTATTACAGGTGTTATTATACTGAAAGCTTTCTAATAAAAATAAGATAAATAAGGCCCTTACTTAACTTACAAGTAAGGGCACCATAGAAGGAGTTAAAAACAAGGAGGTATTGGTCATCGACCGTCCATTGCTATAGTTGGTTATTGGTAAATAGTAACAGTGTAATGGGTCATTGGATTATTGGTTTTATCACTTGCCATCACAATAGTACTTTGAGTACACTAAACATTCTCCTTCTATGCCTTGAAGGGAGTCTCACCTCTTCAAGGGTTAAAAATATTTATCTCCATCAAACTCTAACTCTATTTGATAGTTTTTAGCGTTAATTAAATTTGATAATCTATTTGCTTTCTTTTCAACCTCTAGCCCTCTTAGACGATATTCTTCAGGATCAAATGTAGCCACTTTAATAATGGATACCCCTTCTCCGTAGTAAGGATATTCTTCTTTAGATGATGAACCAAACTCCTTATATTTTCTTGCTTTAGCACGTAATTGAGTGGCATATTCAATCGCTTCTACAATTGTTAGTTTGTGTTCATTATAAGTAATATTATTTTGAATATTGGCTTGATACATTAATTTATCAAGTAGACGCAAATCCTTTCGAATGTCCTCTAAATCCTGTTCAACATCAGATAGTGATCTAGCCTGAGGAGGAATCTTCTCCCCTTTTTCGATCTCTACAAATGCAACTCGGTCCATCTCTTCTTCTAATTCATGTATTCGTTTTGATAATACACTTTTCAATTTCACAGCCTCTGCTAGAGAAATCTTAGACATAGATCAAAGCTCCTTTATCCATAAACTTAATTTTTACTATTTTATTGTTCTAATACCTTTTCATAATAAGGAGGTGTTGTGCCACTTCCGCCATCCCCTGAGACACTGCTGCGATCTACTTTATAAGACATTACATAGCGTCCTTTTTGTTTACCTTTAGTCCAGTTTTCTTCAAACGTCACTAGATAAAACTCTTTATTTAATTTTTTAGCACGAGTTTTTCTTTCGATTTGATACCCTCCAAAAGCTCCTTTCCATGTTCCAACTTTAGCAGGAAATAAATCAATATCTGTTCCTTCACCACTTGTCGCAAACTCTATGGCATCTTCTTTCGTAAATGGCGGAAGGCTAGGTGATAGCGCTTCTAATATACTCCAACTGAGAAGTGAAAGAATAAGAGGTATAATTAGCAATACCTTTGTACTTTTTTCCCTGTCAATTCTTCTTTCTACCCACCAATCTATACATGCATATAACATAGCGGCTGCCATCCCGTAATAAGACAAATGTGTATCTTGAAAAAACAAACCGTTAATTAAGCCTAATATGCCGTGGAAGAAGACAAATAGCCACCTCATGTTGGGAAGCCATTTCTTTCGAATAGCGTCCAGTATAACTGAGACAAAATTTCCATATACAGCAATAACGGCCCCTACATAAAAAAGATATACAAGGAACCACCCTACCATGTCATTTCCAGTATGATACGATAGTTCTTCTCCGTCAGTTAGTTGTTGAATCAGACCTGTTATTGTCAAAAGGTAAGCTAAAATAAAGCTTGTAGAAAGAGTTGTTATCGTCTTTCTCAAAATCACATAATCTTTTTCACTTTCCATAAAGGGTACCTTTTTCTACTTATTTCTATATATTTTATATTAAACCATATTTCTTCATATAAAGGTGACTTACAAACAAAAAATTGTGATTGATACTAATTGTTTTAGTGGCTTTGTTGTAGTAAGTCGTTAATCACAGAAGTACATATATTAAACTGATTTGTGTTAGACTGTTACAAGCTTAATACTTTGAAAAAGAAAGGCTGAAAAAAACATGACACAAACGAATACAGCATTTCGTGATGCGCTTATCAAATCACTGCGAGGTGAAAGAGGCCATCTTCCGACGATTAACGCAATAACTGATATTAATATAGAGCTTGCTTCACATAAACAAAAGGAATTACCTTATTCTATTTATCAATTAGTGAAGCATATGAGCTATTGGCAAGACTTTTTACTTGCCCTTGCTAAAGGAGAAAACCCTGAAAGACCGAAAAGTGTAAGTGAAAGCTGGCCTGAACACCCTGCTCCGGTTGATGAGGAAGAATGGAAAAAGACAATCCAGCATTTTTGTAATGGAATTGACGAAGCATGTCACTTAGCTGATACATTAGCAATCGAAGAACCTCTGGATGCTTGGCCAAGTGAAACCCCAGGGGGATTACTGCGTAATATTGCTTCTCACAATAGCTATCATCTAGGTGAAATTGTCATTATGAGAAGGTTAAACGGAGCATGGCCACCGCCAACAGGAGGCTTTCCTGCTTAATAAAAAACGATTGAAACACAATGATTGGCAGAAACAAAGCCCTAAGAAGCGTCAATTAAACACTTTTAGGGCTTTATTTTAGTTATGTACTATTACCTTCTGTTTTATCTATAAATCAATCGATTACTGAATTCGATTTTCAGTACTCTAAAAATCTTTGTCTTCGTGCAATTAGTTACCTATAAGAATAATGTGTCGGACAAAACAAGTCTTCTTCTGCATTTCTGACAATTGAAAAGTGTCCAACATTGTAATGACCATGTAAACTTTCACTATGATGCTTTATAATTTGTTCCGTACTTAAACCTGTTATGGTTCGCTGTTGAATGCCCACTCCATTGATCGTAGCTGTTTTGACTGCACTATCTATACAGTGTTGTCTCTAAATTTATGACAAGCTCAGTGAGCAACTTAACGAATGTTCTTTGCCCCTTGGTCTTTTAACTAGTTCTCCTCCACAGTTAGGACAAATATACATCGCGTTTTCACTACATTTATCACAGAATGTACATTCATGAGTACAGATATAAGCGACAGAGCTATTATGGAGTTTCTTATTGCACTTTTCGCATGTATTTCTCATTTCTAAAGCCATTAAATCCCTCCTTTTGATATAATTAAATTGTATTGTATAAATTTCTATTTTCACATATCTATTTTATTGTATTACTAATTAATAGCTTTAATATTGACGGAAAATTCATTATTTTAATTTATAATTTAAAGCGGGGTATGTTTTATGGATGAAATTGATCAAAATATATTACTATATCTACAAGAGAATGCTCGTTTGTCCGTTACACAGTTGGGAAAGCTGGTTGGCTTATCTACCCCTGCTGTTAATGAAAGAGTAAAAAAACTTGAAGAAAAAAACATAATAGATGGATATAGAGCAACAATTAATCCTGAAAATTTTAATAAACCTGTAACAGCTTTTATTTTATATAGCAATACAAAATGTAAGCAATTCGTAGAATATTGTAAAGAACACCCTGAAGTTATCGAATGTCATCGTTTGGCAGGCCAATATAACTATCTAGTAAAAGTTTTAACTAATTCTGTTCAATCTCTTGAAGCATTTATTGATGAATCTATGGCTTTTGGAGAGCCGTCTACATTGATTAAACTTTCCTCACCAGTTGTTTATAAAGCAATAAAGTAGATTAATAATCTACTCTTTTTTATTACTGAATCTATTCAAGGTAATTCTATTATAAGAAGAACATGTTCTGTTGATAGTCACCTTTTTAACTGACCAGCTAGCAGAATTAGAAGTGTATAGAATTTACAATTGCAGTTACCATACTGTCTGTTCTCGACAGGTATTTTTCTATACGTTCATATGTTACAATAGAGTAAGAACATAAATTAAAATTATATGGTCTCTTTGTACCCTGGGTTTCCTTATAATGGAAAGAGGTACTTTTATGAATATACTTGAAATAAAAAAAACGCTTTATACTCTGATTCAATATGAGGATAGCGCTATTACTCATACCATTCCTCAAGTACTGGAACTGTCGTATTGTAAAACATCTAAGATTTTTCAAATCACTACACTTACGGATCAAAAAACCTTAAATTATAACGATTATGATATAGATAACGCTTCTGAAGCTTTATACAAGATCTTAAACTGAAGAAAGCGATTCAATGATTCTTCTATCTTTTATTTAACAAACGTGCAATTGCACAATATACTATTTTAAACAAAAGAAACTCCTGGTATATGTTCAGGAGTTTCTTTTTTGTTTTTCTAATGTATACAGGATACAAATCTAATTTAAAAAACTCACCTAAAGATATTTAAAACAGCACGAAAACGTACAGATGATGCCACTATTCCTTTAATTAAAAAATCCCTCTAAAAGGTTTAGCACCACCTAAAGATTCATATAATATGTATCTTTAAAATTGTAAAAGTTGCTTTGGTTATTTTCATTTTACAGGTTATTTACTAGAAGTGATTCCTAAAAAATGAAGTGCGTTTTTTACGGTAGCCATTGTCGGGGTAGAACCTAAATTAATACCTAGCTGTACAGCAGAGCGAGATAATTCTGGTCTTAATCCTGTTAAGATACATTGCACTCCAAGTAGTGACATAACGCTATTAATTTTAAAAAGATGCTCCGTTACAATTGAATTCAATGTATAAATACCAGAAAAGTCTATAATTAAACAATTTATATTTTGTGTCTGCACTTTTACTGGAACAGCCATTAAAAGTTGGTTTGCTCTTTCCTCATCTATGGATCCTACTAAGGGAAGTACAGCGATTCCCTCTAAAAGAGGAACAAGGGTTGTAGACAGTTCATTTATTTGCTTTATTATTTCTTTTTGTCTTGTTTCACTCTCTTTTTTTACCGTAATATCTCTCACATAGGTTTGGATTACTTTTTTATCTCCCAGCAGCAAGGGATGACAATATAATTCAACATTAACAGTTGTCCCGTCCAATCTAAATATGGTTTCCTCAATAAGCTCTGCTGGACGTTCATAAGCAGATTGGATTCTTTTCCTTATTGCTGCTTTAGATGTTTCTTGAAATATATCTAAAGGACTTGCACCTATGATATCTTCCCTTTTTCCTCTAAAAAAATGTTCAGCTGCGTGGTTAACATATATAATCTTATGATTTGAATGAATAATGAGTGGATCTAACGCATATTCAATGACTTCCTGATAATCAATACCTGAAATGTTTTCATTCATAATTTTCACTCCTTAATATGAAGGTTAGACTACTATTTCCAATTTATCAAGGGTTCAATTGCTTGTTTAAGATCTTAAAAAATGATAATAAAGTTTCCTTTGAAGTTATAAATAAGAAATAGTAAGAAAATAGAAGATTATAAGGTCGTCTGTCCTTTACAGAACAAAAATAAAAACAGCCCTTAGAAATGAATTCAAGGGCCCTCTCTGCATTTATTTAAATCATACTTTCTTACGAGTTAAATCATGGTGTAAGGCTGTATCAGGAACTGTAGGATTAGGATGATTTTTTTTCACTTCAAACGAGAATTCTTTTTGATGACCAAATATATTAATTCTTCTTTTAGATCATTTACAGAGTTTTGTCTTTTCCTCTTTTGCCCTTTACCCTATTCTCATTTGAATGAATCGTTTGATCTCTATTTCTTTTTCTTCTACTAAGAAAATAGATAATAAAACCTACTAAAACTAATAAAGTAATTAGAAGGATACTTGTAGGAAAGTATAACGTCCCTATGTGGATACCAAAAAATTGAATCATTACCCTTTCACCTCCATATGAGAGTAGTAAACGACTCAAGTAATATACTTTTCGTTCAGTATCTTTCCGATTCATAAACCCTTCGTACAGAAGAACAAATATTATATATAAAGCAACATGCTAGTATGATTTACTAATACTTCTCGATCACTTAGTTTCTTCGAAAGTTATTGCAAGGAAAAACCATTACACATCTTTTTTTGCAATAATGATTATACGTTCTTGTTTCATTTCACCGACACACTGTTTAGCTTCTTCTTGGGTTAAACCTAACGAGGCCATTTTAGAATGAAGTTCATCTTCACGAGAAAATAACTTATTAACTGCAGATTCAAAAACTCCTTGTTCAGAACCTCGATATTCTTTTGTATTTGTTGTATTTGTTAAATATTCCGAGCGCTCTTTATTATAAGTCAATAAATAAATTTCACTTTTACTAAACCCGTTAGCGAAAAGCTCTTCAATAAACTTATTTGCCTGACCACTATTTTCTGCTACTTTAATTTCCTTCACTATTTTCTCCTCCTCTATCCCCATAGAATATGTCGTTCTACTAATAGGTGTATCCTTCAGCAGCCAATTAAAACCAATTTATTCGGATATGGGATAAAAGACTATAAAAAATCATCTAAATATTGTATAAAATGGGGTAAATTATCTACTTCTAAGAGAATAAAATATAGACTTCTTTTCCTTTTTAGAAATATGGAAAGAGAACTTTTTATGTAACCTTGAAAAAATTCCCCCTCTGACAATAGAGGGGGAATTTTAGTTAACCTTTCGCTAAATCTAACGCTTTATCTGCCTTTTTTAAATCGTGATTTACTTGTTCTTCTACATCATAGGCATGATACATCTCATTATCAATCATATATTGAGCAATCTTTTCATGAAGCTCAATGGCTTTATCTAATTGCTTTTTTAATACCTTTCGTACTTCGGGTGTCGCTGTTTCCGTAAGCGCTACAGCATATGTTCGTACACCATTCTTAGCTGATAATAATAAATCGGTCGCAATAGCAAGATCGTCTAACGTTTTAGTAAGAGTACTTTTAGTGGCCATTTTTCTACCCCTCCTATTTATTGAGCTTTCTTTAAGATTTTTTTCAATTCTTTAATCGCTTCAGTAGATGTTTGAACATCTTCTTCAAGAATTTTTTTTAATTCCTCATCCTCTACCAATTCCAACATCGCTGTTCCTTTTGTTACACATGATGTTTTAAGCGTTAAGATTTCATGAACTTCTAGCGTTTCGTGCATAGCTAGTCCCTTTGCCATGTTTGCATCCTCCTTGTCATTTTTTTGACTTGTGAATTATATTCCCAAATCATTTCCATTTAAACAAGTATTCATTATTTTTTAAAAATTTTAGAAAAAGAAACAGGAATATTAAAACTAACAAAAATAATCACCTGTTTTTGCAATTGACCTTCCATTGTGTTGCAGAATAAATCCCTTTAGGTGTAATATGTAGCCCTTCAATGAACCTTAAATTGTAAGTCTTTCTTTCTAGACCTTTTTAATCGTTCAAAATTGGGTAATACATTTTGTAAAAAGGTGTGATTTTATTAATTTTTTACATATTACCATCAAGGCTGTTGTTCTCTCTTTTGTTGGTGTTATATTCAGGGTAATTTACGGTCAAATAATTAGAGAAAAAGATGTTCAAATAGAAAGTCTTATCGGTCTTTTCATCGGTTTTTTTATTGGGATTTTCTTAATTGCCTGCTTTACTGATTATCGTAAAAAGAACAAAAATAATAAATAAAATAACCAAGTTCGTTTGCGCCACCATTTCAATTAAAAAGTGCGTTAACCCGGCTTTGGATTAACGCACTTGATGGTTACGCTTGAAACCACAAAACTCAATTTTCTATAGAATCTAAACATCCTTTTAAATGCTGAAATGAGGATCCATTTGGACGGAAAGAGTAAGGGTGATTAGTAAATTCAGGGTGCGCATTACACTCAATTACCTTCTAGGCTGATGATTTTTCTGATGACTTATTGCCCGGTGCAAACCAACCCAATAGCGCGATACCAACTAAGACTCCATAGAAAATCAGGGTCCAAATGGTGCTATGAGGAAAATGAGGATCTAAGACACCAATATCTTTATGTGCAAAAGTAATAACAGCAAGTTTCACACCTACCCAGGCAACAATGGCATATGCTGTCGTTTCTAGGGCAGGTCGTTTTTCAAGGAGTTTTACAAACCAGCTTGCTGCAAACTTGATTAAGATAAGGCCTGCAACTCCTCCAAGAACTACAACTGCAAACTGCCCTCCGTCCATCCCACCGATTTCTCCAAACTGTGAATCAGGAAGTCCAAGAGCTATGGCCACTGCAGCTAAAATAGAATCGATGGCAAAAGCAAGGTCAGCTAACGCAATTTTCCCAACTGTCGGCCAGAACCCCTTTCCAGCAGACTCCTTCTCATCATCATCATGAATATTCTCATTATGTTTCCCAAACCGCGCCTGAATGACATGTTTCAAACCTAAATACAGAAGATAAACTGCTCCTACGGCCTGTATCCACCAGACGTTGGCGATAAATGAAATGGCAAAAAGAGCTCCAAATCGAAAAATAAATGCCATAAGAATTCCGTAATTAATCGCTCTTTTTTTCTGATCCTCGGGTAAATGTTTAGCTATAACTGCTAGTACGAGAGCATTATCAGCTGATAATAATCCTTCTAACCCGATTAGAATCAATAATGCCCATACGTATTCCAGCCAAATAGATTCCATCCGCTTTTCTCCTTTCCAAAATGTAAGCTGTTATGCTAAAAGTTTTGTTTACAATAGAATAACCATATATGCTGCAGTAAACTCTAAAAGATAAAATTTTCATTTTTTTAACACTAATCAACAATTGAACATCTCTTAAGATAAACATAAATACGAATTCCAGTATGTCAGTAAATAGTTTATGTCAACATACTTACATAGGTTAGAAAGTCACCTTATTATTGTTATGCCCTTTCCCTTTTCTCAAGAAGTACCTGTGAACAATAAAAAACCAGCTGTAACATATTGGTTAATATGTTACAGCTGGTTTTTATAGTGAAATAAGAAAATTAATTAGGACTAATCCCTACCCAAAAAAGATCCACTAGAGCCTGAGCCGTTTTTTCAGGGCCCCCTAATTCTGTAATTAATTCTTTTTTGTTCCGAATCATTGTTACCGTGGAAAATGTATGCGCAAGCAATCTAGGACTTGCTACGACGATTTCTCCGCTGTTTGCAGCTTGCTTGAATACATTCTCTAATGCCTCATGTATCGCTTTCTCCGCTTCACGAATTTCATGAATATGACCTTCTGTAAGCGAAGAAGTCGCTTCTTGCAATAATGTTTCAAAATCAATATGCGGTCTTTTTAAATGATCTAATGTTACCTCATATAATCTGTGTTTTAGACCATTGGAATTTTGTAATAATTTCTCCGTTTGTTTTGTAATACGTTGAAACATGCTTGATACCGAAACTGTAAACAAAGTTGCTTTATTTTTAAAATAGTAGTAAACGCTGGCCTTGGTCACATCGCTTGCTTCAGCCACTTGCTCCATTGAAACTTTTTCGTATCCATATGCCATAAAGAGATGGGCAGCTGTTTTTAAAATTTGCTCTCTTGTTATATTATTTTCAGTTGTTATTTTAGGTCTGCCAGGCTTTTTTTTCGGTGTCTGATTCGTATTCATAAGGGCCCTCCTTCTAGTTCAAGAAATTGGCACATTTAAACTAGTTGATTAATTAACCTTCTGGTATATATAATTATTGAAGGTTCTATATATATTGTAATAGAAACAAACAGATTTGGAAATGAGGGAGAATTAATGAAAGAATCACCTTTAGCAACATTCAGTCGATTGATGACTGGAAAAGTGAGTCGTTGGGTTGTTATTGCCGTATGGATTCTGGCAACTGCAGTTCTAACGATTGCTTGGCCTGCCGTTAATAAAACGGAAGTGAACAATGCACCAAACTTAAGTGAGAATTCACCTTCCGTAGAGGCTGAAAATCTCATAAAGAAAGAATTCCCTAACTCTTCAGGGGTTCCTGCCCTGCTTACATGGCATAAAGAATCGGGTTTGAATACCGATGACTTAAAATCTATTCAGCAAGTGGCGGCAGATTTAGAAAAGAAACCATTAGAAGAACAAACGTCTACTCCACCTTTGCACAAATTACCGTTAGCAGCTTTACAAAAAATGATTTCGAAGGACGGTACAACGCTTGTACAGCCCATTTTCTTTAAAGAAAACGTTGAAACGGATGTACTAGAAAAAAATCTAGACGCGATTAAAAAACAAGTAAAAGAACAGGTTTCATATGATTCTTTTGCTACAGATATCGATGCAAAAGATAAGCTAAGCACGCGTGTTACAGGACCTGTAGGAATTCAAGTAGATGCAACCAGCTTATTTGAAGGAGCAGACGTTTCCTTACTAATCGCGACAGTTTTATTAGTCTTAATTTTACTTCTTGTCATTTATCGTTCCCCAATTTTAGCGATTATTCCTTTAATCGGTGTAGGTTTTGCCTATGGGGTGCTGAGTCCGATTCTCGGTATTTTGGCAGATAAAGAATGGATTACGGTTGACTCGCAGTCCATATCCATTATGACGGTCTTGCTATTTGGAGCAGGAACAGACTATTGTTTATTTTTAATTTCTCATTATCGCGATGAGCTTCGCAAAGTAAAAGATAAGAGACAAGCACTTATTAACGCCTTTAAAGGTGCTTCAGGTGCTATAGCTATGAGTGGATTTACAGTTGTCATCTCTCTTCTGGCCTTGATTGTAGCAAAATACGGTGCTTACCACCGTTTTGCAATCCCTTTTAGCTTATCTATTCTAGTTATGGGATTAGCAAGTTTAACACTTATCCCTGCCCTGCTTTCGGTTATGGGAAGAGGTTCTTTTTATCCTTTCGTCCCTCGTACTCCTGAAATGGAAGAAGAATTGGCGAAAAAGAAAGGAAAACCGGTGCGTGACCGAAAAGAGAAAAAACGTTTCGGGAATTGGATTGGTAATGTGGTTACGACTAAACCATGGACAATCATTGTAGCTTGTCTAGTCTTTTTTGGAGCTTTATCCATTTATTCTAGTCAAATCAAGTACACGTATGATATATTGTCTTCTTTCCCTGAAGATATGCCTTCTCGTGAAGGGTTTGCGGTTATCTCTGACGCATACTCTCCTGGCGAACTGGCGCCAGCACAAGTAGTTATTGATACGGAAGGAAAATCAATAGATCTAGAAAAAGCATTAAAGAAAAATGATCTTATTAGTACCGTTTCTGCACCTCAAAGTGGTAAAAGTAATAAGAATTTAAAAGTATATGACGTCACGTTTAATATAAATCCATATAGTATAGAAGCAATGGAAGCTATTCCAGACTTGAAAGATGCAGCAGAAAAGGCACTATCGCAGTCAGGAGTTTCCAAAGTGGAATCCAAAGTATGGATTGGCGGTCAAACAGCGACGCAATATGATACGATGACGGTTAGTGATAAAGACAACAGTATCATTGTCCCGCTAATCATTATTTTTATATCGTTGCTGCTATTGGCTTACTTACGTTCTATTGTAGCTATGCTTTACTTGGTTGGAACGGTCATCTTGTCTTACAGTGCAGCTTTAGGGTTAGGCTGGCTCATCATTCACAACATCATGGGGGCAGATGCTATTCAAGGAGCGATCCCTTTATACGCGTTTGTATTCTTAGTGGCGCTTGGTGAGGATTATAATATCTTTATGATCTCAAGCATCTGGCAGAAAAAGAAGCACATGCCGTTAAAACAAGCCATTAAAGAAGGCGTAAGCGAAACAAGCGGTGTGATCACATCCGCTGGAATTATTTTAGCTGCTACCTTCGCGGTTCTAGCAACACTGCCGATTCAAGTTCTCGTTCAGTTCGGAATTATCACGGCTTTAGGTGTTCTGTTAGATACATTTATTGTGCGACCATTCCTTGTACCTGCGATCACGACGGTTTTAGGAAGGTTTGCTTTTTGGCCAAGCAAAGTGGAAATGGTATCAGAAAAAGAGAAATAAGTATTTAAACAAAGATGTTTTATAGGTAATTTTCCATATAGCTTCACGGATGTAGAAATAAGAAACTGGAAAATATCACAAAAAAAGAAACCATAATTGTCTTTCAAGCAATTATGGTTTCACATAAAGCTCCATCTAGTGGACGTAATCTTTCCTCTAGGAACTAAATAATTCAACCAGTTCATGGCTAATACTAGGGCTGGTTGAATTTATAAATTTCTCGTATGTAAAGTTATTTATCCAGTGTTTTTTATCAACATGTTGAGTTGTTACGATTCTTATAAGCTAACGTTGATTATTCCCAGTAGATATAAAATACCAAATGCCGCTCCACATATTGCATTGGCAACCACTCCCCATTTTACAGACTTCATAATGACTAAATGTGCTATTTCCAAGCTCGTCACCTCCTCATAATATAACCTTTATAAGTGAACGCATTTATTGTGTAAACAAGCTACAAACATTTTACTAAATTATTCATATTGAACACTTCCTACATATTTAACGCGGTTAATCTCGTCGTCATCCCTGCTTTTTGTATGTTCAAAATCGTAAAGTAAAATCAAACTGTTAGCATTAGTAGGTAAGGCATCTCCGTATTTTTCAACAAAGTTAGGAATAACTACATCATCGTACGAACAACCTTCTAGTAATTGTGAAAGTTTATGAACCTCAACATCCTCATAGTGAGCTTCACTGAAATCTTCGTCAAAGTACTCAATATTAAAGTCCTTTTCGAATTGTGAAGGTATAGCGTCTCCGTCTTCTGTGTAAGCAATCAAAAGATAATTTTCTAGCTCTTCAATAGACGAAAATTTACCAACCCATAAAGATACGTAACTTATCTTCTCCATACAATCAACCTTTCTAACAAACATTTTTTTCAATCATTTATCTCTACACTAACTTTATACGAATTGCCCATCAATTAGGTAACTTAGTCTGTTCAATCTCCCACTACGATAACTTCTCAAACAAAATCCCCTGGTTTTTATTGGTTATCATTACTATAATAAGAAGAATAACAAATAGTGTATATTGCGAGGGTGACGGAGAATTTATGATTAAAGCTTTTAGCGCATTTTTACTGACTACTATCATTTCTTTTGTTGTAATGGTTGGCGCTCTACTCATTTGGGTGACCATGCAAGGAAATCATATAACCAATCCTTCAGATGGAGATGGATTAGGATTTGCAGTGGCATATGGCGGAATAGCAGCTATCCCCATTTCGCTTGCGATAGGAGTCTTTGGTGGAATTATTGGTTATTTAAGAGATTAAAAATCTAGAGTGAAATTTCAAATGCAATTTGTGAAACTAACTAGGTAAATACAATTATTGGATTTGAGTCAATAATTTGGACACAAAAAAGTTAAGTCTTAAGCTGTTTTTTTTATTTGATCCTCAATTGCTTGA
>NZ_JBHZOR010000014.1:0-59058 GCF_042787605.1 Priestia sp. YIM B13491 | reverse complement strand
TTGCTCAATTTAAAAAATAAAAATTAACGTTGACGTTTGTCGCTTTGTTCAGTTTTCAAAGTTCAACCGCCGCTCTTGAGCGACTTTTTTATATTAACAAGTTGTCTTTCATTTGTCAACAACTTTTTAATATTTTTTTCTGATGAATTGCGATTGTTTTTCAATCACCCATCAGCGACATTTAATAATTTAACATCTGTACTATATAAAGTCAACACTTTTCGAAAAGTTTTTTTCGTTTTATCAAAAAATCTTATTTACTTCCCAGTTTTCACTGAACCTTAGCAAGATCTTTGAAAGGATTTGATACTTCTCTTGAATGTTTCGTTCAAGAACTACATGATCCAAACTTTGTTGAAAAGCAACGTTTGTTCTTTTCATTTCTTCTCTGAGTAGTGCTTCTAACTCTAAACACTCCACTTGATTAAATAAACAAATTTTCATTCATTCACCTGCTTTTTGCGACATTGATTCTCAAACATCAAAATAAAATCAGTCGTTCTTTTCCTTACCTGTTATTAATTGTAGACAAAACGCATACAAATTAGACAAGTACTACTTATTAAATGAGGTGACAAAATGAATATGTTTTATACTATTCGAGCCAAAAGAATCAAACAAACAATGCTTATCGTAGTTGCTGCTTTTTTTACAAGCTTTTTTCTTTATGCTCAACAGACGTTTCACTTTCCTGTGTTTTCAACAGATAATGGTCCACGAGCTGTTTATAAGGCGGATGATAAAAATCCCGAAGTCGCTCTTACATTTAACATCAGCTGGGGAGACGAAAGAGCTATTCCTATTCTAAATGAACTGAAAGAACAGCATATTGAACATGCTACTTTCTTTTTATCTGCTTCATGGGCTGAACGTCATCCAGATGTTGTAGAGCGCATAAAAAAAGAAGGCCACGAAATTGGAACAATGGGCTATGACTATACTTCCTATACAAGTCTAAAACCTAATGAAATCAGACAAGATCTTGCAAAATCAAAGAAAGTCTTTGATTCCCTAGGACTTAAAGATGTTCACCTTCTTCGACCTCCTAACGGGCAATTTAATAAAGACATCTTAAAATTAACAGCGGATATAGGATATACAACCGTGCACTGGAGCATCGATTCTAAAGACTGGACAAATCCAGGAGTTGAAAAGATTGTATCGAATGTCACAAAACCCTTAGATGGTGGCGATATTATCTTGCTGCACGCGTCTGACTCCGCTCAACAAACAGCAAAGGCTATTCCATATATCAAGAATTCATTACAAAATAAAAAAGTCTCAAACGTAAGTGTTTCAACATTAATTTCAAATTCAAAAACCCAAGTAAAAGATATCCGCTAAGATCTATTCCCACTGTATACGGAAAGCAAAAGCAGACAAATATGCTATTTGTCTGCTTTTGCTATTCTTGCGTGCGTAAGAAGTTTCGGCAAAATAAGAAGTTGATACATATTACAAATTAGAAGTGGAAACAACATAAGGTAAAGCCAGCTTTCTTCGTTCGTTCGCAGCGCAGGGAACCATTCAATTGTCGTTACAACAATCATAAAAAACAGCGCTGGTACAAAAGCCTCTTTATTCGTCTGCTTTTTCTTTGCATACGCCACTAACAACCCTACCGCTAACAAGAAAACGCTTAACAAAATATACTTGCCTATGCCTTCTCCCGGTTGTTGAAAGAACTTATATCGAAAATAAGCAACGTCAAATAATACAAATAAAACAAATACAATTTGAACCGATTTCCAAAGTGATGCAGATTTAAAAATTCCCAACCCAAATCGGTGAATAGTTAAATATGCAAAAAACCCCATTTGGCTAATTAAACTAAAAATAAACCCTACGCCTACGAGCCATGTTAAAACAGCAACAAATTCTCCTATCTTTCCTTGTTGAAATAAGTGACCGTATTCCCCCCAGCGCACCGCAAACCCAACAAAAGCTGTACTTATCCCCCCGACAGCTAACGTGGTTAGAAATAGACGAACCCAATTTCGACTATTCACTTCCATCTCCCCCATAAGTTACAAAATTGTACCTTTTCATAAATTGTACCAATCACGTTTTGAAAAATCTAGAGCTCTTTTATGAATAAAAAACCTTGATTATCTCATATTAAGCGTAAGCATATTAGGAAAGGAGCTCATTACTATGAAAAAGCGACTCATGCTCCTCATTTATATAGGAATGTGTATGCTTTTAGCTACAGCCTGTGCACCGCAAGATGAAGAGAACAATGGTATGGATTATGATCAAACAAAGAAAATGGTTGTTGATATTTTAAAAACAGATGAAGGAAAAAAAGCAGTCGAGGCAATTATGAAAGACCCTTCTGTTAGACAAGATATTTTAATGGATCAAAACGCGATAAAAGATACAATTTCTCAAACCCTAGTCTCAGATAAAGGCGTGGAATTTTGGAAAAAAGCCATGGATGATCCGAAGTTTGCTGAAAGCTTTGCTAAAAGTTTAGAAAAAGAAAATAAGACGGTCATCAAACAACTGATGAAAGATCCTGAATATCAAGGAATGCTTCAAGATGTTTTAAAGGATCCGGCTATGGAAAAAGAAGTACTGACTGTTTTAAAGAGTAAAGAATATCGCACTTATTTACAAAAGATTATGACCGAAACGTTTGATAGCCCTCTTTATCAATCTAAAATTCAAGACATTCTTTTGAAAGCCGCTGAAGAAACACAAGGTGGACAAAAACAAAGCAGCGACGATGGTGGTTCTTCTTCCTCTGGATCTGATTCAGGCGGAGAACAGCAACAGCAGTGATTAAATACGCATCTCATATGAGGTGCGTATTTAATTATGTCATTTATTTTTATTAAAAAACCTAAATAACTTCTTTATATTTTTTAATACTTAGTATTTTTATTGGAATTGTAAACTTTAATTCTTAGCTTTATGGTAAAATATTAGAAATTAACACAATCGTTTTATAGCAAAAGGAGGGAATTCGATGGAATTTCGCGTTATTAAAACGTTTCAAACCATTGTTCGTTTAGGAAGCTTTCAATTAGCCGCTGAATATTTAAAGTACTCTCAGCCTACCATTACACTGCACATTCAAAAGTTAGAATCCGAACTAGGATTTAAGCTTTTAGAACGAGGAAAAAGCATAAAACTTACTGAAGCAGGTAAAATCTTTTACGAGCGGGCAAATATTTTACTAAAGGAATATGAATATCTAAATAACACCTTAAAGGATTATTCAACAGGCGAAGCTGGCACTATCCGTATAGGTGCTGCAGAGCCTACAGCAAGCAGTCGACTGCCTTCCATTCTCTCATTATTTAAAAAAAGATATCCCAACACAGAAATTAGCTTACTCGTTGCAGACGAAAAGCATCTTCATCAACATATACGCAATCAAGAAATTGATTTCGCGATTGGCACTGTCTCAGAATCGTTCAGAGATATAGAATTTGAGGCATTACTAACGGAAAAACTTGTGCTGCTACTACCATTCAATCATGCTCTAACAAAAAGAAAAACAATCTTTGCAAAAGATTTAATACACGAAACGCTGATTACAGCTGGGCAATCTTCCGTTCAAAAGAAAATTGAGCAGCTAATCTTTGAACGAACGGGCCAACTGCCTGCTAAAGTCCAGTTAGGCACTATTAGCACACTTCAGCATTTTGTAAAAGAAAACTTAGGAGTAGCCGTTGTTCCACAAATAAGCGCAACTCTTCCGCCAGATCAAGTGGTGGTTAAAACGATTCATGACTTGCATGAGGGGCCTGCAATCGGCATTTTAAAGCACCAGTCTCACACCGTAAGTACAGCCGGAAAAACATTTTTAGCTCTCTTAAAACAAAACCTAGCATTTGATTTAAAAAAGGCGCAAATTGAACTCTCTGTATAATAGCAAAAAGCACGCGCTGTTCGAGCGCGTGCTTTTTGTTATTTTCCTGTTGCTGCTTTTTCATTTTCGCAAATAAATGCAATCTTGCTTGCAATCTCTCCATATATTTTACCTAAACGATGCGATTCATCGTAAATGGAAGGTGCAAAATCTTCTTCATTCCAGTCAGGCTGACTTAACGGAAGCTGTCCTAACAGCTCTGTTTGAAGTTCCTCAGCGAGTTTTGGACCTCCGCCTTTACCAAATACATACTCTTTTTCCCCTGTTAGCTGGCTTTCAAAGTAGGCCATATTTTCTACAACTCCGATTACCTCATGATCGGTTTTCAAAGCCATAGCACCCGCTCTAGCTGCAACAAATGCCGCTGTAGGATGTGGTGTTGTAATAATTACTTCTTTACAAGCAGGAAGCATGGAGTGAACGTCTAATGCGACATCACCTGTTCCGGGAGGTAAGTCTAGTAAAAGATAATCTAATTCTCCCCATTCAACTTCTGTAAAAAAGCTCGTCAACATTTTTCCAAGCATAGGTCCTCGCCAGATAACAGGTGAATTATCTTCTACAAAGAAGCCCATGGAAATAACTTTTACTCCGAAACGGTCAACTGGAATAATCTTTTCACCTTCTACTACAGGACGCTGTGTGATTCCCATCATATCTGGGACGCTGAATCCATAAATGTCAGCATCAATTAAACCAACTTTCTTTCCTAAACGAGCTAGAGAAACGGCCAAATTAACAGAGACTGTTGATTTACCAACGCCTCCTTTACCGCTGGCAATAGCAATAAATTCAGGTGCATTCGGACTAGTTAGTAAGTTGCCAGTATTCGGTTGCTCAGCGCGGTACTGCTGAAGTTCTTCAGGCGTAAACTCAACAAATCGCAGTCCAACCGACTGTACACCTGCTTTTTTTAATTCTTCTACAATCGTGCCTTGAAGGCTCAGCTGTTCACTAGTACCTGTTTTTGCAACAGCAATCTTCAGGCTTATATGCTGTTTTTCAGCTTTAATTGTTATTTCTTTAATCGCATCTGTTTCTGATAGTTTTTTATTTAAAAATGGATCTGTAATTTCCCCTACTACTTCTTTTACTTGCTTTTCCGTTAGCATACTCCCACCACCATGTTAAAATCTATTTATTTATACTATCAAGTATATCATACATATTAGATTTTTCTGAATAGAAGGATGCTATGCTTTTTATTTGGGCTTTTCTCCAGTAAAATACCGGCTGACTCCTTCATAAATGGATTCAGCTAACTTTTTTTGATAGCGTTTCGATTGAAGCATTTTACGTTCTGTAGGATTTGATAAGAATCCTACTTCAACCAAAGCACCTGGTGGCTTAGAATGCTTAAGAAGGTAAAGAGTTTGAATAGCTTTTGCTTCACGGGTCGTATTATCCAGATTATTTCTTAGCTCTTGTTGAATGAGTTTAGCCACTTGCTCGTTTTCTTTTAGGGACCCGTAATAGAAAGTTTGAGCCCCTCTCCATGCAGAGGATGGAATAGCATTCAAGTGAATACTTAAGTACAAATCAGCATTGGATTTATTAATCATTGTTAAGCGATTTTTTAAGTCTTCTACTTTTCTGCGACTGTATCCTCTTGTGTCTTTGGCCGCTAGGTCTTCGTCTTTTTCTCTCGTCATTATAACAAGTGCCCCTTGCTCTTGCAGATAGTCCCGAAGCATTAACGAAATTTTAAGAGTTATTTCTTTTTCAAGCACTTCATCCTCTCCTACGGCTCCTCCATCAACACCGCCATGTCCAGGATCTAGTACAATAACTTTCCCGCTAAGAGGAAGTGAAAGCGAACCGGATGATGTTCTATGATCTATCTGATATTGTACAATGACATAAAGAACGAGAAGCGCTATAATTGTGCTCATTATTTTTACTTTAGACATTTTATCCCTTCCCTTCTTGCCTCACCTATTTATTTCTATATGGGACAAGAACGGGAATTATGAGTACTTTTTAATGCAAACGTAACCGACGTCTTTTTTCTGCGGTTCGATAACCTTCTTTCCACCAGTCTTGCACATATCCTTGACACAAATAATACAGACCATCTTGATAAAGATCTGTTACAGACATGCTGACGGCTCCGTACAATGTATCAATTAAAAGAGACTCTTCTTGCTTACCGTGCTTCTGAAAATCTTCGTAGCCTTTACCACGTTTACTCACCCGGGCACCTAATAAAAATGATTCGATGGCAATATCAAGACAGTACTCCTCCACATGTTCGTCTCCTAGCATATTCCACTGAAACATGGGATGAAAATAACGGCGCAGCCTCTCTTGAAGCAAATCAAACGACAGCTCCCTTAGGACTTTGCGTTCATATTTCATTTCTTTTTCATAACGTTTTTCTTTTAAATATGTAACCTCGTTCACGATAACGCCTCCCTTTTTTACATATTGTCTGCACAAGCCTTCGTCTCATACGCAAACAACAAATAAAAAAAGCCTTGGTCCAAAGACCAAGGCTTGAAACGTAATATAAAATTAACGTTTTGAGAATTGTGGTGCACGACGAGCGCCTTTAAGACCGTATTTTTTACGTTCTTTCGCACGAGCGTCACGAGTTAATAGACCAGCACGTTTTAATGTTCCACGGTATTCAGGGTCTGCTTCTAATAAAGCACGAGAGATTCCGTGACGAATAGCGCCAGCTTGACCTGCATAACCTCCACCATTAACGTTTACAAATACGTCATAGTTACCTACAGTTTCAGTTAAAGCAAGTGGTTGTTTTACTACTTCACGTAGTGCAGCAAATGGAATGTATTCTTCGATTTCACGACCGTTGATTGTTACGCGACCGTTACCTGGTACTAAACGTACACGAGCAACAGAGCTTTTACGACGACCAGTTCCGTAATATTGTACCTGTGCCAAGATAATAACCTCCTCTTATTAATTATCCGCGAAGTTCGTAAACTTCTGGTTTTTGTGCTTCATGTGGATGTGTTTCACCAGCATACACATGTAATTTTTTGAACATTTGACGGCCTAGGCTACCTTTTGGAAGCATGCCTTTGATTCCTAATTCAAGCATTTTCTCAGAGTAGTTAGTACGCATTTCTAATGCTGTACGTTGTTTCAAACCACCTGGGTGCATGCTGTGACGGTAATAAATTTTATCAGTTAATTTTTTACCTGTTAGTTCGATTTTTGACGCATTGATAAGGATCACGTGATCACCAGTATCAACATGTGGTGTAAAAGTTGGTTTATGTTTACCGCGTAAGATTGATGCTACTTCACTTGCTAAACGACCTAAAGTTTTACCTTCAGCATCGACAACATACCATTTACGCTCTACTTCGTTTGCTTTCGCCATGAAAGTTGTACGCATGAGTTTCCCTCCTAATTTTCATCATCAATTATAAAATTATTTCAACCTTCTATTTCAACACGATTAATTTCCGGGGCTAACCGTGGGGTTAAAATACATACCATATGATATATTATATCTTTAAGCTACTAATGTCAAGAAAATGTTACACCAGGTTTAGTTGTCATAGAAAACGCGCCATAAATATAGCCCTTGCGAAGGCGCAGTTTTCCCTGCACGAGGACGTGATTTGCTTTCTAGAATATCTTTTATAGCATCTGGTTCAATACGGCCTTGTCCTACTTCTAAAAGCGTTCCAACAAGAATACGAACCATATTATACAGAAAGCCACTTCCAACGAATCTAAACATAAGCTGACTATTCTCTTCATACATATCAATCTTGTAAATCGTACGAATCTTATCTTCCACTTCTGTCCTCGCTGAACAAAAGCTTGTGAAGTCGTGTGTACCGAGTAAATATGTGATGGCTTTTTTCATTTTTGAGTAGTCTAATGGATAAGGGTAATGGTATGCATAAGAACGAGTGAAAGGATTTCGATCTTCGCCGCGCAAAATATGATAGCGGTACTCTTTTGAAGTAACGTCATACCGGGCGTGAAAATGTGCATCAACTTCACATACATTCTTCATTACAATATCATCTGGTAGCATTGAATTCAATGCTTTTTTCCACTTATCACATGGAATATTTAGGTTTGTATCAAAATGAATGACTTGCCCCTGTGCATGAACATTTGTGTCCGTTCGTCCAGAGGCGTAAATCGGCACTTTTTTGTTATGCATTTTCTCTAAAACGGCTTCAATCTCCAGTTGAACAGTTCGCTTATTGGGCTGAACTTGATAACCTGAAAAGTTTGTGCCGTCGTATGCAACTATACATTTTAAACGTTTCATCTTTTCACCAAACAATCTTTACGTTCTAATCAACACTAAAACAACTGCTACTGCCAGCAGAAGTAAAAGCATAATTGTATCTATGCTTCCCCATTTCAATTGACGATACTTTGTACGCCCTTCTCCGCCTTTATAACCCCTTGCCTCCATGGCAATAGCCAGCTCTTCAGCACGCTTAAATGAACCTATAAATAGAGGAACAAGCAAAGGAACCACAGCTTTCAAACGATCCGCAATGGGGCCGCTGCTAAAGTCCACTCCTCGTGCTGTCTGCGCTTTAATAATTTTATCTGTCTCTTCCATCAATGTAGGAATAAAGCGAAGAGAAATGGACATCATTAAAGCTAATTCGTGTACAGGAAGCTTGAGCTTTTTAAATGGATTCAGCAAGCTTTCCATTCCATCTGTTACTTCAATAGGCGTAGTCGTTAAAGTTAGCATCGTCGTAATTAAAATTAAGAACAAGAAGCGCAAGGAAATTAAAACACCTTGAATAAGGCCGCCTTTATAGACAGAAAACCATCCCCATTCAAACAAAAGAGGACCTTCCTTTGTCATAAAAATGTGCAAAAGAAACGTGATGATAATAATAAACATAACGGGCTTTAACCCTCTTAAAATAAACGAAACGGGCACTTTACTCATGGCCACTATCATAAGGGTATACACACCTAAAAAAGCATAGCCGATAGGGTTATTTGCTAAAAACACAATTAATACATACGCAAATACAAGAAGCAGCTTGGCTCGGGGATCCATTCGATGGACAACAGAATGACCCGGCACATACTTACCAATAATGATTGAGTTCATCATAATCGTTCACCTTGCTGCATAAGGTGCTGCACTTTCTCTACCACTTCAGAAAAGGTAATAACCGTATCCGATGCTTCAAGCTGAAATTTCTCTTGCAGCTTCAGCATAAAGCGAAGCGATTCTGGAACATCCAATCCATATTCTTTTAGCTGCGTATGCTGACCAAATACTTCTCTAGGTGACCCTTTCATCGCAATCGTTCCCTTATTCATCACAATTAGCTCATCCGCGTACATAGCTGCATCTTCCATGCTGTGAGTCACGAGAATCGTCGTCAAGCCTTTTTCTTTATGAAGATGATAAATCATATTCATAATTTCTTGACGCCCTCTAGGGTCCAATCCAGCAGTTGGTTCATCTAAAATTAGCACACTAGGATTCATCGCTAGAATACCTGCTATCGCTACACGACGCATTTGTCCACCACTCAAATCAAAAGGAGATCTGGTGAGAATGTCTTCTGGCAACCCTACTAACTTGATAAGCTCTCTTGCTTTTTGCTTTGCTTCTTCTTCCGAAACGCCATAATTCATTGGCCCAAAAGCTATATCTTTTTCCACCGTTTCTTCAAAAAGCTGATGTTCTGGAAATTGAAACACCACGCCTACTTGCTGACGAATAGCTTTTAAATTCTTTTCTTTTCGATTGGCTTTAATGGTGCGCTCACCGATTTGAATTTCACCAGCAGTTGGCTTCAATAAGGCGTTCAGATGCTGTATGATTGTTGATTTCCCAGAACCAGTATGGCCAATAACAGCCAAAAATGTACCTGATTGAATGTTTAAATTTAAGTCATGTAGAGCAATTCGTTCAAATGGTGTATTAACTTGATAACGATGCTCTACTTCTTTGAATATAATGTCCATAGTTCGTCCACCAAGTCCTCATCTGTTAAATGAATTTTTGATAAAGGAATTCCTACGGAAGCAAAACGATGGCTTAGTTTAACGGAAAACGGCAAGTCTAGTCCAATATCCGTTAACTTGGAACCTAATGCAAATACTTCGCGTGGAGTACCTGTTGCATAGATCTTCCCTTTGTTCATCACAACGACTCTGTCAGCCATTGCTACTTCATCTAAATCGTGAGTAATTGAAATAACCGTCAGTTGTTTTTCTTCTTTTAATTTTCTAACAGTTTCAAGTACTTCAGTTCGCCCAATAGGATCTAACATAGATGTTGCTTCATCTAGAATGATGACAGATGGCTGTACGGCAATTATACCCGCAATGGCCACACGCTGTTTTTGTCCACCTGATAGCTGATGAGGCTCTTGATCCAGAAAAGCACTCATATTGACCATGTCGATTGCTTCAGGTATACGTTTTTCCATAATCTCAAATGGAATCCCGTTGTTTTCAAGTCCAAACGCAATATCGTCTTGAACGGTTGAGCCAACAAATTGATTATCTGGATTTTGAAACACCATTCCAATCTGCTTGCGCACATCCCATATTGTTTCTTCAGATAAAAGCGTATCGCCCACTCGAACCGTTCCTTTTTCAGGTAGCAAAAGGCCGTTTAGAATTCGTGCCAGCGTCGACTTACCAGATCCATTATGTCCAGCTATCGCTAACCATTCACCTTTATAAGCAGAGAGAGAAAGGTGATCTAATGTTAGGTCTGCTTCAGGATCGTATCGAAAGCATAAATCTTTTACCTCTAAAGACATTTCTTTCAACGCTATCTTCCTCTCAGCTTTTTCTATTGCAGCATTGCCTACATTGATTTTTTACGCTATTTACCCGGTTTTAGGTATAAAAAAAGGGCAACGACTAGTTACACACTGTCTCGCCCTTTTCTATCTGTATTAAAAATATTAAACTAATTCAATGATAACCATTGGAGCACCGTCACCACGGCGAGGTCCAACTTTTAAGATACGAGTGTAACCGCCTTGGCGATCTTCGTAGCGAGTAGCGATATCGCTGAATAGTTTTTGTAAAGCGCTTTGACCAGCTTCTTCGTTAGCTACTTCATTACGGATGTAAGATGCAGCTTGACGACGAGCGTGTAGATCTCCACGTTTACCTAAAGTAATCATTTTTTCAACAGTTGAACGTAATTCTTTTGCACGAGCTTCAGTTGTCTCAATGCGTTCACTGATGATTAAATCAGTTGTTAAATCACGAAGAAGCGCCTTGCGTTGTGCGCTTGTACGACCTAATTTACGGTAAGACATGTGAGGTCCCCTCCTTTGTTAAGTAGTTAAACAGGTAGATATAATCAGTCGTCCTTACGTAGACCCAAACCTAATTCTTCAAGTTTAGCTTTAACTTCTTCTAAAGATTTACGGCCTAAGTTACGAACTTTCATCATATCTTCTTCTGTTTTATTAGCAAGCTCTTGTACAGTATTGATGCCTGCTCGTTTTAAGCAGTTGTAAGAACGAACAGATAAATCCAGTTCCTCGATCGTCATCTCTAGAACTTTTTCTTTCTGGTCTTCTTCTTTTTCTACCATGATCTCTGCTTTTTGAGCTTCATCTGTTAAGTTAACGAAGATATTTAAGTGTTCAGTTAGAATCTTTGCACCTAAAGCAACAGCTTTTTCTGGCTCGATGCTACCGTCAGTCCAAACATCCAACGTTAACTTATCGTAATTTGTCATTTGACCAACACGAGTATTCTCTACATAATACGATACGCGAGTAACAGGCGTATAGATTGAATCAATTGGAAGTACACCAATTGGTTGGTCTTCACGCTTGTTAGCATCGGCAGGATTATAACCTCGACCTGTGCGAGCAGTAAGTCTCATACGGAAATGAGCATCTGACTCAAGTGTTGCAATATGAAGATCCGGATTTAGAACTTCGATATCGCTGTCTGCTTGAATGTCAGCAGCCGTTACTGTACCAGGACCTTTAACATCGATCTCAAGTGTTTTCTCTTCATCAGAGTAAATCTTTAACGCTAACTTTTTAACGTTTAAAATGATGTTTGTTACATCTTCAACAACTCCAGGAACTGTTGAAAATTCATGTAATACACCTTCAATTTGAATAGATGTTACAGCTGCACCAGGGAGTGAGGATAATAGGATACGACGTAAGGAGTTACCCAAAGTAGTACCATATCCACGCTCAAGTGGTTCGACGACGAATTTACCGTACTTTCTATCATCGCTGATTTCTACCGTTTCGATTTTTGGCTTTTCAATCTCTATCAATATAAACCCTCCTTCAAAACGTCGAAACCTCGGCTAGACGGCTGATTTCTCAAATGCCTAACCGAAATTCCCTATTAGACAGTTCCCGAATGTGCACAACAAATGGAAAACATTTCGTTGCATGAATAAATTCTACACCATCATCATTATAGACAACGAAATAGAATCTATACATATTAATTATACACGACGACGTTTTGGTGGGCGGCATCCGTTGTGAGGTACAGGAGTAACATCTCTAATAGCTGTTACTTCTAAACCTGCAGCTTGAAGAGCACGGATAGCTGCTTCACGACCAGCACCAGGGCCTTTAACTGTAACTTCAAGAGTTTTCATTCCGTTATCCATAGAAACTTTTGCAGCAGCTTCAGCAGCCATTTGCGCAGCAAATGGAGTAGATTTACGAGAACCTCTGAAGCCAAGTGCGCCTGCACTAGACCAAGCAATCGCATTACCGTGAACATCTGTAATTGTTACAATAGTGTTGTTAAACGTTGAGCGAATATGAGCTACACCAGCTTCAATATTCTTTTTCACGCGACGTTTACGTGTATTAGTTTTACGTGCCATCTGTTAATGACCTCCCTTACTAATTATTTCTTCTTGTTCGCTACAGTACGGCGTGGGCCTTTACGTGTACGAGCATTGTTTTTACTGTTTTGACCACGAACTGGTAAACTACGACGGTGGCGGATACCACGGTATGAACCAATCTCAATTAAACGTTTGATGTTTAAAGAAACTTCACGACGAAGATCGCCTTCTACTTTATAGCTATCTAAAATATCACGAATTTTACCTAATTCTTCTTCTGTTAAGTCACGAACGCGAGTATCTTCAGAAACTCCAGCTTCAGCTAGAACTTTTTCAGCAGTTGGACGACCAATACCGAAAATGTATGTTAATGAAATTACTACACGCTTGTCACGAGGAATATCAACACCAGCAATACGTGCCATATGAATAGTGCACCTCCTTATTGATTAACCTTGTTTTTGTTTATGCTTAGGGTTTTCACAAATTACCATTACTTTACCTTTTCTACGGATAACTTTACATTTTTCGCAGATTGGTTTAACTGATGGTCTGACTTTCATGTTTCATACCTCCTTGATAGTACGGAGTGCATAGGTTTTATTTGAAACGGTACGTAATTCTACCGCGAGTTAAATCGTATGGTGACAATTCTACAGTTACTTTATCACCAGGTAAGATTCGAATGAAATGCATGCGAATTTTTCCTGATACGTGAGCAAGTACTGTATGACCATTTTCTAATTCTACCTTGAACATAGCGTTAGGTAAAGTCTCAGCAACTGTACCTTCAACTTCAATTACATCGTCTTTTGCCATTAAAGTGCTCTCCTTTCTTTGAAACAGTAACAAGCTATCATTAAACGACTTAAAAAGAACCTGTTCTGAACATCCGGAGATCGTAATCATTAAATTCAAGATGATTGACGCTAATATACATCTTTACCATTTTAACAGCAATTCAGACGAAAAACGATCATCGTGAATTTAGATAATTACTGTTTACTGTCCAGTGCATCTAGCGAGGAATGGATAGAGATAACATCCTTTAACATTACAATGCTGTCAGAATTTCATATCCCGTCTCAGTAATTGCAATAGTATGTTCGAAGTGCGCACACATTTTACCATCTACTGTGACAACTGTCCAGTTATCAGGTAATGTCTTTACATATCGCATACCAGCATTCACCATTGGCTCAACTGCCAATACCATGCCTGGACGTAGACGCGGTCCTTTATTCGGTGGACCATAATGAGGTACTTGCGGATCTTCATGTAAGTCTTTGCCGACCCCATGGCCAACATATTCTCTTACAATCGAAAAGTTACGTGATTCTGCGTACTGTTGAATAGCATGTGAAATATTCGACAAACGCTCGCCCGGCTTAGCTTCTGCTAATCCCTTGTAGAGAGATTGCTCAGTCACATCAAGCAGCTCTTGATTTTCTAATGAAATCTTTCCTACTCCATATGTCCAAGCTGAATCACCGTGATAGCCACCGAATTTAGCTCCGATGTCTAAACTGATGATATCCCCTTCATTAAGCTTGCGTTCACCCGGAATACCATGAACTAATTCTTCATTCACAGAAGCACATACACTGCCGCGAAAACCATTATACCCTTTAAAAGACGGAATTGCATCATGTTGACGAATAAAATTTTCAGCAATTGCATCCAATTCTATAGTCGTAATACCTGGAGCGATATGCTTTTTTAACTCTTGATGAGTTAAAGCCACGATTCGTCCAGCTTCACGCATGACCTCAATTTCCTCTGGTGTCTTGCAAATGATCATTGCTTAACCCCAGCAAGTAATTGACGAACATCCTCAAACACAATGTTAATATCTTGATTACCATTAATATTGCGTAGATAACCTTTTTCTTGATAGAAATCAAGGAGAGGTTGAGATTGTTTAACATTAACTGAAAGTCTAGTTGAAACCGTCTCAGCATTGTCATCTGCACGTTGATAAAGCTCTCCGCCACATTTGTCACAAACTCCTTCTTTCGCAGGAGGATTGAATACTAAGTGGTAAGTAGCTCCGCAATCTTTACAAATGCGGCGTCCAGTAAGACGCTCCATTAAAATGCTTTGATCTACATCAATATTAATCACATAATCAATTTGCTTGTTTAGTTCTTTTGTAATTGTTTCAAGAGCTTCTGCTTGGGCTACTGTTCTCGGGAAGCCATCAAGTAAAAAGCCGTTTTCACAATCTTGTTTGTTTAAACGCTCGCGCACAATTCCAATTGTTACTTCATCAGGAACAAGGTTACCTTGGTCCATAAATGATTTAGCTTTTAAACCTAGTTGCGTTCCTTCTTTAATTGCAGCTCGGAACATATCTCCTGTTGAGATATGAGGGATATCGTAATGCTCAACGATTTTTTCTGCTTGAGTACCTTTCCCAGCACCAGGAAGGCCCATTAACACTAAATTCATTTCTTGCTTCCCCCTCAGTATCTTATCCGTTTAATGGGAAAGCAGCTTGCTTCCCACTAAACAGCTTTACTTAATAAATCCCTTATAATGGCGTTTCACTAATTGACTCTCAAGCTGTTTCATTGTCTCAAGAGCTACACCGACAACAATTAACAAACTAGTACCGCCGATCTGAGCAGATGATGGTAAGTTTGCAATTTTGATGAACAGAACCGGCAACACAGCAATTAACGCAAGGAATATCGAACCGATTAATGTCAGACGATATAACACTTTCGTTAAATAAGCTTGTGTGCTTTTACCAGGACGGATGCCTGGGATGTAGCCACCTTGCTTTTTCAAGTTCTCTGCTACTTGTTCAGGGTTAACTTGAACAAATGTATAGAAGTAACAAAAAGCAATGATTAACGCTACATACACTATCATACCAATTGGCTTAGTATAGTCAAATGTATTCTGAATCCACGTCGTTACATCATTTGGACCGAAAAATGATGCAATTGTTGGTGGTGTGATAATAAATGAAACTGCAAAGATAACAGGAATAACCCCAGCAGCATTTACTTTTAACGGTAAATGAGTGGATTGACCTCCAACAGGATTACGACCAGCTGAACCCTTTGCATATTGAATAGGAATTTTTCGTAGCGCTTGTTGGAAATAAATAACCCCAACAATAATAGCTAAAACTGCAATCGCAATTAAAACTACCGTTACGATACGAATGAATAATTGATCCCCAACGTCTTCAAATTGCTGTGCATAAATTTGATTTAATGTTGTCGGAATACCAGCTGCAATCCCAGCAAAGATAATGATAGAAATACCATTACCTACGCCTTTTGCAGTAATCTGCTCTCCTAACCACATTAAGAAGGCAGTACCTGCCGTTAACACTGTAGCAATTAGAAGATACGTAGAAATTCCTGGATTAGCGATCAATTGTCCGCCCGAAATATTGTTGAATCCTATAGACATACCTAAAGCCTGGATAAATCCAAGCACAATTGTTCCATAACGAGTTACTTGAGCTAATTTACGGCGCCCAACATCTCCCTGCTTTGACCATTCTGTAAACTTAGGTACAACATCCATCTGCAATAATTGGACGATGATGGATGCTGTAATATAAGGCATAATGCCCATAGCAAGAATGGAGAAGTTTTTTAACGCGCCGCCGCCAAATGTATTCAGAACTCCGAATACATTTAACCCATCTTGCAATTTCAGTACATCCGTATTAACACTAGGTACAGGAATAAATGTACCAATTCGGAAGACAATTAACATTAACAAAGTGAAAAAGATTTTTTGTCTTATTTCACGCACGCGCATTAAATTGGAGATTGTTTGAAACATTAGATCACCTCAACTGTACCGCCAGCAGCTTCGATAGCTTCTTTAGCAGTTGAAGAGAATTTAGCAGCTTTAACAGTTAGCTTAGAGTTTAATGTACCGTTTCCTAGTACTTTAACGCCAGCTTTTGCTTTGCTTACTAAACCAGTTTCGATTAATAATTCTGGTGTTACTTCAGTTCCATCTTCAAAACGGTTAAGAGCTTCTAAATTAACGATCGCGTATTCTTTGCGATTGATATTAGTGAACCCACGTTTTGGAAGACGACGGAATAAAGGAGTTTGACCACCTTCGAAGCCAGGTCTTACGCCACCGCCAGAGCGAGCGTTTTGCCCTTTGTGACCTTTACCTGAAGTCTTTCCGTTACCTGAACCAGTACCACGACCTACACGGTTACGTACTTTACGTGAACCTTCAGCTGGTTTCAATTCATGAAGTTTCATTCCGGAGCACCTCCTTAGAGTGACAATTTATACTTATTGCTCTTTTACTGTAACAAGGTGAGCTACTTTGTTAATCATTCCGCGAATTGCAGGATTATCGTCTTGAACGACAGTTTGATTTAACTTACGTAGGCCAAGTGTACGAACAGTTACACGTTGATCTTCTGGACGACCAATTACGCTACGAGTAAGGGTAATTGCTAGTTTGTTTGCCATTCCATATCCCTCCCTTATCCTAACAGTTCTTCTACAGTCTTGCCACGTAGTTTTGCAACATCTTCAGCACGTTTTAGGTTAGCTAAACCGTTAAGAGTTGCACGTACCATGTTGATTGGAGTGTTTGAACCTAAAGATTTAGATAGAATATCACTTACTCCACCCAATTCTAGTACCGCACGAACTGGGCCACCAGCGATAACTCCTGTACCTTCAGAAGCAGGTTTTAAGAAAATTTGACCTGCACCAAATTGTCCAAGGATTTCGTGTGGAATAGTTGTACCAACCATAGGTACAGTAATTAAGTTTTTCTTCGCATCTTCAATTGCTTTACGGATTGCATCTGGTACCTCTTGTGCTTTACCAGTACCGAATCCAACGTGACCGTTTTTGTCACCAACTACAACTAATGCAGCGAAGCGGAAACGACGTCCACCTTTCACAACTTTAGCTACGCGGTTAACGGTAACAACACGTTCTTCAAGCTCTAATTTATTTGGATCAATACGACGCATGATTTTCCCTCCTTTTACAATTAGAATTGTAATCCAGCTTCACGAGCAGCGTCAGCTAATGCTTTAACACGGCCATGATATAAATAACCGCCACGGTCGAATACTACTTCGTTTACACCTTTTTCTACTGCGCGTTTAGCGACTAATTCGCCAACTTTGATAGCAGCTTCAGTGTTACCAGTGCTTTCTAAAGTCAGGTCTTTATCTAACGTTGAAGCACTTGCGATTGTTACTGAATTTAAATCGTCGATAACTTGTGCGTAAATATGTTGATTAGAACGGAACACGTTTAAACGCGGACGAGTTGCAGTTCCAGATAACTTCGCACGAACACGAGCATGTCTTTTTTTACGAACTTTGTTTTTATCAAGCTTCGTGATCATTTCGGGCACTCCTTTCTTTTACCTAACCGGCATTACTTCTTAGCAGTTTTACCTTCTTTACGACGTACATATTCGCCTTCGTAACGAATACCTTTACCTTTGTAAGGCTCTGGTGGACGAACGTCACGAATATTTGCAGCTAATGCACCTACGCGTTCTTTATCAATACCTTTAATAACGATCTTAGTTTGAGAAGGAACTTCGATTTCGATTCCTGTTTCAGGAGTAATCTCAACTGGGTGAGAGTATCCAACGCTCAATACTAATTTGCTACCAGATTTTTGTGCACGGTAACCTACACCGACTAATTCTAAACCACGTTCGAATCCTTTAGTAACACCTTCAACCATGTTACCTAAAAGGCTACGAGTAGTTCCGTGAAGAGCGCGGTGCTCTTTATTGTCACTAGGACGATTAACAACTAATACGTTGTCTTCAACTTTAATTTCGATTTCAGGGTGGAATGTACGAGTTAATTCACCCTTTGGTCCTTTTACAGTTACAGTGTTGCTCTCGTTCGTAACTGTAACACCTGCTGGAAGTTCTAAAGGCTTTTTACCAACACGTGACATAGTTACACCTCCATTCACATTTAAAACTTATTACCAAACGTACGCTAATACTTCTCCACCAGCTTGCTTTTGACGAGCTTCTTTGTCAGTTAAAACACCTTGAGAAGTAGAAACGATTGCGATACCTAAACCGTTAAGTACACGTGGTACTTCGTTATTTTTTGCATAAACACGTAGACCAGGTTTACTGATACGTTTTAAGCCTGTAATTACACGTTCGTTATTTGAACCGTATTTTAAGAAGATACGGATAATACCTTGTTTGTTGTCTTCGATGTATTCTACATCACGTACGAAACCCTCACGCTTAAGGATTTCTGCAATTTGCTTCTTAATGTTAGAAGCAGGAACTTCAATTTTCTCATGACGAACCATGTTCGCATTGCGGATACGAGTTAGTAAATCTGCAATAGGATCAGTCATTACCATATTAATTTACCTCCTTCCCAAACTTGGGTTTTACCAACTAGCTTTTTTAACACCAGGAATTTGACCTTTATAAGCAAGCTCACGGAAACAAATACGGCAAAGCTTGAATTTACGTAGTACTGAGTGTGGACGTCCACAACGTTCGCAACGTGTATACTCTTGTACTTGGAATTTTTGCTGGCGTTTTTGCTTCGCAATCATTGATTTTTTAGCCACATTTTCGCCTCCTCTGCTTAACGTTGGCAGTTATTACTTCTGGAATGGCATACCGAACTGAGTTAAAAGCTCACGAGCTTCTTCATCAGTGTTTGCTGTTGTAACAATAACGATATCCATACCACGAACTTTAGTTACTTTATCATAATCGATCTCTGGGAAGATCAATTGTTCTTTAACACCTAACGTGTAGTTTCCACGACCATCAAATGCTTTTTTAGATACACCACGGAAATCACGCACACGTGGAAGTGATACTGATACTAGTTTATCGAAGAATTCGTACATACGCTCGCCGCGTAAAGTAACTTTCGCACCGATTGGCATACCTTCACGAAGACGGAAACCAGCGATAGATTTTTTCGCACGAGTTACAACAGGTTTTTGACCAGTGATTTCAGCTAGTTCTTCAACAGCATTATCTAAAGCTTTTGAGTTAGAAACAGCATCACCGATACCCATGTTGATTACGATCTTGTCGATTTTTGGCACTTGCATTACAGATTCATAATTAAACTTGCTAACTAGAGCAGGAGTAATCTCTTTTGTAAATTTCTCTTTAAGACGGTTCATGTGAACTAAACCTCCCTTCACATTTCATTAATTATTTATCTAAAGTTTCACCAGATTTTTTTGCTACACGTACCTTTTTGCCATCGATAACTTGGTACCCAACACGAGTTGGCTCACCAGATTTAGGATCCAACGGCATTACGTTTGATACGTGGATAGGTGCCTCTTGGCTAACGATTCCACCTTGTGGATTTACTTGAGAAGGTTTAGAGTGTTTTTTCACAACGTTCACACCTTCAACAAGTACACGGTCTTTCTTTGGGAAAGCTGCAAGTACTTCACCTTGCTTACCTTTGTCTTTACCAGAGATAACCACTACTTTGTCGCCCTTTTTAACATGCATCCTATTCGCACCTCCTTAAAAGGCATTTTGTATTTGTTCTATATATCAATTAGATAACTTCTGGAGCTAATGATACGATCTTCATGAAGTTATTATCACGTAATTCACGAGCAACTGGTCCGAAGATACGAGTACCACGTGGTCCTTTGTCGTCACGGATGATTACGCAAGCATTTTCGTCGAAACGGATGTAAGAACCGTCAGTACGGCGAACACCACTTTTTGTACGTACAACAACAGCTTTAACAACGTCACCTTTTTTAACAACGCCTCCTGGTGTTGCTTGTTTCACCGTACAAACGATAACATCACCAATGTTTGCTGTCTTGCGACCTGAACCACCAAGTACTTTAATAGTAAGTACCTCACGTGCACCAGAGTTGTCTGCAACTTTTAAACGAGATTCTTGTTGAATCATGTACGAAACCTCCCTTCGGATGAATCATTCTTATCCGATCTATCTTAACTATTAGATGATAACAGCTTTTTCTACAACTTCTACTAGACGGAAACGTTTAGTAGCTGATAACGGACGAGTTTCCATGATCTTCACGATATCGCCTAGTTGAGCTGTATTGTTTTCATCGTGAGCTTTGAATTTCTTTGAGTATTTTACACGCTTGCCATAAAGCGAATGCTTTTTGTAAGTTTCAACAAGAACAGTAACAGTCTTATCCATTTTGTCAGAAACTACGCGGCCAGTGTAAACTTTACGTTGGTTGCGTTCACTCATTCTGAAAGCCTCCTCTCAGACTTAATTATTTATTAGCAGCAATCTCTCTTTCACGAACTACAGTTTTCATACGAGCGATCGATTTGCGCACTTCGCGAATACGAGTAGTATTCTCTAATTGTCCAGTCGCTAATTGGAAACGAAGGTTAAACAACTCTTCTTTTAAAGCCTTAACTTTTTGTTCAATTTCAGCAGTGGTAAGGTCACGAATTTCATTAGCTTTCATTAGAATCACCACCAATTTCTTCACGTTTTACAAACTTACATTTTATAGGTAGCTTGTGTGCAGCTAAACGTAAAGCTTCACGTGCAACCTCTTCAGATACACCTGAAATTTCAAACATTACTTTTCCAGGTTTAACAACTGCTACCCAACCTTCAGGAGCACCTTTACCAGAACCCATTCGGACTTCTAGAGGCTTAGCAGTATAAGGTTTAGAAGGGAAAATTTTAATCCATACTTTACCGCCACGTTTCATGTAACGAGTCATTGCGATACGAGCAGCTTCGATTTGACGGTTTGTAATCCAAGAAGCTTCAGTAGCTTGTAAACCGAATTCACCGAAATGTACTTCCGTACCACCTTTAGCGCGTCCACGCATTTTTCCGCGGTGTTCGCGACGATATTTAACGCGTTTTGGTAATAACATAATTATTTTCCTCCTTCCTCAGTTTTCTTTTTAGTAGGAAGAACCTCTCCACGATAGATCCATACTTTCACACCAAGTTTACCATAAGTAGTATCTGCTTCAGCGTGAGCATAGTCAATATCAGCGCGAAGTGTATGAAGTGGAACTGTACCTTCACTGTAATATTCAGAACGAGCAATATCAGCGCCGCCTAAACGACCAGATACCATTGTTTTGATACCTTGTGCGCCAGCACGCATGCTACGTTGGATAGCTTGCTTTTGAGCACGACGGAATGATACACGGTTCTCAAGTTGGCGAGCGATGTTTTCAGCTACTAGTTTAGCATCTAAATCTGCTCGTTTAATTTCAAGGATGTTAATGTGTACACGCTTGCCTGTTAATTGGTTAAGAGCTTTACGAAGTGATTCTACTTCAGTACCACCTTTACCAATTACCATACCAGGTTTTGCAGTGTGGATCGTTACGTTTAAGCGGTTAGCAGCGCGTTCGATTTCAACTTTAGAAACAGCTGCATCGTTTAAACGTTTAGCGATATATTCACGTACTTTTAAGTCTTCATGTAATAAGTCAGCGTAGTCTTTGCCAGCGAACCATCTTGATTCCCAATCACGGATGACACCGACGCGAAGACCGACCGGATTTACCTTTTGACCCATGAATTATCCCTCCTTCTTTTCTGATACCACGATTGTGATGTGGCTTGTGCGCTTGTTAATTTGGCTTGCACGTCCCATAGCGCGTGGACGGAAACGTTTTAAAGTTGGACCTTCGTTAACAAAAGCGTCAGTAATAACTAAATTGTTAGCGTCCATTTCATAATTGTGTTCTGCATTGGCAATAGCAGATTTTAATACTTTCTCAACGACTGGAGAAGCAGCCTTTGGCGTGTGAAGTAGCACTGCTAGCGCTTCACCCACTTGCTTACCTCGAATTAAATCTACAACTAAACGAACTTTACGAGGAGCAATACGTACTGTTCTCGCGACAGCTTTAGCTTGCATTTAAAAGCCTCCTCTCATATTAGCGTCTTGTTTTCTTATCATCACTTGCGTGACCTTTGTAAGTACGAGATGGTGCGAATTCACCAAGTTTGTGACCTACCATGTCTTCAGTAACATAAACTGGTACATGTTTACGACCGTCATATACAGCAATTGTATGACCAATGAACTGAGGGAAGATAGTTGAACGACGAGACCAAGTTTTTACTACTTGCTTGCTGTCAGTTTCGTTTAACTTCTCAATTTTGTTGATTAAATGGTCATCTACAAAAGGTCCTTTCTTTAAGCTGCGACCCATAAATGAACCTCCCTTCGTGATTGTCCTACGGTTCGTTTGAACCGTAGCTCAATCCCGTTATTTTTTACGACGACGAACGATAAATTTATCGGATTTGTTTTTCTTCTTACGAGTTTTGTAACCAAGTGTTGGTTTACCCCATGGACTCATTGGAGACTTACGTCCGATTGGAGCACGTCCTTCACCACCACCGTGTGGGTGATCGTTAGGGTTCATTACAGAACCACGTACAGTTGGACGGATACCTAACCAACGAGAACGACCGGCTTTACCGATGTTGATTAACTCGTGTTGTTCGTTACCAACTTGACCTACAGTTGCACGACAAGTTGCAAGAATCATGCGTACTTCACCAGAAGTTAAACGTACTAATACGTATTTACCTTCTTTACCAAGTACTTGAGCAGATGTACCTGCAGAACGAACTAATTGTCCACCTTTACCAGGTTTCAATTCGATGTTGTGTACTACTGTACCAACAGGAATGTTAGCTAAAGGAAGCGCGTTACCTACTTTAATGTCAGCTTCAGGACCTGACATAACTTCTAAACCTACTTTTAGGTTTTTAGGAGCAAGGATGTAACGTTTTTCACCATCAGCATAATGAATTAATGCGATGTTAGCTGAACGGTTTGGATCATATTCGATTGTAGCAACGCGTCCAGGTATTCCATCTTTATCGCGTTTAAAATCGATGATACGGTATTGACGCTTGTGCCCACCACCTTGGTGACGAACAGTCAATTTACCTTGGTTGTTACGACCACCTTTTCTCTTGACAGGTGCAAGTAACGATTTTTCTGGTTTGTCAGTAGTAATTTCAGCGAAATCAGAAACTGACATGCCACGACGACCATTTGAGGTTGGTTTATACTTTTTAATCGCCATCTCAATTTCCCTCCTTCTCTAGTAATCTTAAGCTTCGAAGAATTCGATTTCGTTGCTCTCTTGAGTTAGTGTTACTACCGCTTTACGACGACGGTTAGTAAGACCACTGTAGCGACCTACACGCTTGAATTTACCTTTGTAGTTCATGATGTTTACTTTTTCAACTTTTACGTCAAAGATTTTTTCGATAGCATCTTTAACCTCAGTTTTATTAGCTCTTACATCAACATCAAACGTATATTTTTTCTCAGCCATTAAGTCTGTTGAACGTTCTGTAATTACGGGGCGCTTAATAATATCACGAGGATCTTTCATTATGCAAGCACCTCCTCTACTTTTTCAACTGCGTCTTTAGTGATTACAAGCTTATCATGGTTCATAACGTCTAATACGCTTAAACCATTAGCTGCAACAACTGTTACACCAGGAATATTACGTGCTGAAAGTGCAACGTTTTCGTTAAGATCAGCAGTTACTACTAATGCTTTGCGTTCTACTGTTAGGTTTTTAAGAACTGCTACCATTTCTTTTGTTTTTGGAGCATCAAAAGAAAGAGCTTCAAGAACAACGATGCTGTTATCTTGAACTTTAGTTGATAATGCAGACTTAATTGCTAAACGACGAACTTTTTTAGGTAATTTGTAGCTATAGCTTCTTGGAACTGGACCAAATACTACGCCACCACCACGCCATTGTGGAGAACGGATAGATCCTTGACGAGCACGACCAGTACCTTTTTGACGCCATGGCTTACGGCCACCGCCTCTTACTTCAGAACGATTTTTAACTTTAGAAGTACCTTGACGTTGAGATGCGCGTTGCATTACGATCGCGTCGAAAAGTACTTTGTTGTTTGGTTCGATACCGAAAACGGCATCTTGAAGTTCGATTTCTCCAACGTTTTCACCGTTTTGGTTAAACAATGCTACTTTTGGCATTGGTTATTCCTCCTTTCTCGAAGAATTATTATTTAGATTTAACTGCAGATTTAACAGTAACTAGAGATTTTCTAGCTCCTGGCACGTTACCTTTTACTAATAAAAGATTGCGTTCTGCGTCAACTTTAACGATTGATAAGTTTTGCACAGTGATGCGCTCTCCACCCATGCGTCCTGGTAATAATTTACCTTTGAATACGCGGTTTGGAGCTACAGGACCCATTGAACCTGGGCGACGGTGGTAGCGAGAACCATGAGACATAGGTCCGCGAGATTGTCCGTGGCGTTTAATAGCACCTTGGAAACCTTTACCTTTTGAGATTCCTGTTACATCAATTACATCGCCTTCTGCGAAAATATCAACCTTGACTTCTTGACCAACTTCATATGCTGAAGCGTCCACACCGCGTAACTCACGGATGAAGCGCTTAGGAGCAGTATTAGCTTTAGTAGCATGTCCTTTTGCAGGTTTGTTAGATAGTTTTTCACGGATATCTTCGAAACCTAATTGGATTGCTTCGTAACCGTCTGTCTCAGCGTTTTTAACTTGAAGAACTACGTTAGCAGAAGCTTCAATTACTGTTACTGGGATCAAGTCACCATTTTCAGCAAATACTTGAGTCATACCGATCTTTCTTCCTAAGATTCCTTTGGCCATTAGTCACACCTCCTAAGTATCTTTTCATTCTTTATTTTAAATTAAAGTTTAATTTCGATATCTACACCAGATGGTAAGTCTAAACGCATTAATGAATCAACAGTTTGTGGTGTTGGATTCACGATATCAATTAAGCGTTTATGCGTGCGCATTTCGAACTGCTCACGAGAATCTTTATATTTGTGTACTGCACGTAGAATTGTATAAATTGATTTTTCAGTCGGTAATGGAATCGGACCAGATACAGCCGCACCAGAACGTTTTGCAGTTTCTACGATTTTCTCAGCAGATTGATCAAGAATTCTGTGATCATATGCTTTTAAACGAATGCGAATTTTTTCTTTTGCCATTATTTTCCCTCCTTTTTCGCCTATTTTACAATAGACATTCTCCGCGGAAATTTCCCCACACTCGCCATGGCAAAGCGGCCGGGTGTGTCGGCAACCTTCCGCATCATCGCAGTCAAAGACCAACATTTTTATTATACTAAAAATGGGTTCATATTGCAACAATAAAGTTAAAAAACTTTTTTTATGTGTCGCACACTTTTTTCATTATATATAAAAGGAGATCATTTTGCAAGTGTAATAGTAAAAACTATCTTTACCTTTTATCACCAAATAAAAAAAGGAGTAGGTTACCCTACTCCCTTTACTGAAACGAGAAATTACTCGCTGATTTTAGCTACAACGCCAGCGCCTACTGTACGTCCACCTTCACGGATTGAGAATTTAGTACCTTCTTCAATCGCGATTGGAGCGATAAGTTCAACAGTCATTTCGATGTTGTCGCCAGGCATTACCATTTCTACGCCTTCAGGTAAGTTACAAATACCAGTTACATCAGTTGTACGGAAGTAGAACTGTGGACGGTAGTTTGTGAAGAATGGAGTGTGACGTCCACCTTCGTCTTTAGAAAGAACGTATACTTCAGCAGTAAATTTAGTGTGTGGAGTGATTGAGCCTGGTTTAGCTAATACTTGTCCACGTTGGATTTCTTCACGTGCTACACCACGAAGTAAAGCACCGATGTTGTCGCCAGCTTCAGCATAGTCAAGAAGCTTACGGAACATTTCTACACCTGTTACAGTAGTAGATTTTGGCTCTTCAGTTAAACCGATGATGTCGATAACGTCACCAACTTTAACTTGTCCACGCTCTACACGACCTGTAGCAACTGTACCACGACCAGTGATTGAGAATACGTCCTCAACTGGCATCATGAATGGTTTTTCAGTGTCACGTTCTGGAGTTGGGATGTACTCATCAACAGCGTCCATAAGCTCGATGATTTTAGCTTCCCAATCAGCTTCGCCTTCAAGAGCTTTAAGAGCAGAACCTTTGATTACTGGTACATCGTCACCAGGGAAGTCGTATTCAGAAAGAAGGTCACGTACTTCCATTTCTACTAATTCAAGTAGCTCTTCGTCGTCTACCATGTCACATTTGTTTAAGAATACAACTAGGTAAGGTACACCTACTTGACGAGAAAGAAGGATGTGCTCACGAGTTTGTGGCATTGGACCATCAGCAGCAGATACTACTAAGATACCGCCATCCATTTGAGCAGCACCAGTGATCATGTTTTTAACATAGTCAGCATGTCCTGGGCAGTCAACGTGTGCATAGTGACGAGTGTCAGTTTCGTACTCAACGTGTGCAGTTGAGATTGTGATTCCACGCTCGCGCTCTTCTGGAGCAGCGTCGATCATGTCGTAAGCCATTGCTGCACCTTTACCACTTTTCTTAGCAAGAACAGTAGTGATAGCAGCTGTTAAAGTTGTTTTACCATGGTCAACGTGACCAATTGTACCGATATTGGCATGTGTTTTTGAACGGTCGAATTTTTCCTTAGCCATTCGAAAATCCTCCTTAAAATTCATGTAGTTTATGTTTTATGAGGCCGTGAAAGGGAATGAGCTCCACTTTCACAGCGTACATAAGTAGTTATACTTCAATAAAGAGTGAAAATCAATTATTCACCTTTATTTTTTTTAATAATTTCTTCTGAAATTGATTTAGGAACTTCTTCGTAGTGATCGAAGTGCATAGAATATGTTCCGCGACCTTGAGTGTTTGAACGTAATGCAGTTGCATAACCAAACATTTCAGAAAGTGGAACGAATGCACGTACAACTTGAGCGTTACCGCGTGCTTCCATACCTTCTACACGTCCACGACGAGACGTAATGTCACCCATGATATCTCCTAAGTATTCGTCAGGGATAACAACTTCAACCTTCATCATTGGTTCAAGGATAGCTGGGCTACATTTTGATACTGCGTTTTTAAGAGCCATAGAAGCGGCAATTTTAAACGCCATCTCACTTGAGTCAACGTCATGGTAAGATCCATCAACTAAAGCAGCTTTGATATCGATTAATGGATAACCAGCAACAACACCGTTTTGTAATGCATCTTCAAGACCAGCTTGAACTGCAGGGATGTATTCACGTGGAACTACACCACCAACGATTTTGTTCTCAAATTCAAAGCCTTTTCCTTCTTCGTTAGGTTCGAACTCAATCCAAACGTGACCGAATTGTCCACGACCACCAGATTGACGAGCGAATTTACCTTCAACTTTCGCACCAGCGCGGAAAGTTTCACGGTAAGCTACTTGAGGAGCACCAACGTTTGCTTCTACTTTGAATTCGCGACGCATACGGTCAACGATGATATCAAGGTGAAGCTCACCCATACCAGAGATGATGATTTGACCAGTCTCTGTATTAGTTTCCGCACGGAAAGTTGGATCTTCTTCTTGTAACTTTTGAAGAGCTGTAGTCATTTTATCTTGGTCAGCTTTTGATTTTGGCTCAACAGATAAAGAGATAACTGGCTCTGGGAATTCCATAGACTCAAGAATTACAAGACTCTTTTCGTCACATAGAGTATCACCAGTAGAAGTATCTTTTAATCCTACAGCTGCCGCGATATCTCCAGCGTATACTTCAGAAATCTCTTCACGAGAGTTAGCATGCATTTGTAGGATACGACCTACACGCTCACGCTTACCTTTTGTAGAGTTTTTGATGTATGAACCAGAGCTTAGTACACCAGAGTACACACGGAAGAATGTTAATTTACCAACATAAGGGTCCGTCATAACTTTGAACGCTAATGCTGAGAAAGGAGCGTTGTCGCTAGACTCACGCGTAACTTCTTCTTCTGTGTCAGGTACGATACCTTGGATTGCTGGTACATCTACTGGAGATGGTAGGTAGTCAATTACTGCATCTAGCATTAATTGTACACCTTTGTTTTTGAATGCTGAACCACAGATAACTGGGTAGAATTCAACGTCACAAGTACCTTTACGGATACCAGCTTTTAGTTCTTCAACTGTAAGCTCGCCTTCGTCTAAGTACTTCATCATTAATTCTTCGTCAAGTTCTGCAACAGCTTCTACTAAGCTTGCACGGTATTCTTCAGCTTGCTCTTTGTATTCCTCAGGAATTTCACGAGACTCTGAACGAGTACCTAAGTCATCTTCGTAGAAGTATGCTTTCATTTCCACTAGGTCAATGATTGCTTCGAACTCATCTTCAGCACCAATTGGCAACTGAATTGGGTGAGCATTTGCACCTAAACGATCGTGGATCGTTTTTACAGAGTACAAGAAGTCAGCACCAATTTTGTCCATTTTGTTAACGAATACGACACGGGGAACACCGTACGTAGTCGCTTGACGCCATACTGTTTCTGTTTGAGGCTCAACACCAGATTGAGCATCAAGAACTGCCACAGCGCCATCAAGTACACGTAATGAACGCTCAACTTCAACAGTGAAGTCTACGTGTCCAGGAGTATCAATGATGTTAACGCGGTGACCTTTCCAAGAAGCAGTTGTCGCAGCAGACGTGATAGTGATACCACGTTCTTGCTCTTGCTCCATCCAGTCCATTTGTGAAGCTCCTTCATGAGTTTCACCAATTTTATGGATACGGCCAGTATAATAAAGAACACGCTCAGTTGTTGTTGTTTTACCAGCATCAATGTGAGCCATGATCCCAATATTACGAGTGTTTTCTAAGGAGAACTCTCTTGCCATCTTAGGTATTTCTCCTTCCATATTATAATTTGTTTTTTAAAAAGTTTCGTTAAAAGATTACCAACGGTAATGAGCAAATGCTTTGTTAGCTTCTGCCATTTTGTGAGTATCTTCACGTTTCTTAACTGCAGCACCAGTGTTGTTAGCTGCATCAAGGATTTCGTTAGCTAAACGCTCTTCCATCGTTTTTTCTCCACGAAGACGAGCATAGTTTACTAACCAACGAAGACCTAAAGTAGTACGACGCTCTGGACGTACTTCTACAGGAACTTGGTAGTTAGAACCCCCTACACGGCGTGCTCTAACTTCTAGTACAGGCATGATGTTTTTAAGAGCTTGGTCGAATACTTCCATAGCTTCTTTACCACTGCGCTCTTGTACTAAATCGAATGCTCTATAAAGAATAGCTTGTGACTTACCGCGCTTTCCATCAAGCATCATTTTGTTGATTAAGCGAGATACAAGCTTAGAATTGTAAATCGGATCTGGTAATACGTCTCTTTTTGCAACAGGTCCCTTACGTGGCATTCTACTTCCTCCTTTCACTTTTAAAAGTTTATCTATTAATTGTTAAGCTATTATTTTTTAGCTGCTTTTGGTCGCTTAGTACCATATTTAGAACGACCTTGCATACGGCCATCCACACCAGCAGTATCAAGTGCACCACGTACGATATGGTAACGTACCCCTGGTAAATCTTTTACACGTCCACCGCGGATAAGTACCACGCTGTGTTCTTGTAAGTTGTGACCAATACCTGGGATATAAGCTGTTACCTCGATACCGTTTGTTAAACGTACACGAGCATATTTACGAAGAGCCGAGTTCGGTTTCTTCGGTGTCATAGTACCCACACGTGTACATACACCACGTTTTTGTGGAGAAGATTGGTTAGTTTGAGCTTTTTTGAAGCTGTTGTAACCTCTGTTTAAAGCAGGTGAGTCAGATTTTTTACCTTTACTCACACGACCATTACGGATTAATTGGTTAATAGTAGGCATTTAAATTTTCCTCCTTTCGCCTTTTGTAAGACCACACATCCAGGTGGTTCATTTTTTAGCAAAAAACAAAGTCTTTGAAACTAAAAGTTCAAAAACGTGTTAACTAATAATTGCAACAGTTGCAGCGTTAACTTCTATCCTACAAGCTTGACCAAGCTTTCGCATAGAAGGGACATACGTATACGGAACGTTTTCTTGCTGTGCCGTTTTTGCCACAATGGATGTGACATAAAAATCAGCGTCTTCAGCAATGATGACTTCCTTTACTGTACCTTTTTTTAATGCTTTCACCGTCTGCTTTGTTCCTACAATAATATGATCAGCCTGTAATACTTTTTCATAAGACATTATCATATCCTCCAAAGTAACAGGTAGTTTATAGGAGCACCTTTGATATAGTATCATTCCCTAGAATGGATGTCAACTAACGTTTTGTAGTTTTTTAAAAAAACATCCATTCTAGAGTAATGATTTTATAATTAGTCGATTGTTACCGTTTCTTCAGCTTGGTTTTTGATCGGTTCAGCATTACGATATCTCGTCATACCTGTACCAGCCGGAACTAGCTTACCAATGATAACATTCTCTTTAAGTCCAAGCAACTCATCACGTTTTCCTTTGATTGCAGCATCCGTAAGAACACGCGTTGTTTCTTGGAATGATGCAGCAGATAAGAAGGAATCAGTTTCAAGAGATGCTTTTGTAATACCAAGTAATACAGGACGACCCGTCGCTGGACGATTGCCTTCAAGTAATACTTTTTCATTTGCATCAGTGAATTGGTGAATATCAAGTAATGAACCTGGTAATACATCTGTATCTCCTGAATCCATTACGCGCACTTTACGAAGCATTTGGCGAACCATTACCTCTACGTGTTTATCTCCAATTTCTACCCCTTGCATACGGTATACTTTTTGCACCTCACGAAGCAAGTACTCTTGTACAGCCGTGATGTCTTTTACTTTTAGTAATTCTTTAGGATCAATTGAACCTTCTGTTAATTCTTGACCACGTGCAATGCGCTGTCCTTCAATAACTTTCAGACGTGCACTGTACGGAGCTGTGTAAGAACGAGTTTCAATCTCTCCTTGAACAGTAATTTCATGTTGACGATCGCGTCCTTCAGAAATGCCGGCAATTGTACCTTCAATTTCAGAAATAACGGCTTGACCTTTAGGGTTACGCGCTTCGAAGATCTCTTGGATACGCGGTAAACCTTGAGTGATATCGTCTCCAGCAACCCCACCTGTATGGAATGTACGCATCGTTAACTGTGTACCTGGCTCACCGATAGATTGAGCAGCGATGATACCAACTGCTTCACCCACTTCAACTTCTGAACCAGTTGCAAGGTTACGACCATAACATTTTTTACATACACCGTGGCGAGTGTTACAAGTGAATGCAGAACGAATCCATACTTCTTCAACACCAGCATCCACAATTGTTTCAGCTAGGTCTTCTGTAATCAGTTCGTTTTCTTTCACTAACACTTCGTTTGTTCCTGGGTGAAGTAGTGTTTTTCTTGCATAACGTCCAATTAGACGCTCATCAAGTTTCTCAATTTCTTCTGTTCCTTCTTTGATTGCAACAGCCAGAATACCGCGGTCTGTACCACAGTCGTCATCACGTACGATAACGTCTTGTGCCACGTCAACCAGACGACGAGTAAGGTAACCTGAGTCAGCTGTTTTAAGAGCCGTATCGGCAAGACCTTTACGTGCACCATGGGTAGAGATAAAGTACTCTAATACCGTTAAACCTTCACGGAAACTAGATTTGATTGGTAACTCAATGATACGACCAGACGGGTTGGCCATTAGTCCACGCATACCTGCAAGCTGAGTGAAGTTAGATGCGTTACCACGGGCACCAGAGTCACTCATCATGAAGATTGGGTTGCGTTTGTCTAATGACGCCATTAATTTACCTTGGATAACGTCTTTCGCGCTACTCCATACAGAGATAACACGCTCATAACGCTCATCTTCAGTAATTAAACCACGACGGAATTGTTTTAGTACGTTATCTACTTTAGCTTGCGCTTCTGTTAAGATAACTTCTTTTTCTCCTAAAACCACGATATCAGCTACACCAACTGTAATACCAGCTTTAGTAGAATATTTGAAACCTAGGTCTTTCATACGGTCAAGCATTTTAGAAGTCTCAGTAATTTTGAAACGTTTAAATACTTCAGCGATAATATTACCTAAGATTTTTTTCTTAAACGGTGCGATAGCCGGTTGATTCTTGATGAATTCCTTCACATCTGCACCTTTTTCAACAAAGTACTTCTCAGGAGTTTTCACTTCTAAGTTTTCTCTTGTTGGTTCGTTAATGTATGGGAACGATTTTGGTAAAATTTCGTTGAAAACTAATTTACCAACCGTTGTAACAAGCAACTGTTGATTTTGTGCTTCTGTAAACGTTTCGTTGTTTAAAGAACCTGCATACACACCTACACGTGTATGAAGATGCACATAACCGTTTTGGTACGCTAATAGTGCTTCATTTGTATCCTTGAACACCATACCTTCTCCAACTGCCTCTTCACGCTCAAGCGTTAAGTAGTAGTTACCTAATACCATATCCTGTGAAGGTGTAACAACTGGTTTACCATCTTTAGGGTTCAAGATATTTTGAGCAGCAAGCATTAAGATACGTGCTTCTGCTTGTGCTTCTGCAGATAATGGAACGTGAACCGCCATTTGGTCACCGTCAAAGTCAGCGTTATATGCTGTACATACAAGCGGGTGAAGACGGATAGCGCGACCTTCTACAAGCGTAGGTTCAAATGCTTGAATACCTAGTCTGTGTAGCGTTGGTGCACGGTTTAAAAGAACTGGATGCTCTTTAATAACCGATTCTAATACGTCCCATACTTCAGGTTGCACGCGTTCAATTTTACGTTTTGCACTCTTGATGTTATGAGCTAAACCGCGCTCAACAAGCTCTTTCATTACGAAAGGTTTGAAAAGCTCTAACGCCATTTCTTTTGGAAGACCACATTGATACATCTTTAAGTTCGGACCTACAACGATTACCGAACGGCCAGAGTAGTCAACACGTTTACCTAATAAGTTTTGACGGAAGCGACCTTGCTTACCTTTTAACATGTGAGAAAGAGATTTTAATGGACGGTTACCTGGTCCTGTTACCGGACGGCCGCGACGACCATTATCGATTAATGCATCTACAGCTTCTTGAAGCATACGCTTTTCGTTTTGAACGATAATGCTAGGAGCTCCAAGGTCTAATAAACGCTTTAAGCGGTTGTTACGGTTGATTACACGGCGATATAAATCGTTTAAGTCAGACGTAGCAAAGCGTCCACCATCTAATTGAACCATTGGACGAAGTTCTGGCGGAATAACCGGTAGAACGTCTAAAATCATCCAAGAAGGTTCGTTACCAGAATGACGGAAAGCCTCTAGTACTTCTAAACGTTTAATAGCACGTGTACGACGTTGACCTTGAGCAGTTTTCAATTCTTCTTTCAAAGCATCTACTTCTTTATCAAGATCGATGTCATGCAATAATTTTTTAACAGCTTCAGCACCCATTGCTGCATGGAAAGTTTGTCCGTACTTCTCACGATACGCACGGTATTCTTTCTCTGATAAAAGCTGTTTCTTTTCAAGTGGTGTATCACCAGCATCTGTTACTACATAAGAAGCAAAATAAATGATTTCCTCTAGCGCACGAGGGGACATGTCTAAGACAAGTCCCATGCGGCTAGGAATACCTTTAAAGTACCAAATATGAGAAACAGGTGCAGCTAGCTCGATGTGACCCATGCGTTCACGACGAACTTTTGCGCGCGTAACTTCTACGCCGCAACGATCACATACAACACCTTTATAACGAACGCGCTTATATTTTCCGCAGTGACATTCCCAGTCCTTTTGTGGACCAAAAATACGCTCACAGAATAAGCCGTCTTTTTCAGGTTTTAACGTACGATAGTTGATCGTTTCAGGTTTTTTTACCTCACCGTACGACCAAGAACGAATTTTATCTGGCGAAGCTAGACCGATTTTCATATACTCAAAGTTATTTACATCTAGCAAGGAGCCTACCTCCCTTTTAATCTACAGGTTTTTTCCCTTAACGTTTATATGAAAGTAATTCCTTACTCTTTTGTGACAGGATCTTTTTGTCCTTCAGAAAGGCTTTCTTCGTTATCTGCAATAATTGATTCTGTTGGTTGCTCATGGTCCTCTTCTGAGTCCATGATATCAATTTCTTGCTCGTCAGCAGAAAGCATCTTCACATCCATACCTAAACTTTGTAGTTCTTTAATTAATACTTTGAACGATTCAGGTATGCCAGGTTCTGGAATGTTTTCACCTTTAACAATTGCTTCGTATGTTTTCACACGACCTACTACGTCATCTGATTTCACTGTTAAGATCTCTTGTAATGTGTAAGCAGCACCGTATGCTTCAAGTGCCCATACCTCCATCTCACCAAAACGCTGTCCACCGAACTGCGCTTTACCACCAAGTGGTTGTTGTGTAACAAGTGAGTATGGTCCAGTAGAACGAGCGTGAAGTTTATCGTCTACCATGTGAGCAAGTTTGATCATGTACATGATCCCTACTGATACACGGTTATCGAATGGTTCACCTGTTCGACCATCATATAGAACTGTTTTAGCATCACGAGACATGCCAGCTTCTTCGATTGTTGCCCAAACATCTTCCTCACGCGCACCATCAAATACTGGAGACGCAACGTGAATGCCAAGCTTACGAGCAGCCATACCTAAATGAAGCTCTAGCACCTGACCGATGTTCATACGAGATGGTACCCCTAATGGGTTTAACATGATGTCAATTGGCGTACCGTCTGGTAGGTAAGGCATATCTTCTTCAGGTAAAATACGTGAAATTACACCTTTGTTACCGTGACGACCGGCCATTTTGTCACCTTCAGAAATTTTACGCTTCTGAACAATATATACACGGACTAATTGGTTTACACCTGGTGGTAATTCGTCGCCATCTTCGCGGTTGAAGACTTTAACATCAAGAATGATTCCACCGCCGCCGTGTGGTACACGAAGAGAAGTATCACGAACTTCACGCGCTTTTTCACCGAAAATAGCGTGTAGAAGACGTTCTTCAGCCGTTAGTTCTGTTACACCTTTTGGCGTTACTTTACCAACTAAAAGATCTCCGTCTTTTACTTCTGCACCAATGCGGATGATTCCACGCTCATCTAAGTTGCGAAGCGCATCTTCACCTACGTTTGGAATGTCACGCGTAATTTCTTCAGGTCCAAGCTTCGTATCACGAGACTCAGATTCATATTCTTCAATATGAACAGACGTATATACATCGTCTTTCACAAGGCGTTCACTCATGATGATGGCATCCTCATAGTTGTAACCATCCCATGTCATGAAACCAACCATTACGTTTCGCCCTAAAGCAAGCTCACCTTTTTCCATTGAAGGACCGTCGGCTAAGATCTCACCTTTTACTACTTCGTCGCCAACTGAAACAATTGGACGCTGGTTGTAACAAGTACCTTGGTTAGAACGAACAAATTTTAATAGTTTGTATTGATCTAAGTTACCTTTAACTTTTTGTCCGTCTACTTCTTCATAGCGGCGAACAAAAATTTGTTTGGCTTCTACGCGCTCTACAACGCCAGGATATTTACAAATCACGGCTGCACCAGAGTCTTTACCAGATACGTATTCCATACCTGTACCTACGATTGGTGCTTCAGGATTTAATAAAGGTACTGCTTGACGTTGCATGTTCGCACCCATTAATGCACGGTTAGAGTCATCGTTCTCTAAGAATGGGATACATGCTGTAGCGGCAGATACAACTTGTTTTGGTGATACATCCATATAGTCTAAACGATCGCGACGGATAACCGTGTTTTCTCCACGGAAACGTGCAACGACATTTTCATCTAAGAATGAACCATCATCACCTAGACGAGCGTTCGCTTGAGCTACAACATAGTTATCTTCTTCATCAGCTGTTAAGTAGTCAATTCGCTCTGTCACTTTACCTGTTTCAGGATCGATACGACGGTAAGGTGTTTCGATGAAACCGAATTTGTTTACTTTTGCATAAGAAGATAGTGAGTTGATTAACCCGATATTCGGACCCTCTGGCGTTTCAATCGGACACATACGGCCATAGTGGGAGTAGTGAACGTCACGTACTTCGAAACCAGCGCGCTCACGCGTTAAACCACCAGGTCCTAGAGCTGAAAGACGACGTTTGTGCGTCAATTCGCCTAATGGATTCGTTTGATCCATGAACTGTGATAATTGAGAACTTCCAAAGAACTCTTTAATCGCCGCAATAACTGGGCGAATATTAATTAATTGTTGAGGTGTGATTGTATTCGTGTCTTGAATTGACATTCTTTCACGAACAACACGTTCCATACGAGATAAACCGATACGGAATTGATTTTGTAACAATTCACCTACAGAACGCAGACGACGGTTACCTAAGTGGTCGATATCATCTGTGTCTCCTACTTGATGAAGCAAGTTAAAGAAGTAACTGATCGATGCTAAAATATCAGCAGGTGTGATATTTTTAACTTCTTCTGTTACATACGCGTTACCTGATACAGTGATGATTTTTTCACCTTCTGGATCATTTGGCGCATAAATCTTAATAGATTGTAATGTAACATCGTCTTCTACTACTCCACCAACCGGGCTGTAAGTTTTGAAGTTTACTCCACCTTCAAGCATCGGAATCAAGCGATCTAGCAGACGGCGGTCAATCATTGCGCCTTTTTCTGCAATAATTTCACCTGTTTCAGGATCAACTAATGTTTCAGCTAGCTTTTGATTAAATAAGCGATGTTTGATATGAAGCTTTTTATTAATTTTATAGCGACCTACGTTCGCTAAGTCATATCGTTTTGGATCAAAGAAGCGAGATACTAATAGAGACTTCGCATTCTCAACTGTCGGTGGTTCACCCGGACGTAAACGCTCATAGATTTCTAATAGCGCTTTTTCCGTTGTTTCCGTATTATCTTTTTCAAGCGTATTACGGATGTATTCATTATCACCGATTAAATCGATAATCTCTTGGTCAGAACCGAAACCTAGCGCGCGTAACAGCACTGTTACTGGCAGTTTACGAGTACGATCAATACGCACGTATACTACATCTTTTGCATCAGTTTCATATTCTAGCCATGCACCACGGTTAGGGATAACAGTTGCTGTATATCCTTTTTTACCGTTTTTATCAAGCTTTCCACTATAGTAAACACTTGGTGAACGAACCAACTGTGATACGATAACACGCTCAGCACCATTAATTACAAAGGTACCTGTTTCGGTCATCAATGGGAAATCTCCCATGAACACATCTTGGTCTTTTACTTCACCTGTTTCTTTATTAATTAACCGCACCTTAACACGAAGAGGTGCTGCATAAGTTACATCACGTTCTTTGGACTCTCCTACTGAATACTTTGGCTCACCTAAGCTGTAATCAATAAATTCTAGTGATAAGTTACCTGTAAAATCATCAATTGGAGAAATATCTTGGAACATTTCTCGTAAACCTTCATCTAAAAACCATTGGTATGAAGCCGTTTGAATCTCGATTAAGTTCGGTAACTCTAAAACTTCACTAATACGAGCATAACTTCTGCGTTGGCGGTGGCGTCCATACTGAACTAGTTGACCTGTCAACTGATTCACCCCTCAAATCAAGCGTTATTATTCAAAATATATAATAAACCATATGTTTATTATTGAACAAAAGAAAAATGGTCTCTTTAAATAGAAAACCACAATTTCATAAAAACGTACTATTGATTTTATTAGTTTTTCCCATATAATTCAAAATTATACCTTTTATTTTATGTATAACCCGAGCTTATATGGAATATTTATATATTGGCATTTTATAATGCTAACATACTAAAAAATATTAGTCAACATTTTTTAGCACATATGATATAATACCCTTTTTTCTTGTCTACTACTTCTACTTCATTAAATAGAGATTCTAATTTCGCAAGAGCAGATGGCGCTCCTTGCTTTTTCTGAATCACAATCCAAAGTTCTCCTTGGTCAGCAAGGTGATCTAATGATTTTTCTAGAATTTCATGAACAACTTTTTTACCCGCACGGATCGGCGGATTACTAAGAATAGCTGCAAAATTCGTTTCCTTCACATTTTCATAGCAAGAGCTTTGATAGATTGAAACATTGGATACTGAATTAACTTCAGCATTTTTTTGAGCTAGTGCTAATGCACGTTCATTAACATCAACCATATGAACGTTTCTTTGGCTGTCCTCTTTTGCAAGTGCCAACCCAATTGGGCCATATCCGCACCCAACATCCAGAAGCGGGCCGGGACTCTCGGGCATTTGAAACGTTTCAATTAACAGGCGCGATCCAAAATCGATCTCTTTTTTTGAAAAAACACCGCGGTCACTCGTAAATGAAAAAGAGGTTCCTCTCAATTCAAATGAAAAGCGCTCTTCATTACTTGCAGACAATGGTGTATTGGAAAAATAATGTTCTGTCAAAATAGAACCTCCTAATCAATATGTTCTTCTTTACTATAAATGAAAAGGATGACAGAAGCAAAAAAGCTCGCTTGTACAAGCGAGCTTTTTTATATCAGTTGTTAAGCAATAATTACTTAACTTCTACAGAAGCGCCAACTTCTTCAAGTTTAGCTTTTGCTTCTTCAGCTTCTTCTTTAGAAATACCTTCTTTAAGAGCTTTTGGAGCGTTATCAACGATTTCTTTAGCTTCTTTTAAGCCAAGACCAGTGATTTCACGTACTACTTTGATAACTTTGATTTTTTGTCCGCCAGCACTTTCAAGTACTAGGTCAAATTCAGTTTTCTCAGCAGCAGCTTCACCAGCAGCACCGCCAGCTACAGCTACAGGAGCAGCAGCAGTTACGCCAAATTCTTCTTCGATTGCTTTTACTAAATCGTTAAGTTCTAAAACAGTCATATTTTTAACTGCTTCAATGATTTGTTCTTGAGTCATTGTTAATTTCCTCCTTGTGATTGTGTTATATATAACAGACTAGATTATGCACCTTGTTCTTCTTTTTGATCTGCCACAGCTTTTGTAGCAAGAGCAAGGTTGCGAATTGGAGCTTGAAGCACGCTAAGCAACATAGAAAGTAAGCCTTCGCGAGATGGTAGTTCTGCAAGTGCTTTAATTTCTTCAACAGATGCAACATTACCTTCAATTACACCAGCTTTGATTTCTAACGCTTCGTGTTCTTTCGCGAAGTTGTTTAGAATTTTAGCTGGAGCAACAACATCTTCTCCACCAAATGCGATTGCATTTGGACCTACTAACGCATCATTAAGATCTGTTAGTTCAAGTTTTTCTACAGCACGGCGAGTTAAAGTGTTTTTGTAAACTTTGAACTCAATGCCTGCTTCACGTAATTGCTTACGAAGTTCAGTAACTTCAGCAACATTCAAACCACGGTAGTCAACGACAACTATTGAGTTACTCGCTTGAAGTTTTTCAGCAATTTCGTCTACGACTTGTTTCTTTTGTTCAATTACGTTGCTCATCTTTACACCTCCTGTAGATTTCCTTCCGTACACTCAGACAAGGTGCAATAAAAAACCTCCATGACAATAAAGACATGGAGGTGTAGTAAGCGAACCATAACGTTTCACTAATTTATCTCACACACCTCGGTAGGGAATTAAGCTTTGCAGCACCTACTGTCTACGGTACAAATGTTATTCTTTTTAACAACATTATCTATTATAATCAGGGACTTTCAAAAAGTCAACACCGATTTATTTCCAAATTTATTAAGCAGAGAATGAAGCAGTATCAACTTTGATACCAGGGCCCATTGTTGAAGTAACAGCTACGTTCTTCATGTATGTGCCTTTTGCTGCTGCCGGCTTAGCTTTTACCATAGTTTCGAAGATTGTAGTGAAGTTTTCAACTAACTTGCTCTCTTCGAAAGATACTTTACCGATTGGTACGTGGATGTTACCAGCTTTATCAACGCGGTATTCTACTTTACCAGCTTTGATTTCGTTAACTGCTTTTTGAACATCAAATGTTACTGTACCAGTTTTAGGGTTTGGCATTAAACCTTTAGGTCCTAATACACGACCAAGTTTACCAACTTCACCCATCATGTCTGGAGTAGCTACGATTACATCGAACTCGAACCAACCTTGTTGGATTTTGTTGATGTAGTCAGCATCGCCAACGTAGTCAGCGCCTGCAGCTTCAGCTTCTTTAGCTTTTTCGCCTTTAGCGAATACTAATACACGTTGAGTTTTACCTGTACCGTTTGGTAGTACTACTGCACCACGAATTTGTTGGTCAGCTTTCTTAGGGTCAACTCCTAAACGGAATGCTACTTCTACAGTTGCATCAAATTTAGTTGTGTTTGTTTTCTTTACTAATTCAATCGCTTCTTGTACTGAATAAGTTTGTGTACGATCTACAAGCTTAGCAGCTTCAACGTACTTTTTACCTTTTTTAGCCATTTTTGTTTCCTCCTTATGTGGTTTTAACGGAATAACCTCCCACTAATAAAGGTTGCGAGCATAGGAAAACTTCCATTTCTCGCAACCTTCTAACACCCAATCAAATGGAATTAGTCTTCAACTACGATTCCCATACTGCGCGCTGTACCTTCTACCATGCGCATTGCAGATTCAACGCTAGCAGCGTTTAAGTCAGGCATTTTAGTTTCAGCAATCTCACGCACTTTGTCACGCTTGACTGTTGCAACTTTATTACGGTTTGGTTCACCAGAACCAGACTCAATACCAGCCGCTTTCTTAAGTAGTACAGCAGCAGGTGGAGTTTTCGTAATAAATGTAAATGAACGGTCTTCAAATACCGTGATTTCAACAGGAATGATAAGACCAGCTTGATCAGCTGTGCGAGCGTTAAACTCCTTACAGAAACCCATGATGTTAACACCGGCTTGACCTAATGCAGGACCAACTGGTGGCGCTGGATTTGCTTTACCTGCAGGAATTTGTAACTTAACAAGTTTAATTACTTTTTTAGCCACGAGACACACCTCCTTAAGTCCGTGATGTGGTAATAGGGCGATGCCCTCCCACTCAATGTTCTTTATATATAAAATAAAGAAATAGTTGTTTTAGTCTCTAGTTTTGAGACATACTGACTTATGAAATATTAACATTAAACTTCATGAATTGCAAGGTCTTACAGATTATATTTTTTCAATTTGTGTAAAGTCTAGCTCTACTGGCGTTTGTCTTCCGAACATATCCACATGAACCTTAACTTTACGTTTATCTGTATCGATTTCTTCAATGGTACCTTCAAAGTTTGCAAACGGACCTTCTTGAACCAATACTGTTTCTTTTAGTTCAAAGTCAAAGTCAGCATGCTTCTCGTCCATGCCCATTTGTTTTAAGATCATTTCTACTTCTTCTGGTAGAAGAGCAGTTGGCTTTGATCCAGAACCTGCTGAACCTACAAAGCCCGTAACGCCAGGTGTATTACGAACTACATACCATGAATCATCCGTCATGATGATTTCAACTAACACGTACCCTGGAAATACTTTTTTCTTTGTAATCTTTTCTTTGTTGTTCTTAATTTCTCTTTCTTCTTCTTCAGGAACAACAACGCGGAAAATTTTATCTTGCATACCCATTGTTTCTACGCGCTTTTCTAAATTTGTTTTTACTTTATTTTCATATCCAGAATAAGTATGGACTACATACCAATTTTTCTCCATTTCTGAGGACTATACGTCCTTCCCTCCCAGCTCACTATAAAATAAGATGTCCTAATCTATTGCACAGACAACGCACTAGGAAAATAGTTGACTCCTAGCACAATCATTCTTAAAGCAAATTAAAAAACCCGTCTCCGGGCTTTTCTGAAAAAAACATAATTTAGCTTTATTATACCATGATTTAAGTCAATTTATTCAAGGGATTAAACGAATAAGTGACGAAATTCCGTAATCAACTACTACAAAAAAGAGTGTCATAAATACAACTGTAGAAATAACAGTAATTGTATAACGAGTTAGCTCATTTTTTTTAGGCCAACTTACCTTCTTCATCTCACGCCCAACATCACGCAAGAAATTTCCTACACGGTTCATGTTTGTAACCTCCAATAAATTAAAAGGGGTATTAGTCTGTGCAGATTATTGATCTACTTTGTTTCACGATGAATCGTATGTGCGTTACACGTTTTGCAAAACTTCTTCATTTCTAAACGCTCTTCGTTTTGCTGTGTGTTTTTCATAGTCGTATAGTTACGACTAGCGCATTGCACACACGCAAGTACAACTTTTTTACGCATAATGTCAACCACCTATAGAGTGATAATGTCTATAAAAAAGTATCACAGACTTTCTTAGCATGTCAATATGAGGATAGAAGGCTACATTGTGATTTCACGAATCTCGAGGTAGCGCTCTAATTTCCTCTTCACACGCTGAAGTGCATTATCGATGGATTTGACGTGGCGGTTTAACTCTTCTGAAATCTCTTGATAAGATTGACCATCTAAATAAAGAACGAGAACTTTTCGCTCAAGATCACTTAACAGTTCAGCCATCTTTAATTCAATATCATCAAACTTCTCTCGATTAATGAGCAACTCTTCTGGATTTGCTACTTTTGTCCCCGAAATAACATCCATTAAGGTTCGGTCGGACTCTTCATCATATATTGGCTTGTCCAATGATACATAAGAGTTTAATGGAATATGTTTTTGCCTTGTTGCGGTTTTAATAGCGGTAATAATTTGCCTGGTAATGCAAAGTTCAGCAAAAGCTTTAAACGAAGTTAGCTTATCTTCTCTAAAATCTCTAATTGCCTTATATAACCCTATCATACCTTCTTGTACAATATCTTCACGGTCTGCCCCAATTAAAAAATATGACCGCGCCTTTGCTCGCACAAAGTTTTTGTATTTATGAATCAAATACTCTAATGCGTCAATATCGCCTTTATGCACAAGATCGACAACTGTTTCATCCTCTTGTTGTTCGAAATGAGCATGCAGTTTTCTCCCATAATTATCGCCCATATCGATCCCCCCGACCGCACAGTAGATAGAAATATTATACAGTAGCTAATTCCGTACCGTCAATAACCTCACCGCTGTCCCCGACGCCATTTTTCGAAAATTTCGGCTACTTGATTGGAAAGTTGAATGCGTGCCGCTGGCTTTTGATTTTGAATAGACTTCACATCAAGATTAATATGTTTCTCAATCTGCTCAATTTCGTTGTACAATTCTCGAGCAGAAATTCTAAGCGCACCTTGTCCAAAGATTGCCCACTGCTCCGTGAAATCAGATGTAGCAACATGAATCTGTGTCTTTACATTGTTTAGCTCTTGAGCCAGCTTTTCAATGTACTCATCCGCTGTTTCATTTTCTCTTGTAAATACAACGTCAACCTTATGATTTTTTGCCTTCTTTTCAATTCCTTCGACCATATGAGCATCGAAGACAATAATGACACGATAACCCATATATGCTTGATACTCTGCCATCTTTTCGATTAACAGGTCTCGAGCACCGGCTAAATCATTATCTCTAAGCTTTCTTAGGTCGGGCCACGCACCTATCATGTTATAACCATCCACCAGTAGAATATCCATTCTTATTCACCTAGAGGATGGCGTTTTCGGTAAACCTCATACATGAGAAGACTAGCTGCTACAGATGCATTTAACGATGTAACATGCCCAACCATTGGAAGCTGTACAAGGAAGTCGCATTTTTCACGAATCAAACGACTCATGCCTTTTCCTTCGCTTCCAATCACTAACGTAAGCGGCATACCTCCATCTAAGTTGCGGTAATCATCGCTTTCTTTCGCATCTGTTCCAACAATCCATACGCCTCGATCTTTTAATTCATCAATCGTCCTTGATAGGTTTGTTACCCTTGCTACGGGAACATGTTCAATCGCTCCTGTAGAGGCCTTAGCTACAGTGGCCGTTAATCCAACTGAACGGCGCTTTGGAATAATAATACCGTGTGCGCCAATGGCATCAGCTGTTCGCATAATAGAGCCTAAATTATGGGGATCTTCAAGCTCATCTAGCAGAAGAAAAAACGGACTTTCATTACGTTTTTCCGCTAAGTTAAATAAATCATCTAACTCTGCATACTGATAAGCAGCCACTTGTGCAGCTACTCCTTGATGAATACCGTCTACCATTTGCTCAATTTTCTTTTTCGGTACAAACTGCACCAATACACCATTACGTTTTGCTAACTGCGTGATTTGCCCCATAGAACCGCCTTGCGATCCTTCGGCAATCCATAGTTTGTTAATGTCGCGCCCAGACTTTAGGGCTTCTAGGACCGGATTACGTCCAATGATAAATTCATGTTCCATGATTCATTCCTCCCTCTCCTTCATCGACGAAAGAGATAGCTTTAGTAATAAGTTCCATCATTCGTTCTTCTTCACCTAAAAGATACAAATAGCCTACGACCGCTTCAAATGCCGTACTGTAGCGATACGTTTGCACATCTGTGTTTTTAGGGACTGTACCGGACTTTGCATTGCGTCCTCGGCGCAGTACACCTTCTTCTTCCTCAGTAAAAAAGTTTTCATTTTTAAAATAATATACGATTTGCGCTTGTGCTTTTGCTGATACGTATTTTTTAGCTTTATTATGAAGCTGGTTAGGGCGCACTGTCCCTAACACCAGCAGGTGGCGGCGAACATGTAAATCAAACACCGCATCACCCATATAAGCAAGAGCTAAGCTATTTAGCTGTTTTACATCTAATTTACTGCTGCTCATAACACTATTATCCTCTTTTCCATCTTGTTCCTTGCGCCGTATCTTCTAAAATAATATTTTTAGCCTTTAATTCATCTCGAATTTGATCTGCTAATTGGAAATTACGATCTTTACGAGCCTGAATACGATCTTGGATCAATTGATCAATTTCTTCGTCTAGAAGTTCAGCTTCTCCAAACGTAATGCCTATTGCAGCACCTAATTCTTTAAACTCTTTAATAAAGGCTTCAATTACATCTGTAGACGTTGTTTGTTCTAACAAATACAAGTTAGCTTGCTTTGCTAGCTCGAACAGAACAGAAATAGCATTTGCCGTATTAAAATCATCATCCATCTCTTCAACAAACGTTTCGCGAAGCTCTTTTAGCTTTTCGAACCATTCTGAAGCATCTTCTTGAAGATTTGTTGCTGCCTCTAGACGGTGAGTTAAGTTGCCGTAAGCTGTTTGCAGACGCTCAAGCGCTTTGCGCGTATTCTCTAAAATTTCTTCGTTATAGTTAATTGGGTGACGATAGTGAACAGATAAAATAAAGAATCGAAGTAGGGAAGGATCATGCTTTTTAATAATGTCATGAACTAACACGAAGTTCCCTAGTGATTTAGACATCTTTTCATTATCAATATTGATATACCCGTTATGAAGCCAGTATTTCGCAAACGATTTCCCAGTGAGCGCTTCTGATTGGGCAATTTCATTTTCGTGATGAGGAAAAGCTAAATCCTGACCGCCTGCGTGGATATCAATTGTATCACCTAAATACTTGCGTGCCATCGCCGAGCACTCGATATGCCAGCCCGGTCTTCCTTGACCCCAAGGGCTATCCCATGCGATCTCTCCATCTTTGGTTGCTTTCCAAAGAGTAAAGTCTAATGGATCTTCTTTCTTTTCGCCAACTTCGATACGAGCACCGGATTGCAATTCATCAATAGACTGATGTGATAATTTTCCGTATCCTTCAAACTTACGTGTACGATAGTATACATCACCCTCTGACTCATACGCATAACCTTTTTTCACAAGTTCATCAATGAACTCAATAATGATATCCATATTTTCAGTTACGCGCGGATGCACATCGGCATGCTTGCATCCAAGAGCTGACGTATCTTCAAAGTAAGCATCGATAAAGCGGTTTGCGATCGTTGGAACATCTTCTCCTAACTCTTTTGCTGCCTTAATTAATTTATCATCTACATCTGTGAAGTTTGAGACATACTCTACATCGTAGCCTCTAAATTCTAAATAGCGGCGCACCGTATCAAATACAATCGCAGGACGCGCGTTTCCAATATGAATATAGTTATATACCGTCGGTCCGCACACGTACATTTTGACTTTGTTTTCTTCCAGCGGTACAAACGTCTCTTTTTGACGTGTTAACGTGTTATATAGCTTAATTGCCATGGTGAATCTTCCCTTCTTTTAATTCCTTTAATTGATTTTGCAGGTGTAAAATTTCTTTCTCTAGCTGTTTGAAACGCTCTGCATCTGGATCTGGCAAATCTTGATGATTCAAATCTTTTGGAATCCGGACGCCATTTTGAATGACGACTCGGCCAGGGATACCAACAACCGTTGAGTTTTCTGGGACGTCATTTAACACAACTGAACCTGCTCCAATTTTGGAGTGTGCATGAATCGTAATCGACCCTAGCACTTTAGCACCTGTTGCAATTAAGACATTGTCTTCGATCGTCGGGTGACGCTTTCCTTTTTCTTTCCCTGTTCCTCCGAGTGTTACTCCTTGATATACTGTTACATTATCTCCAATTTCGCACGTTTCCCCAATCACAATTCCCATTCCGTGGTCAATAAAAAAGCGGCGGCCAATTTTCGCACCCGGATGGATTTCAATCCCTGTGAAGAATCGGCTAATTTGTGAGATTACACGTGCCAGAAAAAACCACTTTCTTTTAAAAAGCCCGTGAGCGAATCTATGTGCCCAAATAGCATGCAACCCCGAATAGGTTAATATCACTTCAATATAACTTCTTGCTGCAGGATCTTGTTCAAATATGGCTTCAATGTCTTCCTTTAACAACTTTAGCATCATCTCACCCCAATTCCGCTATTGCTCTATCTACTCATTGATTGTATAAAAAAACGCCCCTATGTCAAATGACACAGAGACGTATATACGCGGTTCCACTCTGTTTGGATCAACAAACGATCCCAACTCTTCTCTCATAACGTGAAAGTACCCGCTTTTGCCTACTTACTTTAGCAGCATTCAACAAAAGACTCAAAGGCGCACTTCAACAAGTTTTGTCATAGGTTACTTTCAGCCGGTGATAACCCTCTCTGATATGCAATGAACTTGCCTACTCTTCCTTCTCAACGATATCCATATTTGATTATTTTATCATATGGGCAAAATAGAAATTTGTTAACTATAAATGCTTTCTAGACGAGCTAAAACTGTTTCTTTCCCTAAAAGAGAAATAGCTTTTGGAAGCTCAGGACCGTGTGTTTCGCCTGTTGTTGCTACACGAATTGGCATAAATAGTTTTTTACCTTTTTGACCTGTTGCTTTTTGTACAGCCTTTGTTGCTGCCTTAATTTCATCAGCGCTGAATTCTTCTAAGGAAGAAATCTCTTCAGCAAATGCTTTTAACACTTCCGGTACTTGCTCTTCAGCAAGCACTGCTTTTGCTTCTTCACTGTAATCAATTTCTTTCTTAAAGAACATTTCAGTAAGTTCAACAATCTCCGCGCCAAAGCTCATTTGTTCTTGGTATAGAGCGACTAAGTCACGTACCCATTGTTCTGTTTCTGCATCGCGCGTTTCTTCAACTTTTCCAGCTTTCACCAAGTGAGGAACTGATAAAGCTACTACCTCGTCTAAACCCAATTGTTTCATGTATTGGTTGTTCATCCAACGTAATTTGCTTGTATCAAATAGTGCTGGAGATTTTGATAAACGAGCTGGGTCAAAAATTTCAATGAACTGTTCTTTAGAGAAGATTTCTTCTTCTCCCACAGGTGACCAGCCAAGCATTGTAATAAAATTAAACAGTGCTTCCGGCAAGTAGCCTAATTCTTTATATTGCTCAATAAACTGAATGATTGACTCATCACGTTTACTTAGCTTACGGCGATTTTCATTTACGATTAATGTCATATGACCAAATACAGGAGGCGTCCACCCTAAAGCTTCATACACAAGAATTTGCTTCGGTGTATTAGAAATATGGTCATCTCCGCGTAGAACATGTGTCATCTTCATTAGATAATCATCAATGGCTACAGCGTAGTTATATGTTGGTGTACCGTCTTTTTTCACAATAACGAAGTCACCAATGCCTTCAGACTCAAATGATACTTCATCTTTGACAATATCATTCCACTTAATTTCTGTGTTGCTAGGAACACGGAAGCGAATGCTTGGCTCACGGCCTTCTGCTTCTAGTTCAGCACGCTGTTCAGCTGTTAAGTTACGGCACTTACCTGAATAGCGCGGCATTTGACTGTTCGCCTGCTGTTCTTCACGCTCTTTTTCAAGCTCTTCCGACGTACAGTAACAGTGATAAGCTAATCCTTTTTCAAGAAGTTCTTCCGTATATTTTTGATAGATTTCCGTACGTTCAGACTGGCGATAAGGACCGTACTCGCCGCCTACGTCGATACTCTCATCCCATTCAATACCTAACCATTTTAAATAGCGCAGCTGACTTTCTTCTCCGCCTTCGATATTACGCTTTTGATCTGTATCTTCAATACGGATAATAAATTTACCGTTTTGATTTCGTGCAAATAAATAATTAAATAGTGCTGTTCTTGCATTCCCTATATGAAGATGTCCAGTTGGACTCGGGGCATAACGAACTCTTACTTCGCTTGACATAACTAAGATGACCTCCAATTTAATATTACTTATAGTATGTATTTATATGTTTTAGACATGTTCTAATTTTATCACCAAATAGGTATCTGTCAAAGTCAACTGTTTTTATTTTTGATAAACTAAAACGGCTGCTTGGGCGGCAATTCCTTCTTCGCGTCCCGTAAAGCCTAACTTTTCTGTTGTTGTTGCCTTGACGTTAATTTGAGAAATGCTTGCTTCTAACAGCTCCGCAATACGCTCTCTCATTGGTTCAATGTAAGGAGCCATTTTAGGTTTTTGCGCGATAATGGTGCAATCTACATTGCTTAATTCATAACCTTCATCTTTTAGCAGTTTCCATACGTGTTGAAGAAGCTTTGCTGAATCAGCATCTTTAAATTCAGGGTCTGTATCTGGAAAATGCTTTCCGATATCTCCTTTAGCCGCCGCTCCTAATAAGGCATCTGCGATTGTATGTAACAGCACATCTGCATCTGAGTGGCCTAATAATCCTTTTTCATACGGAATTTCTAAACCGCCGATGATTAAAGGTCTTCCTTCTGCAAATTCATGTACGTCGAAACCTTGTCCTACTCGAATGTTCATTTTTCCACTCCTTCAGTCCTGTTTAGCTTTGTTAATATAGCTTCTGCATATAACAAATCTTCTGGTGTTGTTAGTTTTATATTATCGTAATTTCCCTCTACAATCGATACTTTTTGCCCCGCTTTTTCTACTAAGCTTGCATCATCGGTGCCTAAGTATTCATTTATTTTTGCTTTTTCGTGTGCATCCATTACTACATCAAAAAGAAAAGCCTGCGGCGTTTGAATAGCCCACAAGCTAGAGCGCTCAACTGTTTCAATGACAGTACCCTGTTTCACACGCTTAATTGTGTCTTTTACTGGAACAGCGAGCACAGCAGCCTTATCACTAGCAGCTTTTTCTACTAACTCATGGATTGTGTTTTGTTGAACAAATGGACGAGCGCCATCATGAATTAATACCATCTGAGCCTGCTTTAAACTTTTAAGACCGTTATAAACGCTATGTTGACGTTCATCGCCTCCAACTGTCAAAGATTGAACCTTTTGAATTGGATATTTGATTAATAACTCTTCAAAAATCTGCACTTCTTTTTCGTTTACGACTAGTACAATTCCACTGCACCAAGGATCTTGTTCGAATTTTTGCAGCGTATGAATGATAAGCGGAACGTTTTGAATAGTTAAAAATTGTTTGTTCCGCCCCGCTTTCATTCGCTTCCCCTGACCTGCAGCTAACACGATAATTTCATACTTCATAGGTATACTCCCTTTACCTGTTACGTCACAGTGCTTTTTCTAATAACTTGGGTTTCGCAAAAATCATACGGCCTGCTGAGGTTTGGAGTACGCTCGTCACCAGTACATCAATTTGCTTTCCAATATAATTTCTTCCTTCTTCTACCACAATCATTGTACCGTCATCAAGATAGGCAATACCTTGATTATGCTCTTTACCGTCTTTTATAACCAATACGTTCATTTCTTCTCCTGGAAGTACAATTGGCTTGACGGCATTTGCTAAGTCATTGATATTTAAAACGCCAACATTTTGAAGTTCACATACTTTATTTAAATTAAAATCGTTTGTCACGACCAAACCCGAAGTCAGCTTTGCCAATTTAACCAGCTTGCTGTCTACTTCTTGAATGTCTTCGAAATCGCCTTCATAAATTTCTACCTTCATTGCCAGTTCTTTTTGAATACGGTTTAGAATATCTAGACCTCGTCTACCTCTGTTTCGTTTTAGAACATCCGAAGAATCAGCAATATGCTGAAGTTCCTCAAGCACAAAGCGCGGAATAACAATCGTTCCGTCTAAAAATCCTGTTTGACAAATATCTGCGATACGGCCGTCAATAATAACGCTTGTATCTAAAATCTTAAGAGACTTTAATGATTCTTCGTTATCTGTTTCTTCTTCTTGGCCTTTTTTCTTCCCAATTCGAGCCGGCATCGAAAACACGCTTACAAGCTCATCACGTTTTTTAAACCCGACTTGAAACCCTAAGTAACCTAAAAGAATACTTAGAAAGATTGGTAAAATGGTACTTACTACTTGAAGTTGAATTCTGCCTAAAAAAGCTCCGACCAAGTAGGCCACAATAAGCCCTAAAATCAATCCTAAGCTCCCAAAAAGCACATCCGTTACAGGCGCCTTCAGTAACGCCTCTTCCACTCGGCGAATTAATTCAACTATATAATCAACAATCCAAAACGTGACAAGGAAAAACAAAATGGCTCCCAGTATTGCATCGACGTAAGGCTTTTCTAGAAATGCTACATCTTGCAGATTTAATAATTGAATAAGTTCAGGTATAAAAAAGACGCCCAATGTACCACCTGTAATAATAAAAAATAACTGTACAAAACGTTTTAACACGCCTTCACCTCCCTTTATCATTATAAACAGTTTACAATGATTGAAACCTGTTATTTAACCAAAAAACAGAATTTGTAAACAAACTGTCACTTTTTTTGTATTTTCACAATATCTTAATGAATCAAACATTTAATGTCAATTAATATCCTATAGCTGACGGTTTGTAAGATGCTGCTCTTTTAGTCTTTTCAGTCCTTCTCTGATTTTCCTTGCTCGAATTTCACCGATGCCTTCTACCTCATCCAATTCTTCTACCGACGCATCTGCTATCGTTTTTAAATCCCCTAATTCATCAATGAGATTTTCAATAATAATCGATGGAAGTCTTGGAATTTTATGAAGCATTCGATACCCTCTAGGAATAACGCTGTCTTCAAAGCTTGTATACATGGGATATCCCATTAAGCGAAGGAGCGTTTGGTCATCGAGAAGAACATTATTTGACGGCTGCTGCATGCGTTCAATTACTCGGTAAGGGTCAAAGCTGAGGTCATACATATAATCTTTGATTAATAAAGTTGCTTCTTCCTCTAAGTGGGAAAGTAATTCATTCATTTGGAGACGGATTAGTCTTCCTTCTGTTCCTAACTCGCTAATATAGCTCAAAATTTCATTTTTAATACGCAGAACCATTTCTGTACGATGAAGCGACTGCAGCACATCTGTATGAGTTACTTGCTCTTCAAACTCTAATGCACTGAGACTTGTAATCGATTCGTCTAATACCGCCTTGTACTTTTCAAGTGTCCCAAGCGCTTGATTCGCTTTTGCTAAAATAACACTAATGTCTTTCAATACATACTGCAGAGACCCTTTGTAAAGCGTAATCACATTTCGTCTTTGTGAAATAGCTATCACCAATACACCTGACTGCTTAGCTACGCGTTCTGCTGTACGGTGACGCATTCCTGTCTGTGAAGAAGGAGTAGAGGGATCTGGCATGAGCTGAGCATTAGCAAATAATATCTTGCTTCCGCTGTCGTTTAAAATAAGCGCTCCATCCATTTTGGCTAACTCGTATAAGTGCGCAGGTGTAAATGCACAATTAATCGAAAATCCCCCATCCACCATCTTTTTGACTTGTTCATTGTAGCCCATAACAATTAAGCCGCCCGTCTTTGCCCGCAAGACGTTATCGATACCGTCACGAATAGGGGTTCCTGGTGCTACAAACTGCAGAATTTCTGATATTTGTTTTTGACTAACTGTTGTTTTTTCTCCTTCCACTGCTTATCCTCCTAATGTATATTGCAGAGCCTCCGCTACTGTTGATACCCCAATCACATCAATACCATCTGGGACTTTCCATCCCCCTAAATTCTTCTCGGGGATAATAATTCGTTGGAACCCTAATTTTACCGCTTCTTGAACGCGTTGTTCAATTCTAGACACTCGGCGTACTTCACCTGTTAATCCTACCTCTCCTACAATAACATCTGTAGCGCTAGAAGCAGCATCTCTGAAGCTTGAAGCAATGCTAACGGCTACAGCTAAATCGATTGCTGGTTCATCTAATTTCACTCCACCTGCTACTTTTAAATACGCATCTTGATTCTGCAGCAGCATTCCTACACGCTTTTCTAAGACAGCCATGATAAGCGAAACGCGATTATGATCTACTCCCGTAGCCATTCTTCTAGGGTTTCCAAAGCTCGTTGGACTGATTAGCGCCTGCAGCTCTACTAATACGGGTCTTGTCCCTTCCATTGAAGCGACAACAACTGATCCTGCTGCTCCCTGAGACCGTTCTTCTAGAAAGATTTCAGATGGATTCAATACTTCTTCTAGCCCACTTTCTTTCATTTCAAAAATGCCCATTTCATTTGTAGATCCAAATCGGTTCTTAACCGCTCTTAATATACGATACGTATGATGGCGCTCTCCTTCAAAATAAAGAACCGTATCCACCATATGTTCAAGAAGTCTTGGTCCTGCAATGGCCCCTTCTTTCGTTACATGACCCACAATAAAGATGGCAATTCCATTCGTTTTAGCAACACGCATTAGTTCAGCCGTACACTCTCGCACCTGTGAGACGCTTCCTGGCGCTGATGTCACATCAGCATGGTAAATGGTTTGAATTGAATCAATCACCACAAAATCAGGCTGCATGCTTGAGATGGCCTCTAGTATTAATTCTAAGTTTGTTTCTGCATGAACATAAAGCTCTTCAGCTTTTACACCTAGCCTGTCCGCTCTTAACTTCGTTTGTTTGGTTGATTCCTCTCCCGAAATATATAGTACTTTATTTTGTTTCATTGCTAACTGCGCGGAGGTTTGCAAAAGTAAAGTAGACTTTCCGATACCCGGATCTCCCCCTATTAAAACGAGTGAGCCTCTGACAATACCTCCACCTAATACACGATTTAACTCTGCAGAAGGTGTAAAAATTCGTGGTTCTGTTGTAGATTCAATCGCTGTAATTGACTGAGGTTTTTGAACTTTAGAAGCAGTAGCTCCGGAAAAAGCTCCTCGGCGTGATGATTTCGTTTCTTCCATTTCTTCTACCATAGAATTCCAGCTTCCGCATCCGGGACATTTCCCCATCCATTTTGCTGATTCATATCCGCAATGCTGACATGCAAATTTTGTTTTTCGTTTCGCCATTATGTTATCAATCTCTCCGTTCATTCAATCGATTTCTATCTCTATTGTACACTATTTCCTAAGCTAAAATAAAAAGGGAGGCATACGTGTTTTTTCGTATGCCTCGTCTTGGTTTGAGTAAATTTAGCTGATGCTGCTTGGAGCGGAGGATTTAACAACAAATTCTCCTTTGTCTACATCTAGCGTCACTTTCTGACCTTTTTGAACAACTCCTTTTAGCAGCTCTTCAGATAAACGGTCTTCAATATGTTTTTGAATTGCTCTACGAAGTGGACGAGCACCGTATTCTGGATCAAAACCTTCCTCTGCAATCTTATCAATTGCCTCTTTTGTTAATTCAAGATCAATTTCTTGTTCTTTTAAGCGTTTTGTTAACTGATCCGCCATTAATTTAACGATTTCAGCTAAGTGAGGTTTCTCTAATGAATGGAAGACGATAATTTCATCGATACGGTTTAGGAACTCCGGACGGAACGCGCGCTTCATTTCCGCCATTACTTTTCCTTTCATATCTTTGTAGTCTTGCCCTTCTGCTTCTACTGTGAACCCTAAGTGCTTGCTTCGTTTTAATGTATCAGCACCTACGTTTGATGTCATAATTAAAATCGTATTACGGAAATCAACTGTACGGCCTTTTGAATCTGTTAAGCGTCCATCTTCTAACACTTGTAATAAAATGTTAAATACATCCGGATGCGCTTTTTCAATTTCGTCTAAAAGAACAACTGAGTAAGGTTTTCTTCTTACTTTTTCCGTTAACTGGCCGCCTTCTTCGTATCCAACATATCCTGGAGGTGAACCTACTAATCGGGAAGTAGAATGTTTCTCCATGTACTCAGACATATCGATACGAATCATTGCATCTTCATCACCGAAGATTGACTCCGCTAATGCACGTGCAAGCTCTGTTTTACCAACCCCTGTTGGTCCTAAGAAAATGAATGAACCAATTGGACGTTTTGGATCTTTCAAGCCTGCTCTAGCACGGCGCACAGCTTTTGCAACTGCTTTTACCGCTTCTTCTTGCCCAATTACACGAGAGTGAAGAATCTCTTCCATGTTCAGCAGTCTTTCTGTCTCTTCCTGTGCCAGTTTAGAGACCGGTACACCCGTCCAGCTAGATACAACCATCGCAATATCTTCTACGGTTACAGCTGAGTTTTCTTTACCTTGCTGCTCTTTCCAAATTTTCTTTGTGTCTTCTAATTCTTCGCGTAGGCGTTGCTCTGTATCGCGTAAAGATGCTGCTTTTTCGAATTCTTGACTTTGAACAGACGCATCTTTTTCATTGCGTACTGATTCTAATTTTTGCTCTAATTCCTTTAAATTTGGCGGCGTTGTAAATGAACGTAAACGCACTTTTGAACCAGCTTCATCAATTAAATCGATTGCTTTATCCGGTAAGAAACGATCTGAAATGTAGCGATCTGATAGTTTCACCGCTTGCTCGATTGCCTCATCAGAAATAGATACTCGGTGATGCGCTTCATAACGGTCACGAAGCCCTTTTAAGATTTGAATAGACTCTTCCAACGTTGGTTCATCCACTTGAATTGGCTGGAAGCGACGCTCTAACGCTGCATCTTTTTCAATGTATTTTCTGTATTCATCTAAAGTCGTAGCACCGATACACTGAAGTTCTCCACGAGCAAGAGACGGTTTTAAAATATTAGAAGCATCGATAGCACCTTCTGCGCCACCAGCGCCAATTAATGTGTGTAACTCATCGATAAAGAGAATGATATTACCTGCTTGACGAATTTCATCCATTACTTTCTTCAGGCGATCTTCAAACTCTCCGCGGTATTTTGTACCAGCAACGACCGTTCCCATATCCAAAGTCATAACGCGTTTATCGCGTAAAATTTCTGGAACTTCATTGTTGACGATTTGCTGAGCCAAACCTTCAGCGATTGCCGTTTTACCGACACCTGGCTCCCCAATTAATACAGGATTGTTTTTTGTACGTCGGCTTAACACTTCAATAACACGCTGAATTTCTTTCCCACGTCCGATAACAGGGTCTAAGCTTCCTTCGCGCGCTACAACTGTTAAATCGCGTGCTAAGCTGTCTAGCGTAGGTGTATTAGCGTTTGAAGAGCCTCCGCCTTGATGACTTGAAGCAGCTTCATTGCTACCTAATAAATGAAGCACTTGCTGACGAGCTTTATTTAGGCTGACACCTAAATTATTTAAAACGCGTGCTGCAACGCCTTCACCTTCACGAATTAAGCCTAGTAAGATATGTTCTGTTCCTACATAAGAATGACCAAGTTTTCGGGCTTCATCCATTGAAAGTTCAATGACTTTTTTCGCTCGAGGTGTATAATGAATGGTCTGCGTTAATTCTTGGCCTCTGCCAATTAATGCTTCCACTTCTTTTTGAATTTTTTCAGTGCTTAGGCCTAGAGCAGAAAGAGCTTTTGCTGCAATTCCTTCACCTTCGCGAACGATACCTAATAAAATATGCTCCGTTCCAATGTTGTTGTGACCTAGGCGTAGTGCTTCTTCCTGTGCTAAAGCTAATACTTTTTGTGCGCGCTCTGTAAATCTACCAAACATCATATAATCGTCACCCTCCACGTTTAATTTGTGTTTTTATTTATAGTGAGACGTTCTCGAATTAAGGTGGCTCTTTTAATGTCACGTTCTTGAGGCTTTAGGGGACCTCCCGAATACTTTTGTAAAAAGCCTGGCTGCGTCATAATGATAAGTTCATTCAATATATTTTGACTCAGTCCTTTTATATACCCTAAATCGATTCCTAATCGAACATCTGATAAACATTGTGAAGCTTCTTTTGACTCAATAATACGGCTATTGGCCAATACTCCATATGAACGATACACTCGATCTTCTAACTCTACATGAGATGTTTTAAACAGCGCGTCTCGTGCAGAGTGCTCTTGTGTAATCAACTGCTGTACGACACTATTTAAATCTGCCACAATATCTTCTTCAGATTTCCCTAAGGTTATCTGATTAGAAATTTGAAAGATATTCCCTAAAGCTTCGCTACCTTCTCCATAAATTCCTCTCACCACTAAGCCAAGCTGGTTAATAGCGGGAATAATACGATGAATTTGACGGGTCATCACTAAAGCCGGCAGATGCATCATCACGGATGCACGTAGCCCAGTACCCACATTTGTGGGACAGCTGGTTAAATACCCTCTATTTTCATCAAACGCATAATCTACGTATTTCTCAATCCAATTATCTACTTTATTCGCTGTGCTTAAAGCTTCAGATAATTGAAGGCCTGGAAATAAACATTGTATGCGTAAATGATCTTCTTCATTAACCATAATACTCAAATCTTCTTTTTCTGATAAAAAACAAGCTCCGTTGTTATCTCCTTCAGCCAAGTTAGGACTGATAAGATGCTTTTCAACCAACACTTGCTTTTGAAGAGGCTGTAATTCGTTCATCTTTAGTAAATGCAAATTCCACTGATTGGTGTTCTCACTTTTTTGAAAAACTTGCTCGAATACTCGAACCACTTCAACTGCTTGTTCTTTAGAAAAGAGAGTTGGAAAAAGATAATGAGTTAAATTTCGAGCCAGCCTGATTCGACTACTTAGAACAATATCTGAATTCGAAGCTTCTTGACGCATCCAAGAGCTAACAGGCTGGGAAAAGAACAAATCCTGGGACATGAATTACGCTTCCTCCTCTCTCGATTCGTTCATCTTCTTTTCTAGTAATCGAATGTGATCTCGGAGTTCGGCTGCTTTCTCAAACTCCTCTTTTTCGATATACTCTTTTAAGTTCAATCTTAATGCCTGTAATTCCTTTTTTAAATGAAGATTACTTGCAATTCTTGCTGGTATTTTTCCGTGATGTAGATAATTACCTCCATGCAACCTCTTCAAGAAAGGAATAAGAGGTCGCTCAAATGTTTTGTAGCAATCTGCACATCCAAACCTGCCGATTTTAGCAAATTTTTGATATGTCATGCCACAAGTAGGACAAGAAAGAACCTCCTGACTTTGTTGCTTATAATTTTCAGTTACTGCTGGATCTAGGTTAAGTAGGCCAGCTAGTAAGTTATTGATTGAAAAACCTTGCTGATTTGAAAAAGAAAATGCATCTCCATTTTCTGAAGCGCATTGTTCACATACATGCATCTCCGTCTTTTCACCATTAATGATTTTTGTGAAGTGAAGAGTTGCAGGTCTCGTTTCACATTGCTGACAAATCATCCTGTCATCACTCCCTGTTCTAAATAAAATAGATCATGAGCTTATCGGTAGCGTAATGAATTAAGCATTGCTTTTAAAAGATTGGCCCTTAGCTCATCACGATAAGGAAGTTCAATATTAATAACTGAACGATTGATAACACTCAACATGATTTTTGCTTCTCGTTCTGTGATGACTTTTTCTTCAACTAACCTAATAATGACGTTTTCAGCACTTACTTGTGAAATTTCATTTTGAATCATCTCAATTACTTGCTGAAACAAATCCGCTGCATCATGCATTTTTACTTTTGCAATACGAATAAAGCCGCCGCCGCCTCGCTTACTTTCTACAAGATAACCTCTTTCAACTGTAAAACGGGTATTGATAACGTAATTAATTTGCGACGGAACGCATTGAAATTTATCAGCAATCTCACTGCGCCTTATTTCAACAATTTCTCTTTCACTTAATTCAAGTACTTGTTTTAAATACTGTTCGATAATGTCAGAGATATTTGGCACGCTGCCCCCTCCTTCTGACTTTGACTATATTTGACCTTAATTTAAATATAAAAGGAAACGAAAAAATTTTCAACTATGTACTATTAAAGTTTATTCTTTACTTTTATCGTTGCCACTAAAATTTATTTCAAAACCTGCAAATCGTGAATTTTATTGTTCTTACTATACTTTTTCATAAAACAAATAAATTGTAAACAAAAAAGGACTAGCTAAAATAGCTAGTCCTTTTTCAGGTGCCTGGCAACGTCCTACTCTCACAGGGACAAAGTCCCAACTACCATTGGCGCTAAAGAGCTTAACTTCCGTGTTCG
>NZ_JBHZOR010000013.1:0-59930 GCF_042787605.1 Priestia sp. YIM B13491 | reverse complement strand
AAAAAATAAAAATTAACGTTGACGTTTGTCGCTTTGTTCAGTTTTCAAAGTTCAACCGCCGCTCTTAAGCGACTTTAAAATTTTATCAAGTTATTAACACAATGTCAATATTTTTTTCAGTTTTGTTGTTACTACGAGTTTCTCAACGACGCTTTATAATAATAAATCAAAAGTATATTAAAGTCAATGTATTTTTGAAATGAAAATGGTTTTTTATTTTACACAAAAAAACATTGTATTCCCTATCATTTATGTCTCAATCCATGTCATCAAGCTCTAGAACTACCTTTCTCCTCCTGATTTAATACACATTAGGCTATACCTTTTAATATTTCCCTTGATAAACAACAGAACCCACAGAATTCACGATTCCATGGGCTCTACTATTTATCAAAACCTGCCACTTTGGCGGCATAAGCAACAGATTTGAATAGGAAAAAGGTACCTTGTACAAGGATAAAATACTTTATTCAAAAACTTAAAGAAAGCTTGTACACAAGCCTATAAATAAAAAAATAGGCAACTCTGAAATAAATCGAGTTTTTCAAGGGGGTAGAAGGAAGATCTATAAACAATAATAATCTATAGACAATACTTATGCTTCTTAGCATGAATAACATCTTTAAGAAGCCCCTCTATATAAACTATAATACAAAATGAAAAGCAGGTTACCTTTAACAAAACACCCACTATCAGCATATGTACCTTGGAACAATAGCGATGGTATTAACTTTATCAGCATAGATAATAAAATATTATTTGCACAAAAAAACTTTTAAAAAAGCCTTAGGTATCCTAAGCAACTTATATATTTTAGAAAAAATAATCCCTTTTTAATACAAAGAGTTTCTTTTTTATCTATATAGAAACTTTACTTAGAGATACCTATCTATCATAGGGACATTTATTCTACAAATGCTAACAATTTATTCTATGTAAAAAACCTAAAAATGTTTGGACAAGTACCTACTCTCATTTTAATACTATACTTATAATTCATTAAATCTTTTATAGTTTAGGCAAACAGTTACCCCAGAAAAGAATTAAGAGTAGAGAGCACTTTCAACAGGAATTAGAGACGTAAGTTCTTTTTTTAAAATCACAAATTAATAAAAGTAAATTTAAAAGGATTGAGTCCTGTATAATACAAAATTCAATCCTCATCAGTCTCCAGAGCAAAGATCTACCTTTTTCGGTAGGTTCGGCAAAGGTAGTTTATTTCTTTTTTAAGCTTTTATAATTACCTACAATACCTTTTAAAAGAATTCAGCAAATAAAAAGAAAAAAATCTCTCTTTTTAATAAAATTCGCTACCCTATTTATTTATTTACTTATTTAATATCCAAATAAATGGGCTTATAATCTGTAATTCAAATATTATCTTCCTAAAAATGCAATATACCTTTTATGAAATTAGCTCTTTTCATATACTAGTACTAGTTGCAAAGTAGATATCTAATTTACTAAAAATATTTTCATTAGTCTCGATGAGGTTTCCAAAGATTAATAATTCTTATCTTCTTACAACGGTTTTTTCGGCACTCGCACTCCTCTTCAAAATGCTTTTTTCGGCACTCGCACTCCTCTTCAAAATGCTTTTTTCGGCACCCGCACTCCTCTTCAAAATGCTTTTTTCGGCACCCGCACTCCTCTTCAAAATGCTTTTTTCGGCACCCGCACTCCTCTTCAAAATGCTTTTTCTTCTTACAAGAGTGATCATTACTCATATTAAATTCACCTCGCTTCTACTTCTATCATTAATTATTGTATGTAAAAATAAGGAATACGAAAGGGTGCTTGTACCATATTTGAAAATTTTTCTAAAAGCATCTTATTCAAATCGTCTGATTAGGAATTTAAATTCCCTTCTCTTTTTTTCAATAAATTTCTTTGCTTAACATTAATATCTTTCATTAAAATATTGCTCTATCCTTATTTACGCCATACAGCTTAAGAATTAGTACACGTACCTTGTATCTGTCGTGGCCACCCCAGTTCCACTCCTACCTGCTAGTAAAGAAGGTGGCTTCATAATAACCCCCCCACTTAAAACAAGATGTCGAATTCTAGTAGTGGGATCATCAAACATAATTAAGTTACCAGAATATGCAGCATAGGGCGAATCAAAGCTGATTTGCTTAGCACCGTCATTCCAATATCCATGCTATAACTGATATTAGTAAAGATGAAGAAATTACTATAAATTATAATGGAGATATTGAAGATAAATCCCTTATCTGGTTCAATGTTATCTAGTGAATATTTGTGTTTTAAACACAATATTGTGTCGATATAGTTAGGATTTTCAGTTACAATAATTAGATTTTTAAGAGGATAAAGTTATAATAGCGTCAAAAAAAGCAGTCTTTTAAAGGGCTGCTTTTTGTTTTTCTATCGATAATTTGTTTTATGGTGAGACAAGAAGCCGCACCATAAAATAGCTTATAAGAATCATTTTAAAAATAAAAACACTCGCCTAAATAGATTTGAAAATTTAAGAACCAGAAATTTAATGTTAATAAATTAATTCTACTTATATAATTTATTGTTTGATTTCTACTATCTTTTTAAAATCTTACTAATTCAAAAAGCTCTCTTAAGCAGTAGAGAGCTTTTCTTTTAATATTAGGTTAGAGCGCGTCCAAAAAATCAGTAACAATTACCACTACTCAATCTACGAACGCTAATACCTTCTAGGCTAGTAGTATTTCTATTACCTGAGTTATCATTCCAAACTAAGAAACCATCTTCTACACGAATAAAAATTCCGTTGCCATCAATTTGTCGTCCAGCAGAAAACACCTGAATTCGATCTCCTCTTCGAAAATTATCTAAACGAGTACGAGAAGAAGTACGACGACTACCGGTACGACGGTCACCACTACGCTTTCCTGGCATAAAATCACCTCCAAATGCGAATAATACATGTTATGAAAAAAACAAAATTTTGTATAAGCAAAACGCTTATTAATAGGAAAAAATATTTTAGAACATGAAGAATTAGTTATACTTGTCCATACCATTTTTCCACTTCGACATACTATACAATACGCATATCAATAACCTCCAAATCCTTTGATATGAACGGCAAAAAACTCCTGATTTCAACCACAATCAGGAGTTTTTCTAATTAGTCGAGGATACATCAAAAAAACAAAGGTTGCTCTTAGAATAAAATGGCGGGGTACGCTAACTTCATCATATGCATTCATAATATTTTAGAAACTTGCCTACAATTAAAAGGATTTAAAATAAATGGGTCTATGTAAAAAGCCTTTCATTTGAAAGGCTTTTTATTGAATTAGCAGAAGCCTCCGTAGCCACCACTAAAACAACTACATCCAATAATGACAAGAAGAATAAATAAGACAATTAGAAGGGCAAAACCCCCACCAAGTCCACATCCACCATAACTAGACATACTATCACTCCTTTTATAAGGTTTGAGTAAAACTAAAGGAGTAGGAACATAATTTACATGGGCTAAAGTATTGTATGTATCCATAAACACTTATGAGCATGTTTAATTCTTAAATAAAAATCACTAGTATTAAACCCGACCCTAATAGTTTTTAAAATTGTGGTTTTTATTTCAAAACACTATTACTTTTTACTTATTTTTCACAAAACAGGGACACTAACCCAAGAGGTAAACTAGGTAAATGCATATTCTTGATTTGATAAGAAAAATGGAGGTTTCGCTCATGAATTCAGAAATACACTTTTTACCTAGTTTATATTCTCAAGAAAATCAGTTAAACCATGCAGATGAACGGTTTATTGGAAGACCTGGTTTTGGCTTTGGAAGACCCGGTTTCGGTTTCGGCCGTCCAGGGTTCGGCTTTGGAAGACCTGGTTTTGGTTTTGGTGGTCCCTTTGTAGGAGGATTAGCTGGTGGTTTATTAGCCGGTTCTTTACTTTCTCCATATGGATACGGTGGCTATGGTGGTTATGGCTATGGAGCTCCATATGGATACGGTGGCTATGGTGGTTACGGCTATGGATCCCCATATGGATACGGTAGCTATGGTGGTTGCTGTTAATCCCCTTTGAAATAAAAGTAGAATGTTTAAATTAAGACTTGTTATTTGTTATGTAAAATAAGAATTTAATATTTAAATATCTATCAAACTAGCTTACAAAAATTCTATTAGAAATAGGATCCGATGGAATTCATTATTCCATCGGATTAATGAGGAAAAGAGCCTTATAAACTTCATTTACTTACTTATTAATAACTACCTTTAAAGCAAGTACAACCAACAATCACTAATAATATAAACAGAACAACAATAATAGCAAAACTACCACCTGAGTTACCACCGTAACCACCATACCCATAGCCGCCTCCAAAACCGCAGCCACCACCGTAACCACCGAAAAAGCCCATATCTTCACCACCCTGCACGTTATATTTTTATAATATGTACAAGTAATAAAAATGCTCGCCTAAAATATACAAACTCAAATTAATCATTAATATACAGACAATCGTACAAGCTTTTTAAGAAGTTTTACATAGAATGGAGTATCCTTGTACAAGGAAAAGGTGCCTAACCCCCTGAACCTGTTATTACCACCGCCAAAATAACAGGTTTAGTACATAATAAAAAAAGCTATGTATAGAACAGTCCTCTCTTTTTAAGATATATTATATACACCTTCATTTTGTATAAAAAAATTCACACCATTTCAGAATCCCTATTTTTCACAAATCATATAATAAGAAAACCACTCTTAAACCTAAAAGTATGCACCAATTTAGATTTAAGTAACCTGCCCATTATGAATATCCTTTTATCATTTGAGCAAACTACCCAGACGTCGTAAGGTATCGCCTGAAAATTTCCTATTCTAAACAGGGGAAACCTACTGTACAGGAGTAGTAGGTTTTTCTATTTTAGACGGTATACCATATAAAATTAAGTTGGCATAATGTACCTTATTGGCAATTGCTATATATAGCAGCAAATATAAATAAAAAAGCTAGCATAGAGCTGGCCTTTTAAGATGATAAATGATAATTAAAATAAAGATGATCTCTAATTATTAGCAACCACCGGCAAAGCCTCCAAAACAAGAAGCGCCGATAATAATTAATAAAATAAACAATACGATGATTAAAGCGAAACCACCGCCGCCTCCAAAGAACATACTTTCACCATCCTTTAATTTCAGCAGGTCAGTTCACCTCCCTGATGGATTTGTAGTTATAACTAAACAAAAAAACTCCCTGCCGTCTGGGAGTTTTTTTGTTTGGTTACTGTATATTTTCAAAAGGCATCAAAAAATAAAATAAGAAGAATTATCTTAAAGTTGAATACACTCTCTATGACAGAAGCTGTTCACCAATTTCTTAATTATATTAACCTTAAAGGCTATTTTAGCTTTTAGGGTATTCCTTATCCAGCCGTTTTTGTCGTTGATTCACAATACGTTCACCTACAACTTTTTTGGCAAGTTTAGTTGCTTCTAGTTCTAGAAGATCCGTTGTCATAATCGCATCATAACCGTGGTGAAAATACAATCCATTCATGAACTCGATAAGAATTTGTGTATTCTTATCTGCGCTATTTGTTCCTAATCGAATCTTTTTCAGTTCACTATTTAATACATCATGAAGATTTTCACTAACCGTTTCCGTAATGTAATCTAACGACCATTCTTTCTTCTTTTCTTCTCGATACTTTTTACAGATATCCATAATCGCTTCTCCTGGGAACCGGAGTTTATGTTCATCCATATAATCCTGGATGTATTGATCCGTTTCTTTATCCAGTGTAATCATACGTCGTTGTGTTTCCATTACTCCTCTACATCTCCCATCAGTTCATATATAATGTCGTTCATCTTTTCAATTGATATCGCACATTGTTTCATCATTTCGATGTTCTGATCAATGATAGCTTCTAATCTTTTTTCTCCTGCTACTTGCTCATCAAAAAAAGATATTACTTCGAATTGTTCTTTCAAAAATTGTTGGCGAAACATCTCATTTTCTTTCGCTAGTTCATCAACTTTTTGCATAGCAACCGGATCAATATTTCGTAAAAAGATATCCATGAAATCATTCCTTTTCTATCAAATTGCAAAATTTCCAGTAGGAGTAGAGAAGAGCATAAGGGGTTTTTGCCCCCACCATAGGTGTGGGGGCTAGGCAAAGCCTAGCAAAACAACGTTTTCAGTCCCAAAAAAATGACCCCACGAAAACTTCCAGTCTGTGGACCTGCTGTTGACCTAAAGAGTTAAAAAAACGCCTAATGTTGACCTAGTGGCGACATTGATTTTTACACTTTTTTGCAGATGTTGACCTACTGTCCCCTTTAAGCTTCCTCAACTTTCATGAAGTTTTAATGAGTTTTTGAAAGATTTTTTGATGATAATTCGTGCGGTTTTGAGAAGAAGTTTGGGTAGTTTTTTTATAAAAATCGATCGCTTCTTTCATTGAAGAAACGTTTAATTTTTGTAGAATGCTGCGTCTCTAATTCTTAATTGTGTTCTCTTCTTTGAACAAAATATCTTGCATTTCCGTAATAGAATGGTCATCAAGTGCATGAGCAAAACCATCTTGTTCAGATGACATAAGTTATTTTTTTAAAATTTTTTCTTTAAGCATCTGACATTATTCTTCAACACGTTTAAGACGATCTACTTCTTGTATTGAATCAGAAGCTACACTTAAAACATTTTCAATATCTATCAATAACTTTTCAGTTTGATCCATGATAAGAACCTCCTGTTTTTTAAGGGCAACCCATGTTATAATAAGGGTCCTTACGAGTTCTACATGGGGTGCTTTCCTTGCCGGGAAAGTGCCCTTTTATTTTTGTTATTTTCTTCCACTTTTTTGAATCTTTAAAGAGTTCTTTCTCCAAAAGTTGAACAAGAAAATCTTTTTTGCTTACACCTTCTTCAATACATCTCTTAGCGAATTCCTTAAACAATTCTTCTGGTATATCAGCATTTAAACGCTTAAATCCAGGCGTTGTTTTAGGCATATTAAGCTTCCTCCTAGAATGAGTGTTGATTAAACTGCCACAGGATATAATCACCATATTCAATAACGAAAATTAAAAAGGTTATTTAGTTATTAATTGCCTATAACAGAAATCTTGAATATCATAGGAAAGATAACAAATTAAAATCTCAGGAGGGGCACGATGTGACCAAACTATTTGCCATCAGTGCAGGTATGTCTTTTTTTGCTGTTGCTAAAGCTGAGAATGAAAAAGAAGTACTTACTATTCTTGTTAACCGAGAATTAGAAGAACAAGAGGATTTTGGTATTAGAGCGCATATTGATGATTTTTCGATTGAAGGGCTGTATGGTGATTTCTTTCATGATGAAAAGAGATCATTTATCGAGGATCACATTTTAGACTACCCTCGCGATATAAGGAAAATGAGTACCAAAGAGCGTGATACCTATATCCAATTACATGTTGAAAAGAACGCTAGATCTTTTTGGAGAGACCATCCATTTTATGCGGAATTGTACTTGCGGGAATTCAAAAAGCACAAGGCAGTAGGGAAAGAGGTAGGAAACAAGTTCCGTCCTCATTTTTCGGATGAATTTTATTTCATTACAGCCAAATTAATTATTACTGAAACGGATTGGTACGGAGAAGATTTTCAAATCATTGAAATCGACTTAACTGACCGTAATTACCAGCTTATTTTCGAACTTAATTTAGAGGAATATTAGTTAACATAATGAATTTTATTAAGAAAAAGATACAAAGATAGAACAATTTTTACATAAAACAAGCGCTTGTCCTCACCTTTATTCTTACTTTGCATATTATAAATTAACACCCTTCTAATTGTTTTAGAGCCAAGTACACAAGACGCGGTGAGGCATCATAAGATAACTCTCCATTCCTTAAGAGGAAAGAAAAAGCTACTGATTAGGTTCAGTGGCTTTTGTTGTTTTCAGACTGTATATCCTATACAACCTTAGTTAACATAATGTCTCCTTTCAGTAGTAAAGTCCTTTACATTGTATACCTAAGAATTTCATCAATAAAAACTTTAAAATAGTAGGACAAGCATACAAACACCTTTTCAGTTAATGAGTATATTAATAGAGAAAGAATAGAAAGGTGAGTGATTACAATAAAAAAGTATTATTGGGACTATAACCCTGAAGATGATAGCTATTATGTAGATAAATCATACCCCCAATACGGAAATAACAATGGTCATAAAAAAAATAAAGAACATGAAAAGATTTGTTTTAACATTAACATTCACAATAATCTAGCAAATCAAGGTGGAAATGCTGGAGTTAATGAAAATGCAGAAACAGGTGGACAAATTAGTGGAAATGCTGGACAAAACGCAAATCAAGGTGGGCAAATTGCTAAAAAGGGTGGGCAAAATGCAAATCAGGAAGGCCAAGTTTCCAGCAAGGGTGGAAAAAACAAACTAAAAGAATTTAATTTAGAAGAGGAAATGGAGGACGAGTAATTTGTTTAAATTAAGTTAATTTAAACGAATTACTCAGGACTTCGTATTTCAAGGGCTTCAATAAATACCTTTTTGATAATTGGTAGAGGTAGTTAAAAAGTTTATAAGCTTAGCAGATAACTCTTTACTTTTTTTGACTGTATTTTCTATACAGAACTATTTAAAAATTTGTACAAGCAACCCCCTTTTATGTTCATTTAATACAGAGAAGAAAAGAGGTGATTAGCATGAGTGATTTTAGTAAAAGTAATTATACCGGTACTGGCGATGTATCTATCCCTCAACCTCCTGACATTGTAACTATCCTTTGGCAGCGAAATCCTTTAGTTATACAAGCACCACGTACAATTGTAAAAACAACTATTATTGGCAGCGCTAGACCATGTCAACGTTTATTACAAACAGGTGACAGTTATAGAATTGCAGTAAAGTGCTTACTTGATAACGGATTTGAACAAGTATTTAGTGAAAGATTAGGTGTATTTGGTGTTTCGGTATTTGTTCGTGAATGTTAATGATGCATTTTGAATAGCTATTAACACAATATATTGACGAATGTTTAAGATTTGGAAAATAAAACCTAAATATCATTCTCCACCCTTATGGGAAAAGAAAAACCATTCTTTGATTCCTAAAGGTTGGTTTTTCTTTCTTTAAACTGTATATGGTATAAATGTTTAGTTAATATAATGTACCTTATCGGCTGTTGCTATGTATAAAAAAGCTAGCATAAAGCTAACTTTTCAAATCGGGAAATAAGGGTAAATAATAATTAAAAGAAAGATGATCTTTAATTATTAGCAACCGCCACCAAAGCCTCCGCCAAAACAAGAAGCGCCAATAATGATTAATAAAATGAATAGTACAATGATTAAGGCAAAGCCGCCACCACAGCCGCCTCCGCCATAGCCGTAACCGCCGCCATAACCACAGCCACCGTAACCTCCAAAGCCCATATTTCCACCCCCTACATGCTTAATACTTTTAAGATATGTATAAAAAGAGAAAATGCTCGCCCATACTCTACACTGATAGAAATATCAAGATTTTTGTAGATATATATAAACCCTTTAGATTACTTTACATAGAATGAATGAACCATTCCATTGAATCCCAGTAAATTAGTTACCCTCCCTAACGGCTTTACAGTTGTTAAAAACCAGAAAAACTCCCTGCCGCCTGGGAGCTTTTCTGGTTTTTAGATGCACATTATATATATATGTCTAGTACTTTGGATTTTATTGGAATTCATCATCTGAAAAGGTTTTGAATAGTATTAGAGAAGGCTCTAGGAATGCCACTTCGATAAAGCCATCTCTATTTTAAAAGAAAAAACAATCTGTCTTCCAATACAGATTGTTTTTTCTTTTTTTGACTTTGTAAATGATGAAGGTGAAAAATAAAATTAAAAGGATTCTAAGTGTGAGACGAAAATTATTCGAACTGCATCATATGCCTTTATTTTCCTTTAGGTAACTTGCCTATTAAGAATAAAATTTTATTTCTTGAGCAAACTACTCAAGATACCGTGAGGCATCACACAAAATTTCCTATTCTATACAGGGAAAACTACTGAACAGTGATTGTCACGATCCAATTGAACGTCATTTCCAAGTACAGCAACAACAGTTCCTAAATATCAACAACTATTATGATCGTGTAAGAGATTTAAATCGTGAAATTAAACAGAATGAAAAAAAGGCAGAGGACCTCAAGGGGTCACTTAATCCTTTTAAACTCAAAGAAAATAACATGATGAAACTTCGTCACCTCGATAAGATTTCTGACTTAGAAAGCAACAAATCAAGCTATGAAAACAGTATTCAAACATATAAAGAATCCCTTCGTTTCTCAAATGAAGAGGAGTTCTACGAACGCTATAAGGAATTCTCTGAACAAAAAGAGAACTGTCTGCATCAAATTAAGTATGAAAAGCAACAGATTCAAGTAGAAACAAAAGCTTTATTACAAGCAGAAGAAGCCATTAAGATGGCTAAAATTGGTGAAGTAAGCTCCCATTACCCTGCCCTGAAAACAGCCGGAAAATATCTAAACTATGAAAATGCATTGAAACTGGAGAAACATGTAGATATAGCAAAGAAGACCCAGTAACGTTATCTGTGATTGAAAAAGCCATTAAAAATCAAGAAGATGATCTATACAAACTAAAAAAAGATTTAAAAATCTTTCAAACAGAAAAAGATCATCATAATAAGATAAAAGATCAAGTTACTAAACTTAAAAAAACAGAACAAGAGCTTGATAAATTAACTAATAGCCCTGGCGAAGCAGCAAAACGTTTGGTTTCTAAAAAAGCACGTCAGCATTATGAAGAATTACAAAACGAAGCAAATCATTATCGAGATAACCTTAAGGAAAAGGTATATAAAGGACCAGAAAATTTAAGCAAACGACAAGCTGAAATCAAAGAACTTGAAGAAAAGGTAGTTCCAAGTATAGAAAAAGAAATAAAAGCCAAAGAACACACGATAAAAACGATATCAGGCATCTCTGATGCTATTCAACAAACTACTCATAGTGAAGAACAAGCTCAACAAAGACATCAATTAGGAAGAATGAGATCTACAAATATAAATAAATCAAAGGATCAAGGCCCAGATCTTAGCCGTTAAACATAAAAAATTGCCTTAAGGCAATTAGAAACAGCTTAAAGTTGTTTCTAATTATATAACTATATAAGGAACTTTTCTATTCTAAAAGTTTCTAATGAATCCACCGTTTTTTAATTTTACAAGTATTATCGCTATATAAATACCCAACAGCCTAATTTTTTTGAAAAATAGGCTGTTGGGAACGGATCAACATATTCAGAGGATAGTTTTAAAGATAAGTAAACAACTTGGCAACCACTTGGCTATACAATTGTCCTGTCATTGGCTAATCACTAATTTACTGTAGTTTATACAAAAAACAGGGGTTTAACCGTTTTTAACTGCCGGTCAAGCCCTGATAAACTTAAAAGTATTATAATCGATAATGAAGTGTTATACAGTATTTCCCGATAGCCCCTGTTGTATCGATCGAAACTGAATCGATATTCCTAAAGGTATGTGAAATGGTATTTCCTTTTGGAACTGGAGTCGAAAACGGAGTTCCGTTCACGCTAAACGTAATAGTAGTTGAAGTACCTTGGTCATAAAAAATACTCACTGTTCCTGATGAAATAATAAACGTATCCTGATCATAGACTGTCAAAGGTACGGTAGCAACAGTCGTGTCAAAACTTCCGCAGATTTCATCGGTCACCAAAAGACGATCTGGGCAACAATTTCCACCCATACACATAATTAAAATCACCACCGTATCCTGAAAGAGGTATACCCGAAAGGTTAAATAATATTTCAAAGCTTTGTTCTTGTAAACCAACGCTTAAATCTACAGTATTGTTATAAAAATTTAATTTCATTAACCATTTTTCACAAGTAGACCCCAAATCGTTTTCGCCACGTAACACTCACCATATTATATGATTCAAATATCATCTTGTCCTAATGTAAATATACATTTTTCTTATGTTTTTTCTAAAATTGCATGTAGTCAAGACATAACAAGTCACTTTTTATATGGGATTCTAAGATTAAGAGGAATTTTAGTCTTTTTGACTGGATATGTTTTTTAACAAGGCTGTTTTCTCCCCCTTTGTATTACTTAGCGACACTTACCAGAAAAGGACCTTTAACAAACCGTGCATTCTGAATATAGGTCATATATAAAATCAATCAATCTAAGAATCCGAAAGGGTGTCATAAATGATAACGATATGCTTATGTATGATTGTGAAAAATGAAGAAGATTCGATTGCACGTTGTTTAGAGTCGGTTAAAGATTTGGTAGAGGAAATTAATATTATTGATACAGGTTCGAGCGATACAACAAAAGATATTGTAGCTAAATACACTGATAGGATTTTCGATTTTGAATGGATTGATGATTTTTCAAAAGCTCGCAATTATGCCTTTCAGCAGGCTACAAAGGATTATATTTTTTGGCTGGATGCAGATGATATTCTATTAGAAGTCGATCGGAAGAAATTTAAAAAGTTAAAGGAAACTCTTGACCCTTCGATAGATACCGTTACAATGGATTATCATTTATCTGTTGATCAGTATGGAAATGTCACATCTCGTGTAAAAAGAAACCGGCTTGTAAAACGTGAAAACCAGTTCCAATGGATTGGTATGGTACATGAGTACCTTGAAGTTTGGGGAAACATCCTTAATAGTGATATTGCGGTTACCCATAAAAGTAAACGTCATGATGTAGACCGTAATCTTTTGATCTATGAAAGGCAATTAGCTCAAGGAAAAGATTTTACGCCGAGGGATTTATTCTATTTTGCTAATGAATTAAAAGATCATCAAATGTATGAAAGGGCGATTTACTACTATGAAAAATTCCTTAAAACCAAAATGGGTTGGATAGAGGACAACATTTCCACATGTAGTAAGCTAGCAGACTGTTATTTTGAATTAGGGGATTTCGAAAAAGAAATCGAATCAATACTTAGGTCATTTCAGTTTGATAGTCCACGTCCAGAATTTTGTTGTCGTCTAGGATTTTATTTTTTTCAAAAAAAAGAATTTTTAACATCAGTTTTTTGGTATAAACTTGCTACTCAAATGGAAGTCCCAAAAGATAACTGGGGATTTATAAATCCAACTTTTTCAACATGGCTTCCTCATTTACAATTATGTGTATGTTATGACCAACTGGGGGAGCATGAATTGGCATACCATCATAATGAGGTTGCACTTCAATATCGACCAAAAGATCCGAGTGTATTGCACAACAAAGCTTATTTAGAATCTTTACTGCAAAAAAAAGAAGCTAAGGGTACTCCCCATGGAGAATAGAGATATGAAGCGTGTTTTAGTCGGTAGTCCAATACATCAGAAACCGAGTATCTTAAATGAATTTTTAACATCATTAAAAAGATTAAAACAGGATGACATTGAATTGGAATTTTTATTTGTTGATGACAATAAGGATCCAAAATCAAGCCAACTTCTGATGGATTTTGAAGAAAATATAAAAGGTGTCACTCTTTATCCATCCAAACAATGTGATGATTACGTGTGTGATAGTACTACCCACCATTGGAATGAACATTTAATTTGGAAAGTATCAGAATTTAAAAACAAAATCATTCAACATGCTATTGAATTTCACTATGATTATTTATTTTTGGTAGACTCTGATCTACTTTTATATCCCGAAACGATTGAACAATTAGTAAACTCGAATAAAGATATTATATCTGAAATTTTTTGGACGAAATGGCAACCTAATTCTGAACCACAGCCCCAGGTTTGGTTATCTGATGAATATAAACAATGGAAGCAATATCGAGGTGAACGGTTAACTGATGAAAAAATTATTCATCGTCACCAGGAATTTATTATGCAAATGAGAACACCTGGTATCTATGAAGTTGGTGGACTAGGAGCTTGTACATTAATTAGCCGTAAGGCGTTAGAATCTGGGGTTAATTTTAATCCAATTTCAAACCTTTCGTTTTGGGGGGAAGATCGTCATTTTTGTATTAGAGCAGTAGTGTTAGGTTTTTCTTTATATGTTGACACTCACTACCCAGCTTATCATATTTATCGAGAATCTGATCTTAATGGGACGCAAAATTTTCTAAATGAGACTCAATTATATAAAAAAACTTTTAATAAGGAGCATCGACCAGATATTCATGTTTTATGTGGCATCCGTCAAAAATTAACATTATCGATGATTGTTAGAAACGAAAGTCACCGTTATCTTAAGAGAGTTATGAAGGAACATCGTCAATATATTAACGATGCTGTTATTATTGATGATGGAAGTACCGATAATACGATTGATATTTGTTTGGACTCTCTGAAAGGGATTCCAATACATCTTGTGAAGAATACAACCTCAAAGTTTTCCAATGAAATTGAATTACGTAAACAACAATGGGAAGAAACGCTAAAAACGAATCCTGATTGGATTCTAAATCTAGACGCGGATGAAATGTTTGAAAAAAAGTTTGTTTCTGAGATCCATAAAATCCTTGAACAAAAGAATTATGATGTCTTCAGTTTTCGTCTATATGACTTTTGGAACGATACTCATTATCGGGAGGATTCATTTTGGCGATCTCACCTGACTTATCGACCTTTTTTAATTCGATATCGAGAAAGTTTTGACTATACATGGAGGGAGACACCACAGCATTGCGGAAGATTCCCCAAAAATATTTTTGAGCTTCCCAACTGCACCTCAAAACTGCGTTTAATCCATTTAGGTTGGGCAACACTTCAAGATCGATTAGAGAAATTTCACCGATATGTTGAACTTGACTCCGAAGGGTTATATGGAAACATAGATCAGTACCTATCCATCCTAGATAAAAATCCAAATCTTATCCATTGGGAGGATTGAAGTATCTTGCTTACGTGATAAAAGCTAAATAGGCAATATGATTCTAATCACATATTGCCTATTTAAATACCGGAAATCCCAGTTAATTTTATAAGATATAAAAATTAAATTGCTTATTACATGAAAGAATAGGTTTAAGATCTTTAAGAGATATATTTCTTAAATACCAGTACTTAAGAATATAGTATACACTGCAGTTGATGCAGGGGAGGGATTTGCATATAGTGAAATAGCATCCCTAAATGCCACAGGGTTTCCTGCAATATTACTAGTCCATGTAACTGTAGCTGGAGCTGTAACATATGGTGCACCATTTGAAACAAACACGGGTTGTGGTCCTACATCTATAGGACGAATGGCAAATTTAAAAGTTCCGGACGTTGTAGCAGTTACCGTTAATGCAATAGTAGATATAATGTTACCTGCAGCTGGGGCTGCAGCATTGTTAATTACGTTTGAACATAGTGAAAAATTATAAGTTCCAGGCGATAAGTTATTGATATCTAGAGATCCCGAAAATCCTAAAATACTCCCTGCTCCACCTGTTACATAAGGTATGGCTTGGGAATTTGCACCTGGAGACCCAGCTATCCTTTGAAACCCCGTATTAGCTCCAGAAAACAAAATAGCTTTTGTGCTACTGTTACTACCCGTAGCTCCCGTGGCTCCTGTAACTCCCGTGGCTCCCGTGGCTCCCGTGGCTCCCGTAACTCCCGTGGCTCCTGTAACTCCCGTGGCTCCCGTAACTCCCGTGGCTCCTGTAACTCCCGTGGCTCCTGTAGCTCCCGTGGCTCCTGTAACTCCCGTGGCTCCTGTAGCTCCCGTGGCCCCCGTAACTCCAGTGGCTCCCGTGGCTCCCGTAACTCCAGTGACTCCTGTAACTCCCGTGGCTCCTGTAACTCCCGTGGCTCCTGTAACTCCCGTGGCTCCTGTAGCTCCCGTGGCCCCCGTAACTCCAGTGGCTCCCGTGGCTCCCGTAACTCCCGTGGCTCCTGTAACTCCCGTGGCTCCTGTAGCTCCCGTGGCTCCTGTAACTCCCGTGGCTCCTGTAACTCCCGTGGCTCCTGTAGCTCCCGTGGCTCCCGTAACTCCAGTGGCTCCCGTAACTCCCGTGGCTCCTGTAACTCCCGTGGCTCCTGTAGCTCCCGTGGCTCCGGTAGGTCCGGTAGGTCCGGTAGGTCCGGTAGGTTCTTCAAGACGTCCACAAAAACACTTGCACCTTCCCATATAATTCACTCCTCTATAAGAAAGTCTCGAAGTACGGTTTCATGTGTTAAATCAATATAGGTATCTACATTGTTAAGGTTCGTGTGAATCCGCAGAACATCAAAAATACTGATGATTTCAGAAGAAAACATCATTCCATTGGTATTGTATATAATGACTGGAATCGTTCCTTCAAAAGTAACATTTAATACCAAGTAAGTTTCCATGATCCAATCATTCTGAACCCGGATCCCATTAGCAGTTTCCCAGGTTTATTTTCTTTTCGAATCTATATAAATAGTATATGATAGACTATTTATATTGCATAAGTGCCTTTCCTAAATAACCTATAATAGTCATATTGGTAATTTTTCTATATTTAGTTGATAGTACCCTTATTATTATGCAAAAAGGCTTGATGATGTAATTGATACTATAGTCAATAGAATTTATTTTGAACAAAGTAAGGAAATCTTTTTTTATTTATGAAAATTAACAAAATGAAATGATAATATACCATATTGGTCCCTCAATCACATCATATTCATTAACCTATCTTTAGGAAACTCGTCTATAAAATTTTTCATGTAAATAAATAAGTTTAGTAGACTATAAAAGATTCTGTATAATCATAGGAAAAAGGCCTCGAGAATCACTTCTAAGGTCTATTTCTTACTTGAGTATACACTTTGTTTAAGTAACCCCAAGTCGTTAATTCTTTGTAAATAAATACTCTTTCAGTGTCTTCACCCACACACAAGAGTTTTTCCTAGTTTTTAAGAGCTGAGTGCCAGAGGCAGAATGACTTTTCCATACCATGTAGATAAAAAAAGTATCTTTATTTAAATTATAAAGATACCTTTTTCGAGATTTCGTATAAAATTCACAAAATCTATACGATTAGTTTTAAAATGATGAACTTTAAACTATGCGAGAACACGCTTATATAGATTAATGCAATATTTCCCACTAGCTCCAGGAGGTACTGTAATAGCAAAATCAGTAGGTTGATCAACGGATTGAGTGTCAGAATTTCCTGAAGTAGCACTTAAAGCACCTGCTGGCGTAGATGTCATCGTCGCAGTTACTGGTGTAGCTATTGGACTAGAAGCTGAGTTGAAAACCTCAAAGGTTCCAGAAAAATAAGCGCCTGGTGGCGCAGACCATACTGTTGTTGTTGTAGCTGCTCCAGTAGAGTTATTAAAGTTACCACAAATGGTTTCTTGAAACATTTGGGCAGGTGGACAACAACTTCCATTACCATTAGATGAATTACACATTAAATCTTCATCCTTTCACATTAAGATATTTTCTATAGCTTGTGCTACATTATTAAATGTCTATTTGTACACAAAAGTTACAAAAAAGATAAAATTAGGAACTAATTAGATGTTTTAAAATATTTTGTAGTGTTGATACGTTTAAATAGGGGTGAGGACTGATGGGGAAACGTGCTAAAAAAGTATATAAATCAAATTCATTTTCTGTCATTGATATGTGTCCAAGTTCTAACCCTAGATCGAATTTATACGATATTGTCCAAAATAGCCTATCTGGAAATATTTTATTAAATCATTCAATTAAGAACTTGGAGATTTGGAGGGAAGAAATTTGCGGGAAATCTACAGTGACGCTATCTGTATTTAATAGTTCTATAAGTACTTCATTTATCAAAGCTACTATTAACCGATACATTCAGTGCCCTATTGAATTTACTGTACCTCCCGGAAATACACTCTCTGTCACTGCTGAGGATGCCAAATCAATTATGATTTCAAAAGAATGTACAACAAGTATTTTAGAAGGAAAATACTGTTTAGAAATATCCTTTGCTACTTCACCATCTAGAGATTAATAAATTTTTTAATCGCCTTAAATATCCTTTTTTAGCTTTCACATTTTCAAGAGTCATAAACTTTGAAACACAAAAAATACGGTTCTTTCTATGATTTATGGGGAAAGAATAACACTTTTCTTCATATCTAAATTTATAATATGAACTCTAAACTATGCCAAAACACGCTTATACAAGGTGATACAATATTTACCACTATCTCCAGCATCAGCTGTAATAGTAAAATCAGTTGGTCGATCAACAGATTGAGTGTCAGAATTCCCTGGATCAGCACTTAAAGCACCAGCTGGAGTAGATGTCATTGTTGCAGTTACTGTAGTGGGACTGGAAGCTGAGTTGAAAATTTCAAAAGTCCCTGCAAAATAAGCTCCTGCAGGTGCACTCCATACTATTTCAGCTGCTCCAGTTCCATTAAAATTACCACTAATACGTTCTTGAAATATCTGAGCAGGTGGACAACAACTTTCATTGTTACACATTATATATTTCTCCTTTCTAATGAACTTTTTAACTTGTATACAGTTTGCTCTTATTATTAAATGCGCATTAGCGTAATTTGTTATTAATGAAGAATGAAAAAGGGTTCTAGCCCAGAAAAATTATCAAATACGAATACCATTTGACAATTCGAGCAAACTACCAAAGACGCTCTGCAACGTCAGCTAACAATTGATTACCATTCATGAAACAGAAAAAACTATCCTATCACACACCAGGGTAGTTTTTTCTGTTTTTAAGCTGTATATGATATACAAGGGTAGTTAACATAATGAGTGTTACAGGAATAAAAAAGCCGTTAGATACTAAAACGCTAACGGCTTTTTCTCATATGAATCAAAAATGGGCTGAAGGAACTAATATAGAAATTTTTCAATTATCCTCATGTTCTAATACCCATGTTACCTTTAACTTGCAACCTTTTTGGTATCAAGATGCTCTTATTTCAAAAAGATTTTCAACAGTAAACTTGTTCCCATTACATATTACGATAGTTAATGTTAATCATTTTAATGAAAATGGGCTAGATATTAAGACAAACAAACAAACAAAGTGGACGAGCTATGAATATTTATAGAATGCAGTATATTATTTTTAAATGTGAGGTGAAAAAGCATAGCTAAAAAACAAGCACCACGTTGTTGTCCTCAATTTAATATCATACGTAATTTTTATCTACAAGCATCAGCAGCAGGTTTTCAACAGATAAGTTTCGAACTTGATCTAATTGATCCAGCAACAGGAGCGAATTTAAAGCTTTTTGTGGATGATTTTAGTTGGTTCATTGATGGGCGTGGAAGACGTGATGAAGGATGTATCATTCTTACTAATATTGGTTCTCCATTAGGTGTTTCAGACTCAAGTGTTGATTGTGATACACTCAATGCTTATTATGTGGACGGAAGCCTTCAGATGGGTCCTATCTAAGAGTATTATTTAATATAACTAGCTAGTTTACATAATACTTCTTTCCGGAACACACCATATTTATCGTTTATACATAATTTTATACATCGTTGATTTACCAACGCTTTCATCCCTTTTCAAATAATAGTTCTTGTATGAAAAGCAGCCTTTCTATGCATATACTTCTTATGCCTCCCCCACTCGCTCGTTAAATATAAGAAGGAGTAGAAAATAAAAAAGTTATTGATAGCTACATAATTACTAACGTAATTTATGATATCTACCAATAACAATCTTAAAAATTGCATCCCACTTGAGCTTATTTTTAAAGAATCTTTGTAGTTGCCTATATAACAGGCATAAAAAGAAAATATTATATGCTACATATATGAATACAAAGCATAATACCCCTTGAAAGTGTCATTTTTTAATAAAGTTTGTCTTAAGTATTAGAAATATCACAACATATATCGTCCATGATACTTTATATAAGTCGTTAAGGATTTATTGAATAACATGGAAGAAACGTTTGATTTTTGTAGAATGCTGCGTCTCTGATTCTTAATTATGCTCTCTTCTTTGAACAAAATATCTTGCATTTCCGTGATGGAATGGTCATCAAGTGCAAGAGCAAAAACGTCTTGTTCAGACGATGTCAGTTGTTTTTAAAAAAGTTTTCTTTAAGCATCTGACATTCTTCTTCAACACGTTTAAGGCGATCTACTTCTTGAACTAAATCAGAAGGCACGCTCAAAATACGTTCAATACCCATTAACAATTTTTCCGTTTAATCCATCATAAGACCCTCCTATTTTTTGAGGAAAACCCATGTAACTTTATACCAAAAAATCAAAAGAAAAGCTCTCTTAGGATGTAGAGAGCTTTTTTAAATAGCTGAAATATAAGCAAAACAACTTTAAGTTGTTCCTAATTGCCTTAAGGCAATTTTTTTATTTCTAACGATTAATTCTGGCCCTTGATTGTTTAATCTATTTATATTTGTAATTCTCATTTTTCTTAATTGCTGTCTTTGTTGTGTAAATGTCTCACTACGAGTAGACTCTTGAATAGCATCAAAGATGCCTGATATCGTTTTTATCGTGTGTTCTTTAGTTTTTATTTCTTCTTCTATACTTTGAACTACCTTTTCTTCATTTTGCTGAATTTTATGCTTTAAATTTCTCACACGATCATAATTATTGCTGACATTCAGGAACTGTGATTCAATTTGATCATGACGATCACAGTTAATATTGCCTTTCTCCTCGATACCGTTTACAGCATATCCTAAATAAATCATTGAAAGTGTTTCGAATACACGCTTTTCATAAAAAAGGTATGTGATACGTTCATTGTTTTAAGATTGGTCTAGAGCTTTATTTGCATAGTTAGACCATTGTTCTAGAATAGATCAGCAACCTTCTCTATTCTTAACTTAACCTCGATTGTTTTCTTTGACAATTACAAAATCCGCCTTATAACCACGATTCTCTCTACCAAATCCATCTTGACTATGGGTTACAAAATGTCATTAAACTGGATTGAAGATTAAGTAGAATCTGTTTAGTGAACGTCCCCTTTAACCTTCTTGATGCTTCGGCCTGGAAGTATATATTGAACAGAATAACACTAACTAATAGTTGTTACTTTTTTGCAAACTTTTTATTCATATTTATAGAGTTAAATGATGTTATTATTACTAGATTGATTCACACCTTTTTTAGGAAACAACAATTTAGTATGGCCCCTATTTAAAAATATTTCTTAGTATTTTACAGCGAAATTTTACTGTTCAAGTTTTAAGTGTATGCATACAGAAAAGAATATAAATTTCTAGTTTCTACTCTATACTTTAAAATTTCTTTGAATAGAGTAACTATATTAAATAAATATGGGCGGCCATGCAATTTAAAATTTTAAAAGTTCTGATCATGGCTTTATTATTTAAAACCAGTATGGCCGCCTTTTTAGTCTTCACCCTCAAAAGATAGAATTATCTAGCTTTTTTTCTAGAAATATTGATGAAGAAGATATCAAAAAAACAACCGCCTTTGATAAAAGTAAAGAAAACTAAATAACTAGTTGGCTGCCATTATGCTATACAATACTGACAAATACGAACCCATATCATAACTTGTCCTTCTCTATATACTCAAACTAAATAAAGAATAATCACATCTACACTTCTAAAAAATTATAAAATAATGGATTATCTGAGATTCGTTGCACTTCTCTTCTACGTTCAACACTAAATAAACCTCGAAGTGTTCCAAAAAAATAAGCTTCAAAAGTACCCTTGATTCGTTTTCTCTTATAAGCAAAAACAGTCTCCTTAAATGCTTGAACAGCAATGAAAACCAAATCCTCTAAGGGTTGCTCAAGATGACTTATTTTATAAGATAAACGTACCTTTCCCCATAATTTATAAATATCATCTGCATAAGAAAAAAAAGGTTTTACAGTATTTTTAAAAGAAGTTGGAATAAAAGATGGTGCATAATCAGATGAAAGCTTAACCTTTACATTATTACGTATGTATTTATTAAAATCTTTTAAAGATAAATTATAGGTAGAACATTTTTTTGTCTCTTTACTCTTACTCCCCCAATCGTTTTGCTCATTTTCTGCGTCAACATCTGCGTCAACATCAGGCTCTAAATTAAGCTGTAAATAATTAACCCAATGATCAAAATAGGGATGATTGACAAATAAATGTACCGGATTCCCCTTCCCATTGTTATGTGGACAGCGACGATAAACAGTAACAATTTGTCCTTGTTTTCGTAGTTCTCTTAAATGACGATCGATTGTTCCTTTTGACTTTTCATATGTCTGACCCAAATATGTACTACCAGGAAAGCAAAAACCTTTTTCTGCAGCAAACCAACAAAGTCGGTCCAAAGCTTTTCTAGTTCCTTCGTGGAGACGATAAAACTTCTCTCCGTAAAGGTTGATAATTTCTTTAAGTAATTTTCGTTTCATTGATTGATGTTGAGAACGGTTTTCTGTGAAACTCTGATAATTTTTCATATAATCAAATTCTTCTGTCGTAATCATACGCGTAGTAGACATTAGTCTATCCTCTCCTTTTCAGGAACAAAAAAAGACATCGCATCCCAAAAAACAGGAAAACGATGTCGGATTTTTTGACAGACTACGCCCTTGAAATAAATCTAATTATCCTATAAAATAAAGGCGTAATTAAATTTATGTATTAGGACTTCGACAGGTGTTTTCCCTAGTTGGTTTAGGGTTAACGGTGTAAGGGTGTTGGCGCACCACTTGCACACGTTGGAGTCTTTTTATATTCCGCACTGTTTTGGTGACTCTATTATACCGTCTATTAATCTTATAATTCAATAAGAATTCGTGATCTTCTTATAAAACTCTGTACTTTGCTTATGATTAGAAGTTAGTTCATTTGGATATACTGCTAATATTCTAAAAACCTCACTACAAATGTATCCCTTTACTCAATTGTTAATCTTGAAAGTTATAAAGTAAATAAACAACTACTCTCTTATGTTGTTTTACTGTTTTATATATTGTTTTATATATTTGTTTTATTGTTTTACTGTTTTAGGCAGTCTATAGATACTGGTATTACAACGTTTATAAAGCTAAACTATCACTAATTTTGCGCGAACTATCACTAATTTTGCGCGAACTATCACTAATTTTGCGTGAAACTATCACTAATTTTGCGTGAAACTATCACTAATTTTGCGCGAACTATCACTAATTTTGCGTGAAAAATGTAATTACGGCTTAACTATCACTAATTTTGCGTGGACAATATAGATGCGCTTAAAGTATCACCAATTTTGCGTTAAAAATACAGACATGCTTCAACTATCACCAATTTTGCGCATTAAAATGAAGATGGAGTTTAATAAATCAAGAATTTTAAGGTTTCTAAAGTTAAAAATCCTCATGAAGTATCACTAATTTTGCGTGATAGTTAAATTACAAGGACAGGTTAATCTTTAACATGTAATTTACACAGTATCACTTTTATGATATTTTAGTGATAGTTTAGAAAAATATGGGGGATTTTATGAAGAAAACGACTGTCATTCAACCATATGATCTGGAAAGTATAAATATAAAAAATTGGGTAACCAAATCAAACATCCTCATTGAGAGTACATATAAATTGTCTTTACAAGAGCAAAGAATTCTTTTAATCATGGCATCTAAAGTACAACCTAATGATGAAACGTTAAAGACATATAGATTTCGAGCTAAAGACTTTATTGAAATCGTAGGTAATAAGAAAGGCACAGGCTTTTACTCTTACTTAAAAGAAATCGTGAATGGCCTTCAAACAAAAATTCTTACCATAAAAGAAAAAGGCAGACAAAGAAATTACAATTGGGTAATTACGTCTATCTATGAAGAAAACGAAGGGTACATAACATTACAATTTCATCCTAGCTTAAAGTATTTATTTTTAGAACTTAAAGAAAAATTCACTTCGTATCAATTGGAGAATGTAGTGAGACTGAATTCGGTTTATTCAATTCGTATTTATGAGCTGCTTAAGCAATATGAGCGTCTGCGAAAAAGGGAGCTAACTCTTGAAGAATTACGTCATTTTTTAGCTATTGAACCTACTAAGTATAAACAGTATGGTCATTTTAAGAGCAAAGTATTAGCAGTGGCTCAAAAGGAAATTAATAATAAAACAGATATTTACTTTGAATTCGTTGAAATAAAAACAGGTAGAAAAGTAACATCCATAGAATTTATTATTACTAGTTCGCCTGCATTGAACGGTGTTAACGCTGTTAAAGAGAAAGAGCCCGAATCAAATCAGCTACCATTAGAGTTAACAGGCAACGAAAAGGAAAATAGGTTGCAGCATGATTTGGTGGGCTTAGGAGTTAAGCCGGAAAAAGTTGAGTGGGTTTTATCAGAATTTACGAAAGAGCAGGTAGAACGAAATATCAAATACACGCAAGATCGTTTGATTATGGGAGATATCACTCATCCGCATTCTTACGTAATAAAGTCCATTCAAAAAGACTATGCGAAAGCATCACAAGAATCGAAGGTAGCGAAGCCTAAAAAGTCTATCAGAAAAGAATTGGTTCCAGATTTCATAAGAGAAATTGAAGATAAAGATCGAGTTTTAGAAAATCCAACATTAAAGGAAAGGCAGGAATTATTCTTTAAGGAAGAGAGAACCCAAAAGGATTTTGAAGAAATACTTATTCGGATTCAAGAATTAAAAAAGACGTTAGTTTTAAATTCAAAAGAACCAACCAAAGAAGAAGTAGAAAAAGCCCACGAATTAGCAATGCAAGAAGTAATTCAAAATATGAAAAAAGACTTAGAAAAGCGTGAACAAGCAGGACTTAAGCCAAGAGCAATAAATGACTTCAAAAATAAACAATTAAGAGAGATCTACCAAACCTTCTTGAGCAATCAAGTTTCAAATGAGAGTTAAATATAAAACCACGCCATTGAATGACGTGGTTTTTATATTTTTAAGCGTAAGATATTTTTGATCAGAGGGTAAATTTAATATACAATACTTAATATAAGATCCATCTTAAGGGCCGTCTTTTATTTTTATTTACACTAATAGTATATTAAATTTACCTAGATAGGAGGTAGTTTGTGTGGATATTCCCTTGATAGTTCAACGTCTTCTCGTTCATTTGCAGGAATCAGGCAAAAAACATTCTACAATCTCTATGTACAAACATGACTTAAATGCTTTTTTTGGCTGGTTACATCAACAGCATCCCCATATGGAGCCAGAAACTTTGCCAGAAGGACGGGAATGCTATGAAGAATACTTTACCTACTTAAAAGAAAAAAACTTATCAGAAGCCAATTTAAGGCGTGTAACTTCACATCTAAATGGCTTGTTAAGGTTTTACGACCTAATTCATCAAATTGGAGTGCTCAAAGCTACAACAAAAAAACAGAGAGAGCTAACTGACAATGATTTTATAAGTAAAAACGATGCATGCCTACTTTTGGAATCTGTGATAAGTCATAAGAATCTAACAGATACACAATTAAAAATACACGAGCATATAGCTTCTCGTAACCAATCAATATTAATTCTAATGCTTCATTACGGTCTTACAATCAATGAAGTAGTATCTTTAAATATAAAGGATATTAATTTTAGTCAAAATGCATTAACTATTACAACTGACAAAGGAAAACGTATCTTGGATCTTTCTAGTGAGGATAAAAAAATAATATACAATTATTTTTCAGCTATCCCCTCACTATTTAAGCCGAAAGATTATACAGATGACCCTTTATTTCTCTCTTTTCACCCTCAAAAGATGGTTTATTGGTACGATTACAACTTAAATAAACCTAGAAGGATAAGTCTAATTGGTGTAAAGCGTATGATTGAAAAAGAAGTTCAACGCTCAGGTTTACAAGCTAAAGTAAGATCTACGCAGTTTCGAAACAGTTGTATACTAAACAAGCTTCTTGAAGGCTATTCTAATGAGCAGATTATTTATTACTTTGGTTTGTCCAGCCGCCATGCTTTGTATCGATATAAAAGATATTTAAAGTCATCATAAAACATATCATTTCTTTTTCACGATTTAAAAAGCAACATATTGTTGCTTTTTAAATAACTTTTTATCGTTAAGGCTTTTCTGCTAATCTATCGCCATAATCCTTATCACCACCACTTCAACCCATTAGATTGATTCATACGTAAAAATCCTCTAGCTTTAGAATTCTTTTTCTCCATTCTAAACATCCGTTAAGTTTTTGAGTTGTTCACAAGTTCAACTAATTAATCATTTAAAATCCCACTATAAAAGGGTTTTTGTTGTTTAGTTAAACTTAATATTTTCTCACTATTATTTATCCATACAATCAAATAACAAGTTGAACTTAAATTTAACTTAAAAATCAAAGAGAATCGCCGTCATTTGGATCACTCACCATATTGCTGTACGTGTATTTAGTGATATTCGCATACAGCTAGTCGAGATAAAGGATAAATTACAATGAAAAGTAGGGCGGAATTTTAGAAAACGAACTAAATATTCTAGAATAAAAACGAATGAAAAAACCTCGACTTAAGTCTTGTGAAAGTATGTTCTAGAATTGGGTTAAACCTTTTATTATCAATGCTTCTATCCGTTCTAGTTTTTTTAAAAAAAGAATGTGAGACTAGAAAAAACAATTGAAATAATAAAAAGAAGTAGAAGTCCAATAATTTAATTATCGCAATTTAAAGTAGTTTTTTATAAAATTGTCCTGCCTAACTGATTCAATTATATAAGGGCAAACTTATAGATTATCTAAAAAAATATAATTTTTCATTGCACAGATCTTTAATAATTTTAAATTACAATAATAAGTAACCTAAATAGTAATGAAAAAACAATAAAGGTGGGTTTGTGTGGAAACCCATTTAAAAATTATAAACAAAGCCGATAATAAACCTCGAACTAAAGCTAGTATAACTACATTCTAGAATTGCTTATAACCCTTATATCAAAGCATTTAAGTACTCCAGAATTTATTTTACAGTGACCAAGTACGATGATTAACCTCCATATTTCAAAAAACTCTTTAGCTGTTTATTTGAAGATTTCTAACATAATAAATTCAACTCATTCCCCCAAGGAATTTATAGTTAGTTAATGAAATTCCAAATTAGCTAAGAAATCTGTTCTTGAAACCTCAGCAATTTTCTCTAGAATTAAAAATGGACTAAGATTATCAAAATGATTTAAAATAATTAATAGATTTCTAAAAAAAGAGGAATATCTTGAAATTTTCTAGAAGTTAATCAATTGCATAATCCTCAAACAAAACCTAGTGAAAGTACATTCTAGAATCCTCATGAACCCTTGTGTAATAAAGGGTTTCATCAATCTAGATTTTCGATAAAGAAAGGAGAACTCTAGAAAAATGCCTAAAAATACAGATGAAGGAATTGTCTATACTCTAAAAGATACTGTGAAACTAACTGGTTTAAGTATTGATTTGATCCGTTTATATGAAAAAGAGTTTAACCTCCAGATTCAGCGAACAGAAGGCGGCCATCGTCGATATACCAAAAACAATATCGATTTATTAATTGAAATAAAGAAACGAATTCAAGAGCAAAACTGGAGTTATAAGATGGTTAACCAGTGGCTTCAAGGAGAAGTTATAACGGAAGCTGTAGATATACAGTCAAATCTTGAAAAAAAAATAGATTCTCTTGAAAACAAAGTTCAAGAATTGCTTGATCGATCTGAAAAAGATGAGCAATTTCAACTTGCTCTTATTCAACGTTTAGATGAACAAGGAACACTGATAAAGCAACTTACAGACAAACTAGATTCTCAGGATAAATATATTGAAAATAATCTAGAAAAAAGAGACGAAAAATTGACTAGTGCCTTAAGAGAAATTAATGATACAAAAAAGCTCATAGCGGCCGCTCAAGAAAATCTAGAGCAAAAACCAAAAGGATTCTGGAATAAGCTTTTTGGAAAGTGAAGAAACTACTAAAATCATGATTTTTTTACCGCAAATTTATATATTACCTTTTATGTAGATATATACTTCTATAAAAGTAGAACTGTAATACAGCAGTTCTACTTTTAAACTTTTTATTTTCTGTACTACCACTATTTATAGCAACTAGTTGGTGTTTCACCTTCAACCCTTATTTCTAAACGTAATTTGAGACCTTAATACTACTCGTACACTCTTTTTAAATTGATAGCATTTGTGTACTGTGTATCTAAAACTTGTAGGTTTCACACCTAGTATTAAATAAAAATTCAATCAGAATTTATTAGTCATTTAATTTCCGAAAGAATTCTGGCTGATAATATTATTTAATAAATTCACACCCAAAAATCTCTCTTCTGAAACTGCTAATCTGGAATAACAAGGGTAAATATCGTATTAATAACTTTTTTAGTACACCCAATTCTAATACTCTTAACGCCAAGTAAAGTTACTTTAAATAATGCTTAATTCTTACTTTGGTTGGATTGATTGTTCATAAATTCACTTACCTTGTTACACATAGTTAATGCCTTGAGACCATCTTTTCCAGTCACTAAAGGAGCAGTGTCATTTTTTACACAATTAATAAAATCAATTAATTGCAATTTTAGTGGTTCATTATACGGGAATTCAATACTTTCTATTATGCCATGTGGTGTATAGTTTTTCCCAGGCTTTATATAACATTCTGGTGATCGTTTTATTTCGATTTTTTTATTTAACAAATCCCCTTTTATTAATCCTTTTTCTGTTACTATATTAATCGTTCGAATTTTTTCCGCAGATTTAAAACTTGCTGTAAGTTGAGCTATAATTCCATTGCTAAATTTAGTACCTACTATTGCGTGTTTATTTGTATTATCTATTATTTTTCCCATAGCGTAAAAATCAATAATTTCATCATTTAGTAATTCATTCAGAATATACATGTCATGAATCATTAAATCATGAATAACGTCTATTTTTAAAACTCTTGGATCATAAGGATTCATTCGATGTACATCTATAGCTATAACTTGCTCATTAATCAATATATTTTTAAGCACATTAATCATAGGGTTATATAGTTCAATATGCCCCACTTGTATCTTTACCCCTGCTTCATTTGCTTTCTTAATTAATATTTTTGCTTCAGCAACAGTTTTTGTGATTGGTTTTTCCATCAACATATGGACCTTATGTTGAATACATGCTAGACCGATCTCATAGTGATATTCTGTAGGGACTGCAATACTTACAGCATCCACTACTTGAAGCAATTCAATTATTGATTCAAACTGCTTTATCTGGTATTTATTCGCAACTTCAAGCCCTCTGTTTTTATTACTGTCATAAACTCCAACAAGTTGACAATAACCTGATAAAGAAGTATAGGTGCGCACATGGTTTTCTCCCATACTCCCTGTACCAATTACTCCAACTTTCATTCTAAATCACTCACTCTCCATAGATTGCTCATATATCCTATGCTTGCTTTACAAAAAGGATTGGACTATTACAGCCAAAAAAAATCAAATTGAATTTATACTAGTTCCTAAAGATGTAATCTATAACTTAAAAAGCTAAAATAGGGAGGGAATGTAAACTTGATAAACCTATTATTTATCTCAGAGGATACATCAGATTTAGTGGATAAAAATTTATATTTTTTAGAAAGAGAGCTTGCAAAATTAACGAATTTAACGATATGGAGGAAATCAGGAAGAATAGATAAGATATTAAATACCATTCCTACCATACCTGACTTTATTCTGTTAGCAAATGATATTGGATTTCGAATGTCTCCAGTTGTAAAAGGGCTTTTTTCTATAAATATTCCTACAGGATTACTTGTGAATGATATTCATAGATTTACAGAACCACGCAGGCATTACATAAAAAAGAATAATATTCAATATATTTTTTCAATTGTTCGAGATAAATTTTATGAAAGTTATCCTGAATTCAGGAATAAAATGGAATGGATTCCCCATTCCATTAATACAGAAATATATATAGACCATGGACTTAAAAAAGATATTACCTTGTTAATGATAGGAGCCGTTAATGATGTTTATCCGTTAAGACAAAAAATATTCAATTTTTACAAAACAGAGCCAAAATTCGTTTACCATCAACATCCAGGTTACGAAAAAATCAATAAGGCCAAAAAAGAATCTTTTTACATAGGTGAAAAATATGCAAAAGAGATTAACAGAGCTAAAATATTTTTCACCTGTCCCTCTATCTTTTACTATCCAGTTATGAAGTATTACGAAGTGCTTGCTTGCAGAACCCTTTTATTAGCTCCTACTTTTAAAGAACTAGAAGACCTAGGTTTCATTCCTGGAACTCACTTTGTTTCCATTAATGAATCTAACTTTAAAGAAAAGGCGGATTACTATTTAAATAATGATTTAGAAAGAAAAAAAATTACAGATCAAGGATACAAATTTGTTCATCAAAATCATTCGATTCAAGTTCGAGCCCAGCAATTAGTTCAACAAATCAAAAAAAAAATTTCACCATAAAAAAGGGGGAGTTTGGTGGCTAACATACCTAAAAATACGAGAGTGGGAAAACATGCCGTGATTGAAGAAGGAGTCAAAATTGGTGAGAATGTAATAATTGGTCATAATACAGTAATTCTAAAGGGTACTCAAATAGGGAATAACGTGGAAATTGGTTCTAATTGTGTTTTAGGAATTCAACCCGGTAGCAATAAAAGAATGCGAAAAATTAGTCAAAATTATAATCAACTGATTATAAAGAACAACACAAAAATTGGAAATGTTGTATCTATTTATTTAGGCACATTGATTTCTGAGAATGTGTTTATTGGAGACCATGCAAGTATTAGAGAAAATGTTTCAGTTGAGGAAGGAACAGTAATTGGCAGAGCAGCCATTGTAGAATTGAATAGTAGGATTGGTAAAAACTGTACAATACAAACGCTCGTATATATTACCGGTGATACTATAATTGAAGATAATGTTTTCATAGGCCCTTGTGTGTCAATGTCAAATGATAAATATATGGGAGCACGAGAATACACTTTAATCGGACCATATATTAAACAGGAAGCAAAGATAGGTAATAATGCTTCTCTTTTGCCAGGTATAACAATAGGGAAAAGAACTATCGTTGGATCAGGTGCTGTCGTAACTAAAGACATTGGTGATGATGAAGTATTTGCTGGAGTTCCTGCACGAAGGATGAAAAGTTAGAATTGAAGGTGTAGATACCTGGTTTTAATGCAGAAAAATTAGAGACATAAAGGTCACAAAAATTATTCACTTATAATGTCATTCAAAAAAAATCATGTATGAATAAAGCTTTATTTCGGGCAGAATTTAGTGTAATATAACTCTGCCCCTTTCAAATTATATAAATGATTTTTAGTACTATTTAAAATTTAATTATGTTGAAGCTCTAGCCTTATTATAAATAAGCATTCTAGACCGTTTATTATCTCACTATATAATATTATTTAGACATTCAATACTTCTTGATTTCCATGTTGTTTTTGCCTCTTTTAAGACAATAAGAGAAACAGAATCCTCATCAACTGTAATTACATAAAATTTTAAAACCAAAGAATGCTATAAAGTTTTCTTTAAGAAACTCTTTGGAAGTAATATTTCTAATAAGTAGTAAAAGATTTATAATATAAGGTTTTCAAAAAATCCCCCCTATGAAAAGAGAATTATACTTTCTACAGTTTATTTTGCATCCATATATCTTTTATTTTATTTTTACATTTTAAATAATGTCTTTGTTCATAATGAAATGGACTTAGGCCCCATTTGTGATTTTTATCAGCTATAAAATCCATCAAGGGGTAATCAATAAAGTGAATTTTAGGTACTTGACTTTCAATGACAGAATAATACCTTTTGAGGATGTTATTATTATTTTTAATTATTTGTAACTTTTCATCTGGAAAATCATAAATTTTGTTTCCATCCCTATATTTGTAGGACCAAAACACTTTATTTAGAATAATTTTTTCTGGTGGAATATACTCTAAAAGCTTACTAAAAAAGAGGACACAGCTTTTTTCCCATAGTTCATGGGTTTTTTCAGATTTTCTCATCACCAGATCAAACGAGTATCTTTCACTTTGTTCAAATTTCGAATTAACTAATTCACCTGATCGAGTAACATACCGGTTGTTATATTTCAACAAATCTAACCTCTCGTCAATTAAGTCTATAATCAACAAATCAAACGAATACTGTTGAATTTGTTTTAAAAAAACCTTTTGAAAATCATATAAAATCATTTTCTTCTGAAAAGCGGAGGATAAATTGAGATCACTTTCATCAATCGGTAAATCTTCAGACATAAGACTAATGAGTGAAGATCTAGCAAAGTAATCAACAACCTTAAATTCCTCAGGAAAAAAGCTAAAGGTATCCCTTGTTACACAGCTACCAAAAATCAAAACATCAATCACCTTAATCACCTCACCCTCTCTATCCTTATAATTTATTGTATGTTTAGGCTATAAAAAGGTATGGATTTCTATAATAAAATAAATTAGTACTCCTAATATCACGTTATAGATTCAAAGAGCATGTATACTGACATTTAAAAAAGTAAAAGTTTGAAGTTTTTATTAAGAAGAAAATTTAGTTTTATTAAATAAATTATATTAAGTTGAATATGTAAAAGTTTATATTTCCCAACATAATCTTTTTTAAGCCAATCAATTTATTAGTTTGAAGATTTCTTAAAAATAAATAAAAAATTTTAAAAATACTTACTCGGTTTTATAGAAAGAAATGAAGTGATTCCATAATCACTTCATTTCTTTCTAATTAACATAATAAAAGGTTGTTAATATCACGCTATGATAATCTTCACACTGAAAAAACTAATAGCTTAATTATTCCCAGTTAAGTTAGTAAGAATTTTACATATTTTTTCTGAAGTATGCCCATCTCCAAAAATTGAAATTCTATCTTTTGGAATCTGTATGGTTTCTACCGCTTTTAAGATACGCTCCATATTAGCTCCAGTTATTTTGTTCCAACCTCCTAAAACAGTTTCTACCCATTCAGTCTCATCGCGTAATGTAATACAGGGTACACCTAACATATACGCTTCTTTTTGTACACCTCCAGAGTCAGTTAGAATCACTTTTGCTTGACTTTCAACAGCCAACATATCGAAATAGTCAAGAGGATCTATCATTTTAATATTAGAGGATAAAAACAAATTATCTAGGTTCCATTGTTTGATTCTATTTTTAGTCCGTGGGTGTATAGGAAAGAGAACAATGCCATTTATTTGTCGTAATGCTTCAAGTAATGACTTTAACCTTTGAGGGTCATCTGTATTTTCGGCCCGGTGTATAGTAACAAGGGAATAGGTTTTAGGGGGAAGATTTAAATTAGAAAGAATAACAGATTGTTGTAAGGCAATATTCTTATAATAGAGAATAGCATCATACATAATATCCCCAGTGTTGTATACTCCTTTTTTTATACCTTCACTTTCGAGATTTTTCACTGCTGTCTCAGATGGACAAAATAACCAAGTAGAAAGATGATCAGTTAATATACGATTAATTTCTTCAGGCATTTTTTTATTATGGCTACGTAAACCAGCTTCTACATGCGCAATAGGAATATGAAGTTTTGATGCTGCCAAACTACCGGCAAGAGTTGAATTCGTATCTCCGTATACCAATACAATATCTGGTTTTTCTGATATCATCACATTTTCGATTTCTATTAACATTTTGGCTGTTTGTTTCCCATGAGTATCTGATCCAATTCCCAGAAAATAATCTGGCTTCGGAAGTTTAAGTTGTTTAAAAAAAATGCTGGACATATTCTCATCGTAGTGTTGACCTGTGTGTACAATAATTTCTTTAACATTTGGATTCAGGCTAAAGGTCTTAGATAACATGCAGGCCTTTATAAATTGTGGCCTTGCTCCAATAATAGTTAAAATTTTAATCATTACTATATCTCCTTTTTTTACAACACAGTAGCTTTCTCTAATTAAGCTATATTATTTCTCATTTTATCTCACAGTCCATAATACAAACGCTATAGTTAAGTTCCATGATTTCTTTAATAATTTTCTTAGTTCTTCATAGGGACATTTTTAAATCTTTAAAATATTATAAAAGGATAGAATAATTTGCTGAACAAGATGTGAAATAAAAAATTTGAAATAAACGGTTGCATATATAATACTTTATGCAAAAATAAAAATTTCTTCACTAAAGAAGGGTAGGAGGATATGAAAAAGAAAGTTTGTATGTTAGTGGCAGATCATCCATTTATGGATTCACGAATTTTTAAAAAGGAGGCTAAAACTTTACAAAAAAACGGATACGATGTAACTATGATTGTACCTAGAAAGAATGGCCATCTTTTCGATGTAGACGGTACTCCTTTTACCAATCAATTCTTAAATACAACCTTTAATCATGAAGGGATTAACATTATAACTTATCATTGGGAAGAGAGCAGAGGCCCATTGAGCAAAGTGAGAAGTGATATGAAAACCTGGGAAAAAAATGCATTTAATAATCCTTTAACACAACTTGGAATATTACAAGATGCAGATATCTACCATGCACATGAATACCTTTCCCTCTTTGCTGGAATCGGTATAAAACAAATAATGAAAAAAAGAAAAGGAAAAGATGTAAAACTAATTTATGACAGTCACGAACTAACTCCAGATCCTCTTGATACAAGATACACTGAAGAGGTAAGAGAAGGTTTAAAAGAAAAACTTCTTTATATGCTTAAAGAAGTTGATTCCATTATTACAGTTTCTCAATCTATAAAATCATGGTATCTAGCTCAAGATCCAAAACTTTTTGTGGAAGTTATCTATAATTCTCCTCCATTAGCTCAAGGATATAAATTGAAAAACTACAACAAAAATGAATTAATTACTTGCTATGAAGGAAATATTGATTATAAAAAAGGTAGTAAAGACAAAATATTTGATATCACTGAAATCTGTTCGAAAAGCATCGATTTTCAATTTAAGATTATCGGTGGCCCAAGGTTTGGTGATTCATTTACATTACCACAACATCTTCGAAGTAATATAAAATTGACCGGATGGGTTGATTATTATTCAATCTCAAAGGAAATGGAAGAAGTAGATGTTGGGTGGATTGACTTTGATGGATTAGACCATTCGCTTAACCGCTCATACGCTATGCCAAATAAGTTTTTTAGCTATCTAAACAACGGACTTCCCATTTTAGTTAATAAGTCTCATGAAATGGAAAGCTTTGTACGTAGCCATCAATGTGGAATAGTCGTTGACAAGACCCATGCTACAGCAGAGGACTTTGCAAATGCCCTAATTTATCTTCATAAGAATAAAGACATACTAAAACAAATGAGTGAGAATGCTCGTAAAGTGATGGAAGAATTATACTCTTGGGAGCACATGGAGAAAAGGTTACTTAAGCTTTATGAGCAAATCGTGAATAACAAGCTAAGTTTTCTTATGTGAGTTTTTACTATTCTAGACTAAGATTATATAGTTATTAAGCGAACTATACTTAGAACAATTTTTCTAAGTATTATTACAGGTTAAACTTTTATGAAAGTAAATCTATTAAACAACAATGAGCTATTGTTTACCTTAATAAAAAATACTCCTGTCGTTGTCTACTTAATTTTTTATAATTCATTATGATCTTAAAATATGAAGTTTAAAACAGGGGTAAAAGTAGGAGAGTGAAAGAAAATAAGATGAGTAAAAAAGTATGTATGTTATTATGTTACCTTCCATTTTTAGACGCAAGAATTTTTAAAAACGAAGTAAAAAGCCTCCTAAAAAAAGGATATGACATAACCATGATTGTTCCTAGAAAAAATGGTTATCTATATAATATTGATGGAAAACCATTCACTGAGACATTTCTCAAACCAACTTTTTTATATCAAGGAGTAAAAGTCGTAACTTATGATGACAGTAAAAGAACATCTAACCCATTAACAGATCCCCTTTATAGATTGGGACTCATTGAAGAGGCAGATATTTATCATGCACATGAACTATCCTCTTTTTACTATGGAAGTGAAATTAAAAAAAGCCTCAGAGAACAAAAAAGAAAAAATGTAAAGTTGGTTTATGATAGCCGTCAGCTAGTCCCAGATCCTTTTTCCACCAAGATAAATGATAAAACAAAAACAGCCTGGTATACAATGCTTCTTAATTCGATTAAAGAGGTTGATTATATTATTACAGTTTCGGAATCCATCAAATCGTGGTATTTATCTTTGGATCCCTCACTCCCAGTCGAAATAATCTACAATTCTCCTCCACTATCATCCAAATTCAACCAAAAAGGGAATCATGATAACCGATTTGTTGTCTGTCACGAAGGAAATCTTTCCAAGACTACTGGCGATATAAACAAAATATTTTCTATCACTGATTCATGTAGAAAAATAATGGATTTTCAATTTAAAATTATTGGTGGCCCAAGGTACGGTGAAACTATTGATACCCCTCAACATTTACAAACAAATATGATGTTTACTAATTGGGTAGATTATTATTCTCTTTCTGATGTAATGTTAGATGTGGATGTAGGGTGGATAGATCTGGAGGTAACTCATTCACTTAATAATATGTATGCCATGCCAAATAAATTTTTTAGTTATCTTAATAACGGCATTCCAATTTTAGTAAATAAATGCAGTGATATGGAAAAATTTATACGTACCTACCATTGTGGCCTTGTTATTGATAAAGTGAATCCAACAGCTAATGACTATACTGAAGCATTAATTTATCTATATAACCATAAGGAAGAGTTACAACAAATGAGTATTAATGCCCGTAGAATCATGGAAAATTTTTATTCTTGGGAAAAAATGGAAGATAGGTTGTTTAACGTTTACGATTCATTAGACTCAAAAACTACGAAATATCTTACAGTATAATTTTATTTATTTTCAGGAGGAAAAATGAAAATAAAAGTTTGTTTTTTAGTAGCAGAGCATCCTTTTTTAGACGCACGAATTTTTAAAAAAGAAGCCAAAAGTCTTTTAAGTAAAGGCTATGACGTGACTATGATAGTCCCTAGGATTAATGGTTATTTATTTGATATAGACGGAACGTTTTTTACTAATCAATTTCATTCTCAGATTTTTATATATGAAGGGATTAAAATTGTAACTTATGAGCGGATGTATTTAGAAAAGCATATAAAGAAGCTAAATTATAATCTTCAATCCAAAAAACAAGGAAGATTTATAGACCCTCTAACTCAGCTTGGCCTTTCCGAAGAGGCAGATATCTATCATGCCCATGAATTTTTTTCCTTATATTCAGGAGTTGGAATAAAACGAGCATTAAAAACATTAAGTAAAAAAAACATAAAATTAATTTATGATAGTCATGAACTAGTTCCTGATCCACATGAAATCACCTCTACTCTAATGAAAAAACACATGATGTCTTTACTTCAATCAATGTTAAAAGAAGTAGACTATGTTATTACAGTTTCTGAATCAATTAAGGCGTGGTACCTATCTATCAATCCTTTCCTTCCAGTAGAAGTTATTTATAATTCTCCTCCTTTAACAACTAATTATGAACCTAAAGATTTTTATGAAACCACTTTTCGGATCGTACATGAAGGATTTGTGGGCAAAACAAGGGGGAATTTGAGAAAGATAATAGAAATAACTGAAATCTGTAATCAGAAAATGGATGTTCAATTTAAAATTATTGGGGGGGCAAAGAAATCTGATCAGGATATAGTGAAAATCCCTTCACATCTATCAAATAAAATAGAACTTGTGGATTGGGTTAATTATTACCATATTCCAAAGGAGATGGAAAATGCGGATATAGGATGGATTGATCTGAATACGGCTCATTCACTTAATAATATGTATGCTATGCCCAATAAACTTTTCAGTTATTTAAATAATGGTCTTCCTGTTCTAGTAAATAAATGCACTGACATAAAAAACTTCATACAAACCCATCAATGTGGTTTAGTAGTTAACAAATCAGAGGCATCAGTAGAAGACTACTGCCAAGCTATTCTTCATCTCTGTAATAATAGAAAAGAATTAAAAAAAATGAGTGTTAATGCACGAAAAATAATGGAGGAACTATACTGTTGGGAAAAAATGGAGAAACGACTTTTCGCTGTCTATGATCAATTGAGTAACCAAGGTAAAGTGATTTAATAAAAAAATGAAAAAGGTGAATAAAAATGCGTATATTACATCTTCCATATGGGTCTCCCATGATTGACTTATGCAGTTCTTTACGCTTAAAAGGGGTCAATGCAACCTCCTGTCATTTTTATACTAATCGATATAATTTCAAACCGGATATTTGTTTAAATTTTAATGCTATTCCCATCGATTTACGAGAAGAAAAGATTAAAAGTTATATGAATCAAGCAATAAAGGAATACGACATATTTCATTTTCACTTTGGAGAGACATTTCTTCCAGATAAAAGTGACCTAGAATTTTTGAAAAAGTCTGGAAAGAAAATGATTGTCCATCACCATGGGTCGGAAGTTCGCTCTCTTTCAGTTGCAAGAAGTCTTAATCCTTACGTTTGTGTAAAACCAGAATGGACTGAAAAGAAGATTCATGAAAACTTGAAACTGTTGTCAGATTATATTGATCATGCAATTGTTCAGGATTATGAACTTGAGAGTTATGTTAAAGATTATTATAAGGAAGTTCATGTTATTCCCAATGCAATTAATCCTGAAGAATTTCAACCCCGTTACCCCGAATCAAATCCATTACCTCTCATTGTACATGCACCAACTTTACGTAATTTAAAAGGTACAGAGTTTGTTTTAGACGCAGTAAATGAGTTAAAGTCCTCTGGAATTCAACATGATTTTAAATTAATAGAAGGTATGTCTCATCAAGAAACAAAGCAGCTTTTACTACAGGCAGATATCGTTATTGATCAATTGAGAATTGGAGCTTGTGGTTATATTACTATAGAGGCTATGGCATTAGGAAAACCAGTAATTTGCTATATTCGTGATGACTTATTAAAGAAATATCCTGAAGCATTCCCAGTTATAAATGCAAACCCAGATACAATAACCAATGTTTTAAAAGACGTTATAAACAAAAAAAACGAGTGGAATAAATTGGGGTTAAAAGGAAGATCTTATGTTGAAAATTTCCATAATATTCATAAGGTAGTAGATCGCTATATTGAAATTTACGGAAAACTATAAGGGTGTTTCCTAGACTAAGTTATTCCATAAAAGAATAAATAGTCCAATCATTTATTTAACCAAAAACATAGTTTATGAAGAGATAACAGACAACATGAAATGAGGTTATAAAAATGATGGAAATAGACTCATCCCTAAAAAATGTAGCTGTCGTTGGTTTAGGGAAAATTGGACTGACTTTAGCTGCTGTTTTCGCAAACAATGGCTTTAATGTTTACGGGGCAGATATTAATCAAAAAGTAGTTACTTCAGTAAACCAAGGAAAATCACATATTAAAAATGAACCTGGATTAGAACAATTAGTAGAAAAAGCCCACAGAAATCAAACATTAACAGCAACCTCTAATACAACGGAAGCAGTTAAGCAATCAGGGATAGTTGTGGTAATTGTTCCAGTACTAATTGATGAACTAAATGAAGTGGATTACCGTTTTATCGACCCGGCAGTTGATGCTATTGCCAAAGGTATTAGAAAAGGTACACTAGTTATTTTTGAAACTACTCTTCCAACAGGAGATACGAGAAATAGATTCGGGAAGAAAATCGAGGAACATTCAGGCTTAAAAGCTGGAGAAGATTTTTATTTAGCATATAGCCCCGAAAGAGTTTACTCTAATCGGATTATAGAGGATTTAAAAAAATATCCTAAAGTTGTAGGCGGTCTAAATGAGGTAAGTCTAAAAATGGCCTCCTCCTTTTATCAAAAAGCATTGAACTGTAATTTAATAGAAGTAAGTTCTCTCGAAACTGCAGAATTTTCAAAAGTAGCAGAATGTGTATATCGAGATGTAAATATTGCATTAGCAAATGAACTTGCAAAATTCGCTGAGGAAAAAGGGGTCAATATGCCGGAGGTTATAGCCTCCAGTAACAGCCAGCCTTTCTCGCACCTCCATTTTCCAGGAGTCGGTGTAGGAGGGCATTGTATTCCTATTTATCCTTATTTTTTTATTAACAGAGGTCTAAAAAATGGATTAACCCAGTTATCCAGAGAAATAAATGACACAATGTCAAACTATGCAATAACAAAAATTGAAAATACAATTGGAGCTCTACATCATAAAAATATTCTTATTTTAGGGTTGGCATTTAGAGAAAATGTAAAAGAAACAACAAAATCCTCTACTCTTTTATTAATAGATCATTTAAAACAAAAACAAGCAAACATATTTTTAAATGATCCATTGTTCACTGATAATGAAATTGCAAACTACGCTGTCACACCTTTATCTTTAAGCGATAAATTGACGTCAAAGATTGATGTTATCATTCTTCAGGCTTTTCACAAACAATACGAAACCTTAAATTTTAAGGACTTTGTTAATTGCAAAATTATTTTGGATGGAAGAAACTCTCTAAATAAAGAAGTGATAAACCAGTTAGGTATAAACTATATAGGGATAGGTAATTAGAGAACAAAATTTAAAAAAAGGACTGATTTTAATATGATTCCCATGGTTGACTTAAAGGAAGAATTAGAAATATTCCGTGAACCTATTTTTAAAGCAATAAAAGAAGTTTTAGAAAGCGGAGAGTATATTTTAGGAAAAAAAGGAAAAGAATTAGAAAAACAAATAGCTTCTTATGTAGAAGCTTCTTATGGTATTGGTGTAGGAAATGGAACAGACGCACTTTACTTGGCTCTTAAAGCACTGGACATAGGTCCGGGTGATGAAGTAATTACAACTCCTTTTACATTCTTTGCAACAGGTGAGGCTATTGCTCATGTTGGTGCAAAACCAGTATTTGTGGATATTGAAGAAGACACTTATAATATTAATCCATTAAAAATAAGAGAAAAAATAACATCTGATACTAAAGCAATTCTTGTTGTACATTTATATGGCCAAACAGCGAAAATGCAAGAGATAATGGAAATAGCTCATGAGTTTAATCTAAAAGTAGTAGAAGATGCATGCCAAGCGATTGGTACTGAGTATAATGGAAAAAGGGTAGGGGCAATTGGAGACATTGGTTGTTTTTCCTTTTTTCCATCTAAAAACCTTGGGAGTTATGGAGATGCGGGAATGATAGTCACAAATAATAAAAGTCTTTATGAAAAAATTATTACATTAAGAAATCATGGAAGCAAAATTAAATATATACATTCTACCATAGGAATGAATAGCAGGCTCGATGAACTTCAAGCTGCTATTTTGCTCGTCAAATTTAAATATTTAGATATTTTCTTGCATAAAAGAAGCGAAGTAGCCAAAAGGTATACAAGCAAATTAAACGGTTTATTAAAAACACCTCGGATAATAGAAACTAGAGAGCATACGTTTCATCAGTATTGTATTGAATTAGATGAACGTGATCAATTAGCCTCCTTTTTAAAGAAAAACGAGATTTCTTCTGCTATTTACTATCCTATCCCTCTTCATCTACAAGAAGCTTTCAACTACTTAAACTATAAAAAAGGTGATTTCCCAGTTGCAGAAAAAGCCGCAACTAAAGTTTTAGCTCTTCCTATTTTTCCATTTATGAATTTTGAAAAACAAGATAGAATTATTTTAGCTTTAAAAGAATTCATGAAAAAAAATAATGAAAGTTAATTCTAAATTATTTATTCCCCTGAAGAAAATATAAAAAAGTTTAACTTATGAAGCTATTTATAAATACTAACCTATTCAAGTTCGGATTAAAATCTTTTTGGATAGTCTTTTTTATTCTATTTTAGAAAGTAACAAATGCCTAGCGTTAGTCACTACAAACTACATCATCTAATCAAGCCTGTTTGTAATGAGGCTGAATATATTTATAACTTAAGTTTTTAATTTGCTTAATTTCTAAACTAACAATCTTATTCCATGTTCGAATTTTAAGATTAAAACTTTTTTACTCTTTTTTTCTATACTCTACTAAGTCGAACGGAAATTTATGAATAAAATGATTAAAATGCTTGGTACGCTAAGAATTGAACAAGCATACTATAAAATAAAGATAGTAATGTAAAAATGATGTTTTAGGAAAGGATGATTTTATTGGCATTAAAATATGGTAATTCTGCTAATTCAAATATAATTTCAGCTAATGCTAATTTACCAGTTACAGGAGAAAATCCTTGTAACTGTACCACTTCAGATGATTTTAGAAACTATTTATTAACTCGACAAAGTCGAAAAGTTCGGATCACAACGTCTTCTGAGGAATTCTCAGGGGTTTTGTTCGCTGTTAAATTAGATTATATTGTTTTAGCTGAAAATCAAGGATCATTAGTTTTGATTCCAATTTCTAAAATTCGAACAGTTGCGGAAATTTAAGGAGGGAATGATTACATGTTTGAAGATTTTTTATCTGCAGAATTAGAAAATCACATTGGTGAGACTATCCAGATTGCTTTTGTTGATGATTTGGTAGCACAAGAATACCTTCTCCTAGCAGTTTCAGGTGACCTTATTACAGTACGCGAGGTTTCTTCATATGGTAATCCCAGTGATCCAGTAGTTATATCACTTCAAGTGATTGATTATATAAGACTTCCTCAAAATGCTTAATTAATCAAGATAATTGAGAAAATCGCTCCAATTGGGGTGGTTTTTTTTTGTAATACTGAATTCGTGTGCTCTAACATTATAAACAGTAAAATCTTCATATAACAAGCGCTTATTTTTTAATAAATCGTTTAATATACTTACGTCTTCATACATTCGTCCATCCTCAAACTTAATTATTGGAAAACCATTATTATCCTTCAGAGCAGAAGTACGATAAATGCGAGGTCCTACAGGAAATAGATAAGAAAGTAATTCATTTTTATTAGTGATTGGTTTTCCTTTTCTTACCCCTTTGTATTTTACAATATATGGACTTTCTTGCACCCAATTCCTTAAGTTGCCATAAAGAACTCCGACATCATCTGGCAAATTTTTTAAATGTTTTTTAATAGTTGAAAAAGCATCTGGATCAAACCAATCATCTGCATCTAACTCAACAACAAATTCTGTTTCAATATAAGGTATTAAATTATTTAATGCTTTGGCCTTTCCCTTATTATCCTGTTCAAAAAGTTTAACTTCAGGTGATTCTTTCCATTTTTCTAATTCTTTATAAGAATTGTCCGTTGAACCATCGTCAATTATAAGTATTTTCTCTGGTGGATTGCTTTGTAAAAGGCATGAATTAATGGCTATTCCTACATAATCAGCCATGTTGTAATTAGCAAGGAGAACTGAAATTGAAGGTGAATTTCCATCTGATTCCGATTCATATTGGTATTTTTCTATAAAATTAAGCTTTTGTATTATATATTTGGACGTATTTTTAACTATTTGACTTACAAAATCACCCCTTACCACTATAATATTTGATTTATTAATCCTAGAGAGCCATGATGGCAATACAGCCTCTTTAAAGGGAACTTGATATTTAGAAAAAAAGTTAACTTGTTTTAGGAAAGAAGTCTTAACTAAAAGAGGTCTTTGTATAACTAATCCTTTGATTATATAAGGGTAGGTCATTACATAATGGTTCCCATACAATTCTAATTTTGTATCTTTTATATTTGAGTTAAAATAATCTTGATCATAAAGAAATAAAACATATTCACAAGGTAAGTTATGGACATACTCATTTAATGATACCCCTAGGTCTTCACCAATTAGTTTCATATACTTAATTTCTTTATTTATAGAAGGGAGACTTAGCCGTAAGGATACATTGCATTCCTCCACAACAGTAATATCCTTTATACGATTACGAATAAAATTTAGAGAGGCTAAAGCTTGCTTTAATGAGTTTGAGCTTGAATAACTAAGTAAAAGAACATGAATATCCTTCATTAGTTAATTTTCCTCCTTATAAAGTTGGCTTAACTCTTATACATATTATATTCATAAGTTTAATCACAGTCCACCAAAGCAGAAAGAGAATTATTTCGTAATCTTAATTATATGAAGTTACAAAAAGAGATGTTAAAATTTATCTATAGTTTTTTGTACGGGATAAATTTTAGCATCTCTATAAACTTATTTCTTTTTAATTATATTCGTTCTTTGTAATACAAAAAGCTGTTCAAAAAGATTTGCATCCTAATACATTATGAACTAGTCTTTGAGAGAACTAGTGAAATATTATATTGTATAGGAAGCCTGTACTGTAAACGAAGAATAGAAAAATAGTATCCTGCTTTATCATAGAATTTGAGGTTTCTACATACCTATTCGCTTTTTTTAGATAGTGAAATGATTTATTTATTATGTAAATATTCTTTTATTTCAAGAAATTAGAAAGAGTTCCAAACTTTTTAATGATACTGTTTGGAACTCCTTTTTATTCTACCTTTGAAGTACTGTGTGAACACTATACTATAGATATATAAGCATACTAAAACAAATAAGTTTATGCACTACTAGAAAAATCAATTAATTACTTCCTATATTCTACTAACAGGTAGATTTATACTAGATTTAAACTGTACCTGCAGGAAGTTCAACAACAGCTGTAATTGCACAAAGTGAAATTTTAGCAGGGAGGAAATTTGCTGGAGGTATTAATGCAAGAGTATCACAATCTACTGCTCCAACATCCCCAGTAAATTGTGTGTCACCAGTAAGAACACGTACTCGACGACCTGCTAATCTTTCAAGCTCTTCACGAATTCCTGTTGTACAACAACAATCACATTTGAATTTTTTCTTACACCCACAATCTTCGTGGCCCATTAAATTATCCCCTCCTTTACTATCATTCCAATCATGACAATGATGCTTTTTATCTTCATGACAATGATGTTTTTTATCTTTATGACAATGATGTTTATCGTCTTTACTGTGTTTACTATGCTCTTTTCCATCTTTTTGGTCTTTAAAATTCAGCTCTTTCCAATCACCAAATTCATTCTGTTCAGACTTAGATGTTGTTTTTTTGGTCTTAGAAGAAAGTAATAAAGAGAGAAGCAAAAGGTCGCTTTGTATACGTTTACTCATAATTTGTCACCCCCTTTATTGTTTGTCCATATAATATATACATTTAAAGAGGAATTGGTCTCGGCTAATATCATTACTCATATAAAAAATTAATGAATTAAAGCTAGAAATCAAAGAATCTACATACATTTTTAACTTCATATAACAACAATAATTTCAGAAGCAGAGTTGACCTATGCTTATTTTCATTAATATCCTGACACTTTGAACTGTCGTCGGAAATTCAATCTATATTAACAAGATTCATTCGCAATTATTTATTCTATTATTAAATTTATATCTATTCATCATTTCATAATCAAAATGTCCAAGCTAATTTTATCTAAGGACATACACTACTATAGGAGACTAAAGGAGAAAAAATTAGTAACAAAAACATGTTTGACGCACTTGTAAAAACATAAAATTTATTAATCTTACGATTCCTTATATTTTCTCCTTTTACAAAAAACTTGAATAAAATAGAGGGGATATAAATGTATTTACGCCAAAGAATTCCTTACCAAGATGACCCTTATTTGATTAATTTAGCCACTGATAATTTTAATGTAGAATCGAAAAAATTCGAAAATATATTAAGAAGTGCACATGAAGTTATTGTTCTTTGTAATAACGAAGGTGAAAAAATAGGGTTTTTTTGTTATCGTTTTTTACTTAAAAATATAATTTTTATTGATTATGTAATTCTCGATCCCGAATATCAAGGAAGAGGGATTGCTCATTCCTTGTTACCAAATTTAGTAGAGTACGCTAAGAAGCAGGGAATACGAGGAGCGACTGGTTATGTAAGTAAAGGGAACTCACGGGCCTTTCAAACCTTTAAAAGTTGGGGATTTAAACCCTTAGTTAACTTTTCAAATGGTGTTTTTATAGGAATACGCATTTAATCGTGCCTAAAACGGTGATACTTGAGCGATGACGTATGAAAGCTCTAAATTAATAAATTGGAAAAAGCTAAGAACACTTGGACATTAAAGCCGTTTTTGAGGCATGTTTTCACAAAGAATGATTATGTTAGTTAAAAATCTATATGGTCCGCAGCATAAGACTAGAAAAAAACTCCCCTAATGCCAACTGAAATTTTTTCTAGTCTTAATATTGCAGTAGTTGAGTTACTGTCTCATTGCATCTTTCTTAATTTATTTAAGAAAGATAATTTTATTCTTTAAAATAAAAAAGGGTTATTTTCTAAGAAACTCATCCATACAGTACACATAATATATAGCTCGATGGTAAGCGGTAAAATTATGCAAACATATATAAAAGGTATACTTTGAGAGATTGTATTTAACAGAGGGAAACCTCTGTTTTTTGGGTTTTAAAAATGTCTAGAAGATATATTGAATCAATATATTAGAGATCAAAAGTTAACTTTAAGGTGTTTGATGTAAAAGATTCTTCTTTAGCTTGAGGAGTTAAATAGCCAATAATTCTATGAATTCACTTATGATTATTATAATATCTACCTAAAATATATACACAGAAGAGAGCTGAATTAATGCTCTACTAATATTTCATCAATCATTTTTATTAATTCTTGAGCTCGTTGAGAGGTTGAATGTTTCTTTTGTACAAGTTCAAATCCATTTCTACTAATTTCTTCTCTCTCTTTATCATGTGTCAAGTAATACTCAGCATTTTCCATAAAATTATTTTCATTTATTTCTACAAAATGTACGCCTGGTTTAAAGCCTAAATCTAAGATTTCATCTGAACTCGGAGCAAGTAATAAAGTTTTACACGCAAGTACTTCAAAATATTTTAGGACTGTATACTCATAAATTGAATTACACGTGAAAAATATTTTAGCTCGATTTATTTCTTGTGCATAGTGCTCTTTAACAAACACATTTTTAAATTCATTTTTGTGAATGTCCCTGTATCCTGGGTGTGGATGGCATACAAAATTAGGTTTATCTTTATAACTTGAAAGAATTTTATATCGGAGAGGATAATAGTACGGATCTGTGGCACCCATCAATAACATATCAATGTCTTTCTCCTTCTGATAATCCATAAAAATTTCAGTGTTTACATGATGGGGGAACCATTTAGCTTTATCAGAAAATTCAGGGTGATATTTAGTGAAAGCATCCCTACAACATGTGAATATATGTTTAACATTTTCACGTTTCATTGCTTCACTTGTTTGTTCAGGCAAGTAATGTAGGTCTTCTAAATATATTCCATATGGAATATTTAAACTACTAAGTTCAGTAATTTTAGGACCACCTGTTTCGAATACATAAATTAATATAAAGTCAGGGGTAAAGTTAATATTATCAAGGATATTACGAATACTTCCATCTTTATTCCATACAAACAAATTAGCGATTTTTGAAAGCTCTGTTTGGAGATAATAAGGCTCACTATGAACCGATTGACTATAATCTTTAATAATTAGTAGTAAATTTAATTTTCCCAATTAGGATTTCCTCCTTTTAAATAATTAATTAAAATTCATTCTATATTTTTCTCAATTTTTACAAAGGATAAAATTTCTTGTTTTATTTCAGAACCATTTCCTCAGTGAGTATATTTTTTGATTTTATATTCGATGCTTGCCAAATCCACAATGTTATTTTTTTACATTTTCGTTGTTATAACCGAGTTTCTAATTCCCTGTTACAGGTTAAATTGAAGAAAAGACAGTTCAATTTATTGTAATAACTAAATAAAACAATTAAATAAGGAAAGATTGTTAAATTTAAATTAGTAACAAGCAAAAGAATAAACAGTTTAAACTTCGTATGATAGACTATGAATTTTAAAGATTCAGGATAATAGTAAAAGAGTTTGAAATAATTATGTCATTCTCCTAAAGGTAGATATATCCATAAAAAGTTGATTAAGAGGGGATATTTGAACTGGCACATCAATTACAAGCAATTAGGAACACGTACACTAATTGACAAGATAGATAACTGAGATTAGGTAAACTTATGATTCGGATCTGAGAAAGTTTAAGAAGAAGATACAAGTAACACGAGTTATTAATAATGAAATGTAGCTTCCGGGGATCATCTTTAACTAAGAAAAGCATTAAATTAAAAGAATTTACTTTTTTAACAGGTGGCAAGCAGTTCATTCAAGTGATTATTGCGCAGAGAACGTTCCAGTTGATAAGAAAGTTGATTATGTTAGACCTCAACAAAGAGTTAATAATAATGTAAGTGCTTCTTCTATATATCCTCATATAATCCCTAATTTTAAATCACTGCACTTCCCTGAGAAAATTTTATTGTTATCAAGTTCTGCCTGGTATACAAAAAACTGAAGTATTTTCCAAAAGGTATATGGGTGATATCCACCATTATAAAGTTGATTCAATAGATTAGTTTGAGACGATTCGTTAAGTTGGTTCTATTTTCCAAAAAATTTTCCATTCATAGTTATAACCCCACACACCTCCAAGAAAATTCACATAAAATATAAAGCTAGGAAAATAAAATAACTAATTAAGAACAAGGTACACTTCTCTCCATCTAATTTTAAATTTAACAAGGATAATAAGCGAGTAAAATTCAGAAAAACTTATGTGTAATTATGTATGTTGAATAACTTCGTTTGGTTCCTTTTATCTTTGTAGGAGCATGTTTTGTTTCTGTTCTTGAAAGGAGGCTTTTCGTTGAGTAAGAGAAGACATAATAATAAAAAAGAAATTATTGAGCATCTATTAGATTCCACATTATTTGATTCAACAATAAATACTAATGACTCAATTCTATCAAATCTTTTTGAGCTTAAAAATGCAAAGCATCAAAAAGATAAATGTCATGATCATCATGATCGCTGTCATGATTGTTGTGATGATTGTTGTCATGATTGTTGTGATGATCATCATCATGATTGTTGTCATGATTGCGGAAAGAAAAAATGCAGAAAATGTAGAAAATGCCCAACTGGACCGACTGGACCAACTGGAGGTACTGGAGGCACTGGACCAACTGGAGGTACTGGAGGTACTGGAGGCACTGGACCAACTGGAGGTACTGGAGGTACTGGAGGCACTGGACCAACTGGAGGTACTGGAGGTACTGGAGGTACTGGAGGCACTGGACCAACTGGACCAACTGGACCAACTGGAGGTACTGGAGGTACTGGAGGCACTGGACCAACTGGACCAACTGGACCAACTGGACCGACTGGACCGACTGGACCAACTGGACCAACTGGACCAACTGGACCAACTGGACCGACTGGACCGACTGGACCGACTGGACCAACTGGACCAACTGGACCAACTGGACCAACTGGACCATCAGGATGCTGCCCATGTACTAACACACTCACGAATCCTGGGTTTGATTTATCACCACTAGGTCAAACACCACCAACAGGTTGGGCCGGAACCGGAACTGTAGTCACCGGTACAAATGATGCTCATAGCGGACGTTTTGTTTTGAGCCCTACAACACCCGTTATCCAATCTGTCTCGATATTAGGATTAGATACTCCAGCTACTCCAGGTGCAATAACCACACCAGGGTTTATAAGTCAGGAGGTTCAAGTTTCCCCAGGTTGCTGCCACACGCTTTCCTTCGAAACACAAATCAGGGATGGTGGCATACTAGTTGCCTCTGTTTCCTTCCCAGGCACCACTCTCGGACCATGTACTCCTCTGATCACTAGAACCGGTCTCGTCGGCGGAGGTTTTTCTACAACAAATCCTATATTCACGAACAATATTCCACACATCGTAACATCGAGTAACCAACCAAGCAGTGTCTTCCAAAATTATACTCTTGTTGTATGCGCACCAGCTAATGCAACAACTGCTTGTATTACTTTCCAAAACATTGGGAATCCAGCACCAGGCGGAGAAGCTTTGGTTGATAATGTGGTATTTCAAAATACTGGTGGACCTTGCCCTTCATGTAGTCAGAATTTCTAATTTTCATGAAAAAGCGACTCTATATTAGAGTTGCTTTTTCTCTTGAATCGCCACTATCATATCAACAGAATACAATAATTACAGTGAGTCTTTTACCACCTATTTTTATTTTATCTAAGTTTATAAGAGGGTAGTAAGTTCCTTTAGCTACTAATAATTTTTTACAGAACGGAAGTTACTATCCGGATTACATTAACTTTTAATCAATACTAGTCATGTATGTGTTGTTTTTAAACATAAAACAAGTACACATAATGATAATTGACAATATTTAAAGAAAGGTAAGTGAATGATATGAAACATAATTGTAATTGTGGTAGTAAGCCCATAATAAAAAAGTCGCTTTATCAATCACCTTGTCCTGGTATTACACTAAGTATTCGTTCAATAAAAAACAATTTATTTGAAGTTACAGGTAAAGTAACTTGTAATGAAAGTCCAATACAAGACGTATATGTAAAACTAAGCAGCTCATCTGACATAGTTAGCTTCCCTAATAACCCTGTTACTACAAATGCTATGGGTAGCTTTTTGGCTGTCCCAGATGTGGCACCAAATACTTCTGATACCAAGGTAACTATAACTGCATCAATCATGGCTAATGGTTCGGCTATTTCTACATCTCAATATCACTTTTTTAGCAACAAAAACTAAAAAAAGTATTCTCGCTGAATTAACAGAAGTGGACTAAGAAGATACAATTCGATTATCCCATTCTTATCTATTAAAAGTTCAAAACAAGTACTCTACTAGCACGTGAAGCAGTTAATATAAGAGCTGTAACTGTATTTAGAGAGAATGTTATGACTCAGTATTAGGAACAATAATAAATCTTCAAGTTCTTATTAACGAAGTATTTATATTTCTTCGGGATAAAGAGTTTACCTCAATGGCTTCCTATTTTAATAATATAGCAACCCTCCCCCTCTATAGAGTAAAAAGCTTAGTTACTGTTCGGGCCCAAATATAGTGCTCCTTATATTCTTTTTCTATCCAACAGGAAGCGTTCTTCTATTATTACTTACTAACAGATGAAACAAAAGTTCTTTTTCGACATCAAAAGTGAAGTTTTTGGTATGTTAAATGAACAATTATTTGAAGAAACCATTTAATAATGATTTCTCTCGTGGTTATTTGTATATTACTGTTGATACCATTATTGTTAGTATTTTAAATATAAGTATTATAATCGATTAATTTAAGGTAGTATCACCCCTTAAGCAATTTTAACAATATTTATTAAAATCAACTTAAAAAAGGTGTACATTTAAAATTTATCTTTTAAAGATGAAGAAGGTTTACTTAAAAGTAAACCTTCTTTTTTCAATAATTATCTGAAATATTCAAATAGAACTCAACATATATCTACAATTATTGAAGGTGTATTAGAACAAATTTTAATGCAGAGATTTTTAAACTTCAATATACTAAGACTATTCTATTCTAATAAATTAGCCTTTGTTGCACACATCGCCCTTAATTACATAAAATGTTAATTATTTTTATTCTTAAACCTCGATGAAACGAATGGAGGTTTTATATAATTTAACTGTTTAAAATAAATGATATTAAAAATTAAAACATTGGCTACTCCTTTTATATGTTAGATATTTTAAGCTCCGGTATCAGATTACAAGTTAAAAATTTTGATATTCATTGTCTTTTTCGAATTTTCCTAACTACTGGTACATTTATTTAAAAACTTTCTATAAACGATATGTAGGAGCTAGTAAAAAATTATTAAACTTCAAAATTTGGATATATTTTAATCCATTTATCAATAAAACATACTTAAAGCAAATTTTGATTATAAATCTAAAAAATATTAATTTTTTATTATTTATACAGACTGTAATCACATTAATAATTGTACTAAATTTAGTATTACCCTTAAAAATAAGTTTAGATACAAATATATTTTTAGAAAGTTCATAGTAAAATCAGTGGAAAATAAATTTACAATAATAATTATATTTATCCATTTCATAATTATTGAGAGGAAGAAATAAATTTAAACCACAAATAACATAAATTTGTATTAGCTCTTCATAAAGCACACCATTTCCTTATTACTCAAACCATGAAAAACTAGAAAAGAAGGTGGACTTAATGAAAGTACTAGTTACTGGCGGAGCTGGATTTATTGGCTCCCATATAGTTGAACGATTATTACAAGAAGGTTATCAGGTCGTCGTCGTTGATAATCTCTCAACAGGTAAAAAATCATTTTTACCTAAAGATATTTCTTTCTATTCTATGGATATTCAGTCACTTGATTTAAATCAAGTTTTTAAGAAAGAAAAACCTGAAATAGTGATTCACACAGCTGCTCAGGTAGATGTTAATAATTCCATTAAAAATCCACAAAATGATGCCTCTATAAATATTTTAGGAACCATTAACTTATTAAATTGCTGTCATGAATACAAAGTTCGAAAAGTTATTTATTCTTCTTCATGTGCAGTATATGGCGTGACAGAGGACTGCAGTATAAAAGAATCGTTCTCAATTAGTCCTTTATCCTTTTATGGGATTTCAAAATTTGTCGTAGAATTGTATATGAAGGTATACCATACCTTATATGATCTAGATTACATCATTTTAAGGTATGCCAATGTATATGGACCTAAACAAAGCGCTTCAGGTGAAGGAGGGGTTGTTTCAATCTTCTGTAAAAAGATATTACAAAAGGAATCACCAATCATATATGGAACGGGTGAACAAACACGTGACTTTGTATTTGTAAAAGATGTTGCTGAAGCAAATATAAAAGCAATTACAAAAGGTAAAAACCAGATTATCAATATAGGATGCAATGAAAAGACGAGCATTAAAGAGCTGTATCAGTTGCTTTTATCACTTAACCCCACTTTATTCATCACTCAACCGCCTATCAATCTCCCAACACGTCAAGGTGATATCCTCCATAGCAGATTGGAGAATACAAAAGCAAAGCAAATATTAAAATGGGAGCCCAATTATACCTTAAAAGAGGGATTAGAGGACACATTGAATTATTATCGAAACGAATTTTCTATATGATCTTGGTTTTTTAGGTAATTCTCCTCCAGATTAAAAATTCTCTAAATATTTCTCAATGACAAGGATGGAACTCTAAAAGAAGATGTTAAAAATTTGTATTTTCAACACTTAACACTAGTCACTTAAATATTCTAACTAAAAAAGTGCACCTGGTACTCTTCTACAGGTAAAGATACTCACGGTATTTCAAGTACCCCCTTATTCTCCGGCATGCGGGTAACTAAAAAAGTGACTTTACTGTTTGTAGCATATGTTTAAAGTTAAAAAACATATGTAGGCTATACTAAATAAACTTTTATAACAATAACAGAGGAGGATTAGAATATTGAAAAAAAGTACATCAAAAAAAATGTGCTCTAACAAACCTGAAAAAAAATTATGTCTTTGTATGATTGTAAAGAACGAATCAAGCATTATAGAAAGATGTTTAAATGCGAGTAAATCCATTATTGATTTTATTTCTATTTGTGACACGGGTTCCACTGATAATACACCCGAAATTATTAAAAACTGGTGTAGAGAAAATAATATACCTGGCACTGTTCATCATGAACCTTTCAAAAATTTTGGATATAACCGAACTTTAGCTGCATCTTTGGCACAAGAGACTTATCCAGAGGCAGATTACTTATTGTTGCTTGATGCTGATATGGTCTTAGAAGTGCAGCCTAACTTTGACAAGTCCAGTTTAGAAAATGATTTATATCTTACTATGCAATATGATAATCAAATAAAGTATTGGCTTATTCGTCTTCTCAAGACTTCTTTACCATGGAAATCTATAGGGGTTACACATGAATATTGGGATATAGACCATTCTAGATTAGAGGCGGACCAGCTAAACTACTCAGGTACACAGGGAAGAATCGATAGTCTGGTTATCTATGATCAAACAGATGGTGGCAGTAGGGGTGATAAGTTCGAACGAGACAAACAATTATTACTAGAAGGAATTAACGATGAAAAAACCCCACCAGATTTAAAAGCTAGGTATATGTTTTACTTAGCACAAACTTTCTCATGTCTGAATGAACTTGAAGAAGCCATCAAATGGTACAAAAAAAGAGTTGAAGTTGGTGGTTGGGTAGAAGAAGTATATTATTCTCTATTACAAACAGGTTCGTGTTATGAACGTTTAGCCAATATATCTTCCTTCGAGCGTGAACAGCTAATTAAAGAATCAGAAGAAAATAAATTGACAGTTAATCAATCAGCCATAAATAACCTAGCCTTTCAAGAAGAGCAGTTTTTTTCTCTGTCTATCCTTTATTACCAAAAAGCTTGGGATTATAGACCAACTAGAGCTGAATCTTTGTATCACCTGGCAAAAATGCATCGACTTAAATCTAAAAACAACATAGCTTTGATGTATGCATTACAAGGTAAACAGATACCTTTTCCTCAAGAAGATATTCTCTTTGTAGATTATCATGTTTATGAGTATCTTTTTGATTATGAAATTTCCATATGTGCTTATTATACCGAAAACAAGCAAGGTTTAGGACGCGATGCAATAAAACGTCTCCAATCTAAAATTAAAGAATTACCATCGCATATAGCTGACACCATCAAAAAAAATTCTTATTTTTACCAATAATGTAACTAAAGAGGAGGAGATACACATATGAAAAAACATTTACTTGTATTTGACGTGGATTGGTGGGTTTTAGGAAAGCATGCTCAATTAATTAAGGAGTATCACACCAACTTAGAAATTATGTCTATAGACGAAATTTCTAAGCAATTAACAACCCTTAGACCAGAAACCTTAAACAATAAGTTTGATATTATCTCTACTATGTGTTTAGGACTTGCTCAAACGTTAATATCACAGGGAATAAGGGTAGATAGCTCCGCAGCTGTTTCTAATTATTATTTTATGCAAAATCACCACACATTTCGTGAATGGACTGATCAACCAATCTTTAACCATTCCTTTATTACAGAGTATTTGAGTAAAATAAAATCTATTGGGGCGATTAACTCCAATTTAGCAAAACTAATTAGCAATCTTTCTCCAAATTCTAACGTAAAATATATTAAACAATTTGTAGATACAGACCACTTTATGCCAGACGAAACAAAGTTAAGCTCCGATGAATTTGTCATTGGTTGGGTTGGGGATACTGAGAAAACATGTAAAAATTACTATACTACTTATCTACAAATTGTTGAAGCCTTTAAGAACCATCCTCGAGTACGTTTTAGGGAAGCTACTATGAAATCATTTGTCCCTTCAAACGAAATGCCTGCTTTTTATAACAGTCTCGATTTATTAATTGTTACAGGTAATCATGAAGGAGGACCTGCACCTGTACTTGAGGCATATGCCTGTGGAATACCAGTACTTTCAACAAATATTGGGTATGTAAAAGACGTGACGCCATCCGATACTCATCATCTTATATTAAACACTAATGACCCTAACTGTTTTATAAATAAAATAAATGAACTTTTAGAATCTAGAAATGAATTAAAGGGTATAGGTAAAAAAGTACGAAAATACGTTAATGATACTTTTTCCTTAGATAAAGCCATTCAGGATTGGGTGAAACATTTATTTTACTTTGATCAAATAACAGTTCAACCATCCTGCGATAAGGAGGAAAGTCATAAAGAGACAAATCCCATAAAACAAATATTCACAAACATTTACACTGAAAATTCATGGGGCAGCTCTGAGTCTGTATCAGGTTCTGGTTCCTCACTCTTCCAAACAAGAACAATAATAGAAGAACTATCTCTTCTCATAAAACGTCTCCAAATAAAAACACTCTTGGACGCTCCATGTGGCGATTTTCACTGGATGAAAGAAGTACAGACCAATTTAGAATTATATACTGGTGTAGATATTGTTTCAGAATTAATCGAAGAGAATAATAAAAAGTATTCAGCCTACAATAAAAAATTTCTTAACCTTAACATACTGCAGGATGTCCTGCCGAGAGCTGACTTAATTCTTTGCAGAGACTGTTTGGTACACCTCTCTTTTGATGATATTCATTCGGCCCTTGTTAATTTTAAAAGGAGTAAATCAAAGTATTTATTGACAACAACTTTCACTAACGTCTCACAAAATATAGATATTAAAACTGGAGAGTGGCGACCTCTCAACTTGGAAATTCATCCTTTTAATCTTATAAAACCAATTTTAGTTATTAATGAAAATTGTACAGAGATGAACATGGCATACACTGATAAATCTTTAGCTTTATGGGATTTAGATAAAATTATTATGTAAAATAATTTACCTTAATAAATTATCAGCACAAATATGAAAATTGTACTAAAAGCAGAAGTTATCCTTCACCCTCTAGGAAGACAGTGTAAAAAACCTCCTTTTTAGAAATAGGGACGACGCTATACTTAGAGGGATTTTTTTAACTATTAACTATATTTAATATGAGCTAGAAACCCACTCTAAAATTCACATAAAAAAGCCCCTCCTTACGGATAGAAGCATTTTATCTCTTCCCTTTTTCTTAGTAAGAAGGTAGCAAATAAATTTAGCCAAATGCATTCTTAAATTAAAATTCTAAAGGCCGTCATTGAAAATATTATTTAAATAATTGAACTGTATTCAATGAAGAGTTAATTGAATTCCAAATTCCACCGTTCGGTATCTTGATTATAGAATATCTAATGAAACTAAGATAGCCACTAGGATTTGAAGTAATACTTGTAGATTTACAGCTATATCTGTATCAATAGTTGTAACTTCTACATTTGTTGAATTTTCAATAACTGTTTTTTGGGCATTTTTTTGCTTAATACTAGCAAATTGCTTCAAATCTTGGATAACCGCTTCTCCTTCATCATTATCGCCAATTGTAACACGTATTACTATCGCTATAGCTACCTGTAAAGCTGCTTGAATGCTCACTGCCACCTGTGTATCTGTCGTTCTTACAGTAACACCTTCGGAGTCTTTAACAATAATCTTTTCAAAAGATTTTTGCTCGGTGAGGGCTGCCTGATCTGCCTCTTGCAGAACCCCATTGTTAAATCTAGCGTTATTACAATGATCTAATGCTCTCCATTTTTTTTCACTCATTTTTTTCACCTCTTTTAGTTTTTAATTAAAAAATGTCCAGAATAACAATAATCGCAACTAGGATCTGAACTAATAATTGAATGTTAAGAGCAACATCTGTATCAGTAGTTGTGATCGTGATATCCTTTGAATTTTCAATAAAGATTTTTTGTTTATTTACCTGTTCAATTTCTGACAGTTGGAGCAATTCTTGGAAAACACCATTATCTTCAATGTTGTCCCCAATTGCGATACGAATTACTACAGCAATTGCTACCTGTAAAGCCACTTGAATAGAAACTGCTGCTTGGGTATCTGTTGTATGAACTCTAATATCGCATGAATCCTTGATCCAAATTAACTCCTCAGATTCTTGGTCTACTAATGAAACTTGATCTGCATCTTGTAGTACTTCTACATCAAAACGCTGGTTGCTGCCTTCATCTTCTTTATGAAAATCTACCTTACAATCATTACAATCATTTTTACAATGGTTTTTTTTGTCTATTTTCTTCTTTTTCTTCAAATCGTAATAGTAATAGTCTCTAGATGACATAGTTAACACTCCTTTTTCATGGTATGTATTAATATATGAAAATAGAAATTAATGAGATTGGACTAACGAACCAAGGTATGTAACTATTTTTCTAGAGTTAAAAGCGCCTTTTTAAGGCGCTTTTACAGCAAAGACTATTTACTTTTCACCCGTTTTCTTAGAATTCGTTTCATTGACAAATTGGTCGACCTTTTTAGTCAAATCCTCTACCATCTCTTTAAGCATTTGTCTTTTTTCTTCTGTTAGCTGTCCTTTTACTTGCTCTTTATTAATTCCATGTTTTGAAAAGACGTCACTGACTAATAAATCAATGAGCTTGTTAGGGACTATCTCTGTTTTTTTGAATGAATCACTCATATAGATCGCTCCTTTTATAAAGATTTATTTCATATCAGCATATGCAGATATTACCTAAAAGGAAACTTCTGTAACCAGTATTGATTTTTTATGTATGTAAAAGGATAAATACTACTATCTCTATTTTTAAACAACATATGAATTAGTAGAACGATGATTGTATGGTTAACAAAACAACTTTTTATCCGTCCTTTTTTCTTCATAAAGGATAGATTTTATAAGGGATTTTTGTTAGTAAATACATTCCTATAACCTCTATCCTCTACAATTTTTGAATAATCAACCTTTTCTGTCTCCAATACTAATTTGCTCGTTAATAAACAAAGCGTTTGGTTACCTTTCCAATGAATTTGGATTTATTTTTGTTTCATAAATAAAAAACATCGTTCGGTTGCTCCAAACGATGTAAAAGTTAATAGTTTCTACTTATCACTTAATTCTCTATCTTTCGCATCACCAAATATACCTCTTGTTCAATCAAATTATTCTTAATTGAACAAGAGGGTACCTTCTAATAAACAACGCATTTCCCTTACATATTTTGTTTACGTTTATCAATCATTTCATAAACAAGATCTTCATTACATTCTAAAAGTTCCTTAGTGGTTGTATGATGATTTTTTGCATGACGAGAAAAATTAGCTTTGCTATACCATTGCTGACATAACGGACATGGCAATTCGTTTTCAATCTCATAATGGTTTGAGGTCCATCTTGTAGAAAAAGAAGAAGATTTACCTGTATTGTTTTTCGTATACGATGTGTTCACGTCATGTATAGGCTTTTGTAGTTGTTCTGTAGTCACAGCAACCTCATTTGTATTCGAGATGTATAAATTATCTTCTAATTCTTCTTTAATTAGCAAATATCCAGCCTCTGACATAGACAATCCTAGCTCAACACAACGTTGTCGAAATTGCTCATATATACTTTCTGGTAATCGAATCGGTAACACTTTACTTTTTTCTTTTGATTTCGATTGACGAGCGTACTTATCTAATTTTCCCAACTAATCACCTCATACTTATACAATTTGTATACATGTTCAATACAGAAACCTTATTTCCTGCTATTTATTCGAATACATTTTGTATACATCATGTAGTCATTAAGTTTTTTTATTTGAAAATATAGATGAAATGTTATAATTCATAACTTTATTTTTATAAGATTAGATTTACTATTATTTATATTTTAAAAGTAAATTAAAAAACATTTTAAATTTATATAAACTCTAATATTTCTGTTCTTTATATGTGTAAATGATAAAACACTTTATATATATTTATTTAAAATATATGACTATTTGTAGAAAAATGATCTATTTGTCGTCAGTTAGAGTAAATGATAAAACTCTATATTTTATTACGTAGTTTTATCATTTACTTTATTTATTAAGATAATTTTATACGATATATTTAATTTGATCATTTTAAAAAATTATTTTATATTGGAAATATGATATTAAATTCTAATACCTATTAGTAATACAGGCATTATACTCATTTAAATAAGTAAAGAGGTTTTTAATTATTATAAAGAAATTTCTTTCAAAAAAGACTATAAAAATATATCTTTTTAAAAGTATAATCATTCATTGTTTCCAAATAAAAAAGCAGTTTGCATATGCAAACTGCTTTTAAGATGACCCGTACGGGATTCGAACCCGTGTTACCGCCGTGAAAGGGCGGTGTCTTAACCGCTTGACCAACGGGCCAGTATGGCTCCACAGGTAGGACTCGAACCTACGACCGATCGGTTAACAGCCGATAGCTCTACCACTGAGCTACTGTGGAATATGGTGGGCCTAAGTGGACTCGAACCACCGACCTCACGCTTATCAGGCGTGCGCTCTAACCAGCTGAGCTATAGGCCCATTTTTGGAGCGGGTGATGAGAATCGAACTCACGACATCAGCTTGGAAGGCTGAGGTTTTACCATTAAACTACACCCGCATTTTTCTTAAAATGGCGGTCCCGACGGGAATCGAACCCGCGATCTCCTGCGTGACAGGCAGGCATGTTAACCGCTACACCACGGG
>NZ_JBHZOR010000012.1:0-60483 GCF_042787605.1 Priestia sp. YIM B13491 | reverse complement strand
ACGTACGGTGTGAGGTGGGGGAAAAGTAAGTATCGTCACAGGTAATGCTGTCGAGAACACTTACCTATCACGCATACCATCTTAACCATAATTGGATAGTAGAACAAACATCTTCATTCTCAGGAAGTACTCTTATTAAAAGATGGCTCAAAATGGGATGCATAGAGCAGGATATGCTCCATAAAACAACAGAGGGAACTCCTCAGGGAAGTATTGTGTCCCCTCTTCTGGCCAATATTGCGTTATGTGGGATGGAAAAAGAGATTGGTATCTTCTATAGAAAAACACACAAATCAAATGGAAGATATAAAATCGATCCCAAATGTAAAATAGGACGTATTCTTTACGCAGATGACTTCGTCATCGTAACGGAAACGAAGGAACAAGCTGAAAGTATGTATCAGAAACTCAATCCTTACTTACAAAAGCGAGGAATTAAATTGAGTGAGGATAAAACCAGAATTACACATATCGAGAGTGGGTTTGATTTCCTTGGTTTTTCACTCCGACAATACAAAACGGAACAAGGCAATAAGTTATTAATCAAACCCAGTAAAGACAGTATCAGAAAAGCAAAAAGCAAGATAAAAGATACGTTCGCAGTGATGCGAGGACGACCCGTAAAAGAACTAATACGTGTTTTAAACCCAATTATTCGTGGTTACGGACAGTATTGGAAACATGTCGTTTCTAAAAAGACGTTTGGTTATATAGACAACTACGTCTTCTTGAAAATAAGGAAACATCTTAGACAATTGCATCCAAGGAAGTCTTGGAAGTGGATTAATAAGCGCTATTTTAAGAAACCCCACCATGGTGGAAATAATAAATGGATTCTCACATGTCCACTTACTAATATTCAATTGTTGAAGATGTCTTGGATTAAAATAGAACGACATGTCATGGTAGCCTACAAGAACAGCCCAGATGATCCGAATCTAAAAGAGTATTGGGAAAAGCGAGACCGAAAGGTCTTTAATAGCGAAAATACTTTAGATAGGATGAAACTCGCAAGGAAACAAGGATATCGTTGTGCATTGTGTAAGCAGACTCTACAAAATGGAGAGAAAGTTACAGTGCGAAACCTAGAGGTTTCTACAGGTAAATTGGCTAAATTAGTACATGTACCATGTCTTGAATAAGTTGTTTGGATAAAAAGAAGGCTTGAGCCGTATGACGGGAAATCTGTCACGTACGGTTCTTAGGGGGGCGGGCGCTCGTGAGAGTGCCTGCCTACCCGACTTAACTGACTTTGTATATCGTATGCAGACCTTTTTAAAGAATATATATGTTAATATGGTATAAAAAGGTATTCCGAGAGGCTGATAGATAATGATGATTGGTATTCCTTTGCTTATTGGTTTAGTACCAGGTTTAATTGTATTATTGTTAACCTGGCTATTTAGGCGTATGAAATGGAGATTACCTGTTAGAATGATTCCTGCAATTTTAACAGTAATAGCTTCAATTGTTCTTTTTTACATTGGTTATGTTGAAGTAAGAGGTTTCGAAGGTGCTGCTTATTTGTTCTTAGCAGTATTTCTAATACTCTTTGCTATCATATCCTTTGTAATGGCAAAAAAGCCTTTAAGATAATATATTCTTAGAGGCTTTTTTGTACCTATAATCTGGATTATGTTAACTAAGATTGTATAGAGTATACAGATTAAAAAGAGAAAAACTCCTGTCGTTGGTCAGGAGTTTTTCAGTAACGTATCAAGGTATTAAAAGTGATACGTAACGTATCTTGAGTAGTTTGCTCGAATAATAATAACTTATTCATTTTTAAGAACTTTTGTTAGAAGTACTATCTGATTATGCAACTCGTTCTTAGTAGGTAAATGTCTACAGTTATCATAATCTGCAATTAGACATTTAACCTCCCTATAGAATAGGAAATGTTCATAGTTATCGAGCATATTTTCTCCTCCTGATGCTATCCCTATCTTTTATATGTACCCCTTCAACACGTTCTTCTAACACATGATTTCCGATAACGTACATAAATGTATACCTTTTTGAACTATCTACACTGGACAGACTTCAACATAGGTTAACTTTATATAGTTATTAATAAAAATTAAGGGCATTTTCTTTAATAAATCTCGAAATTCTGCCAACAGCTGTTTATATTTAAAGCGTTTTAATCCATGACCATGAATACTGTTGCGGCAATTCTAAATCATAATTCAAACGATTGGCTGCATAATATGTCCAGTGAGGATTCACTAATAATTCACGTCCTATAAAAACTAAATCGGCACGTCCATTTGAAATAATTTCTTCAGCTTGTTCTGGCTGAATGACTTTTCCTACTGCCCCTGTAGCAATCTCTGCTTCCTTGCGAATAGACTCTGCATATAAAACTTGATAGCCAGGAAATGTTTTTGCTTTTGCAGGCGTAAGTAATCCATTACTTACATCAATTAAATCTACTCCAAGCTCTTTTAACCATTTAGCATATACAATGCTATCTTCAATTGTGTTGCCACTCTCTGCTTGATCAGTTGCAGAAATCCTTACAAATAAAGGCCCCATCCACTCAGACTGTACTTTTTCAATGACTTCCTTCAGAATACGAAATCTGTCTTCTGGAGAGCCTCCATACTCATCAGTTCGATAGTTAGTAACTGGTGAAAGAAACTCATGAAGTAAGTAACCATGCGCAGCATGGATTTCTACCACATCAAATCCAGCTTCTGTACAACGTCTTGCACTTTGACCAAATGCCTCTACTACTTGATTAATTTGTATCTTAGTAAGCTCTTCAGGAACTTTTCCACCTTTTGAGAAGGCTATAGCAGATGGAGCCGCAATAGGATCATCGATTTTAGCTTTACGGCCTGCATGATTTAATTGCATTCCTACCGCCGCACCTTGACCTTTAATTAAATTGACTAGGTCCCTTAAACCTTCTACTTGCCCATCTTCCCAAATACCGAGGTCGGTTGGTCCCATTCTTCCTTGTTTAGTAACTGCTGTTGATTCAATTATGATAAGTCCCACTCCGCCAACAGCTCTTGCAGGATAATGGATACGGTGCCAATCTTGTACAAGACCAGAACCGTCTTTACAAGCATACATACTCATGGGAGACATGACAATTCTATTTTTTAATTCTAAGTTTTTAATTTTATATGGACTAAATAAATTGGACATTTTATGCACACTCCTGCGAAATGATTGAGGAATGGCTCTTTTCTATAGATCGACTTGAATCTTTTCTTTGAACCGTTTAATATTTTCCTCATTTCTTCGATAATAAGTCCATTGGCTAATATGTTTCGATTCCACTAAGCCTACCTTTTGCAGCTGAACTAAATGATCGGAAATGACTGATTGGGACATCCCAGTTTTCTTTTTAATAGAACTTACACAGACCCCTTTAAAGTCGGAGTTTTTCGGTAAATTAATTTGAGGTTCAAAGTTTTCATCCGGATCTTTTAGCCATTCTAAAATGTTATATCGGGTTTCATTAGACAATGCTTTTAACACAGGTAAAGTTAAAGTATCCATATGCTATCTACCTTTCTAAAAATAAAATCGAATAAACGAATATATAATATATTTTTGTCACCGTTTAAACATAGTATTTATAGTTTATCATATTTAACATTTAACCTTCCTGTAGAAAAAGCCCGGAGATATATCCAGGCATTTTTTCCTCTTTTTTTATTTAGTTTGTTTTGAAAAGATTTCGTTCATGAAATCTCCAGCACTTAGAATAGCTTCCTTGCCTTCTTCTAGGAAAGAATGAAATGCTGGCCAGTTATGAACCATACCAGGGAAGGACCTAAATCTAATGTCGATTCCTGCTAATGCAGCATTGTTAACAAATGTTAAAGCCTCACTTAACATTACTTCAACTTCTCCCACCATTACATAGATTGGTGGTAACCCTCTTAAATCACCATAAATTGGTGATGCTAAAGGAGCCTCTGGTGAAGTACCATTTAAATACGTTTCTGCTAGATATTTAACACCTGCAGTTGAATTCATTGGGTCAATTCCTTCTTTTGTTATATAAGTTTCACCAGTTTGAGCCAAATCAATCCAAGGTGAAATCATTACACCACCAGCTGGAAGAGGTAACTTTGTATCACGAATGCTCATTAATAATCCAGCAGTCATGCTTCCTCCTGCTGATTCACCAGCAATAATAATATTTTTAGCATCATAACCTTGATCTAATAACCATGTATAAGCTTTTAGTGCATCTTCAATTGGTGCAGGAAATGAATGCTCAGGAGCTAATCGGTAGTTAATTGCAAGTGTACGTGCTTTCGCTGCTCTTCCTAATTCACTCGTTTCTCCGCGATGAGATGCAATACTTCCAAATAAGAAACCTCCACCGTGTAGGTAAAGAAGTACACGATCATCCTTAGATTCAGGAACGATTTGCCACTCGCCTTCCATTCCGTTAATATCTACTTTTTCTGTTGCTACATCATCAGCAACTGGTAATTTCCCATACATTTTCTCAGCTTGCACACGTAATTCTTCAACCGGAATAGTGAAGTCAGGTATATTATCTTTGAAGAAATTATTTGCTTTTTGAATATCTTTATAGTTACTCATATATAACACTCCTTAAAATTATGAAGATTAACTTCATTTATTCAGTTAAAACTACACCTATTTATTACAAACATTAACTACTCAAATATAGAACCTTTCAAGCACAATACAGAGTATTAATCGGTTTTTACCGATATTAACATTTAAAAATTTTTATATGGTTTATTCCTATATGTTTTTTAATTCCATTCTATATCACTAAAATTAAAAAGGTACCTCTATCCTTTCAAGCTTTAAATAAAACACATTGGTTAATCGCCAAAAACCGATTAACTGGTGTAAAAAAATATATTTTGGATATTTCAATTGTATCCACGTGAATATAATTAACATTATTGTAAATGAAAGTTAGTTAATCTCTTTTTCCCGATATTGTAATGCAAAATAGGTTTTATATTGCGCTTGAAAGGTGTAAGGAAAATTTAACACACTTAAAATATATCGTCAACTAAAAAACGATAACCAATATATTACAGTTTATATCTGTATCATAATACAAAGTTAGTTTATATATACAATTATACTTAGTTTTGTCTATTATTTATTTGAAATTATGTTACTTATCACTCCTTATATAGATATAAAGTTTTTACTTCTTATCATATACCACTCTCTCTTCTACTTTCCTTTGGAGAATTTTTTGTATTCGCGATAAATAAACATAAAATTCACAATTATTTAATGTTGATGTGTTTTTAATAAGGAAAATTCAATCAAAAATAAAAATAATACTTTTTTTATATAGAACAGTAAATGAATAAACTATCTTCTAAAAATAATTGTTTTATCACTTACACTTAGTGACGACAAATACGCTATTTTTCTACAACGTATATACTTCTAAATCACAGAATATCAATTATTATTTAACAGTTATTTCTTTTACTCCGACTTTCGTGTTTCTAAATAGGTATACTTTTACGGACGAAATATTTAATTCTATTATAAGATGTTAAAGTAATTATTATCGTTAACAAAATAAAAAGCTATCTTGGCAGTGTGGAAGTGAGGTACCTATAATAAGAGTTAAGCATACTAATAAGAGTGGAGAAGATAAAATGGTGCAGGTAAGAATGGCAACACTTAATGATTTAGAGAAACTGGTATGTATTGATTCTGAAGTTATCGGTAACAGAGAAAGAGAAGCAGACCTAAGGGAGTTCATTAAACAGAATAGATGTTTTTTAGGACAAATAGAAGATCAGATTGCCGGTTTTCTAGTGTATCATAAACATTTCTTTGGTCATTTGTTCATAGAATTAGTGATTGTACGCCCGACACTACAACGACAAGGTATTGCAAAAACACTTATGAAATATGTAGAAAATGTTTGTCCCACAAATAAAATTTTTTCATCAACGAATAAATCAAATGAAAAAATGCAAAAAGTCTTTAATTCACTGAATTATGTTAGAAGTGGATGTATTGATAATTTAGATGATGAGGACATAGAAATCGTATTTTTCAAGAAAATTAGTAACTAACAATAAGAGACCTTGAAGTTTCAGGTCTTTTTTAGTGCCGGGAATGGCGATTATGGTAACTAGGCATACGTAGGATATACCATTTTCATTTTATATACTTGTACTTAAACTAATGACTAGTTTAAGTGCAAGTATAAATTCGTTAGAAACTGTGCTTGAACTCAAATAATATCAAAAACAATCCTACTTAATAAAAATCGGAATGACAGATTCTTTTACTAATTCAACAAAAGCTTTGACTATTGACGATTGATTTTTACTTTCCCATACAAGGGCCGTTACAGTATTAAATTTGTTATTCCTAATGTCCCGATATATAACTTCATTTTGTAATAATAATTGGATGGAAGCAGGAACGATAGCTACACCAATTCCTGCAGAAACTAAAGATATAACCGTAGACATTTCTGCTGTTTCTTGTACAATGTTTGGACTAAACCCTGCTTCATAACAGCTGTTAATCACCCCATCATAATGATGTTGGTTTGATTTTCTTCCAATTAAAATAAATGGATCATTGGCTAACTCAATAAGATCAATTAAGGATGTTTTGAAAGCTAAAGGGTGTTCTTTTGGTAAGGCTACAACCATAGATTCTCGTCTAATTATTTCAAAATTAAGTGTTTCATCTTCAATGGGTTCACTAATTATCCCAATTTGAATAGTTCCCTCTTGTAAGGCTTTTAATTGTTCTGCAGACGTAAGTTGTTTTAAAACTACATGAATAGAAGGATATTGTTTTCTGTACTGTTTTATGATGGTTGGAAGAACATCATAAGCTGATGAAGCTAAAAAACCAATAATGATTTCTCCAAGCTCTCCTCGACTTACCATTCTAACTGTTTCGATTGATTCATCTAAACTTTTGAAAAGCAGATAAACTTTTTCTAAAAACACTTGCCCTTCTTTGGTTAACTCCACATGTCTTTTCGTCCGATAGAAAAGTGAGACTCCCAATTCTTCTTCTAACTTACGGATCTGAAGGCTTAATGGCGGCTGTGCCATGTTTAAACGGGCTGCAGCTTTGCCAAAATGTAGTTCTTCAGCTACTGTTTTGAAATATTTCAAATGACGTAATTCCACTGTAATCCCTCTCTTATTGTTTTTAATACTTTTAATGTATTAATTACTTATAATATATATATTAGACATGTTTATTCGCGTCTTGTAAAGTAGAAACGAAGAATTCTTCATATACAGTTACATTATTTAGAGTCATCAATAAAGAATTAATAAGTTTTAATCACGCAGAAAGAGGGTTCTTAGGTTGAATTCACCAATATCGAAATTATGGACGTGGCAGTTTTTCCTTATTATTTTAATAACTATGTCATTTTACCTGTGTCTACAGATGCTTACAGGGGGATTTTCAATTTTTGTTACAAAACTTAGTCACAACCCAACCTTAGGAGGCGTTATGACGACAGCTTTTATGTTGGCCGCGATTATAACTCGTCCAGTAACAGGAATTTTAATGCATAAAATAAATATCAAAAAGGGGCTATGCGTTATGCTCCTTTTTGTACTTGTTTGTATCATGATTAGTTACGGTCAACAAGTTATTCCTTTATTAATATCACTACGAATTTTAGAAGGTATAGGCTTCGGAGTTACAACAACTCTATTAGCTACACTTGCAACAAATTTGATTCCCGAAGAACGAATGGGTGAAGGGATTGGCTACTTTGGAATGGCGACAAGTCTAGGAGCAACTCTCGGTCCGATGATTGCCCTATCAATTTTACATTCATTCTCTTTTAAATTTCTTCTTTTTGTAACCATGTTTCTAATAGTAATCTCATTTGTTTTTTCATTTTTTATCAAAATCAAACAATCGCAGTCATTTGCTGAACCGCCGACCCAAAAAGAAGCATTAATGGATTTTGTTTTTGATAAACGAGCTATGCTTCCATGCTTTTTAGTCATGCTTTTTTATTGCACTTATTCCGGTATTGTGAATTTTATTAATAGTCTAGGGGAAGAAGAGCATTTAGGTAGCAAAGTTTCTCTCTTCTTTTTAATTATTGCCGTTGTCATCGTATTAGTTAGACCCTTTTCAGGAAAAATTTATGATCAAATGGGGCATAAGTACTTAATTTATCCGGCAAGTATCTGCAGTATCATTGGTTTGATCTTAATTGCATTTGCACATGGCTTTACGACATTTTTCATTGCAGCCGTACTTTACGGTATTGCTTACAGTGTCATGCAACCCTCATTTCAAGCATGGGCTGTAAGCAAGGTATTTGCTGATAAAAAAGGGACGGCCAATGCCATGTCCCTTAGTTCTATGGATTTAGGAATGGCCCTTGGTTCTCCAATTCTTGGTGGTGTTGCCAGTTTAACAGGTTACAGAGGGATGTACAGCCTTTCCTCCCTGTTAATTGTCGCCCTTGTCTTAATGTATATGATGAGACACCTTAAGGACATTAAGGCGCAAAAGGTATAATTAAAATTCAACTAGCTAAAGGAGACAATTGCCATTTAGAACTGGGAAATTAAATTATGTAACTTCATCTAAGTTTAAAAAGCGCGCAAATTAAGATTTTTAACTGGTGAAAACCTTCATGCGAAGATAGTCCAAGACCATGGGAAAGTAACAGCTACTCTTCATTATCTAGAATCATAAAATTATAATTACAACAAACAGCAATAACGGCAAATGTTTAAAGAAAAAGAAGACTCTATAGTTAATGCTGTAATAAAAAATTATTGAGTGAAAGAATCTTGAATTAATCTATAAAGAAAGAAGGAATAAAAATGAATACTTTAAGTTTTAGACGTCACCGTCACCTACGTTCCTCAGAAAACATGCGCACGATTGTTCGAGAGACTCATTTATACAGAGAAGATTTAATCTATCCTTTTTTCGTAGTTGAAGGCGGAGAAGAGAGAAAACCGATTAAATCTATGCCTGGTATAGAACAAATTCCTTTAGATCTATTGAATGATGAAATGAGTGAAATTGTAGAATTAGGTATTAAAGCTGTCATTGTTTTTGGTATCCCATTAGAAAAAGATGAGATTGGTTCTGGAGCTTATCATGATCATGGGATTGTCCAAAACGCTATTCGCCAAATTAAAGAAAAATTTCCTGAGTTGATTGTTATTGCTGATACTTGTATGTGCGAATTTACAAGTCATGGACATTGTGGCGTTGTTCAAGGAGAAAAAGTCTTAAATGACCCTTCCTTAGATTTATTAGCTAAAACCGCGATTAGTCAAGCTCAGGCAGGAGCAGATATTATTGCACCTTCTAATATGATGGATGGATTTGTTAAAGCTATTCGATTGGGCTTAGACAGTGCTGGATTTGAAAATATACCGATTATGTCTTATGCAGTAAAATATTCATCTGCTTTTTATCAACCTTTCCGTGAAGCTGCGGAATCAAGTCCAGAGTTCGGCGACCGAAAAACCTATCAAATGGATCCGGCAAACCGTTTAGAAGCATTGCGTGAAGCTGAATCTGATGTATCAGAAGGAGCAGATTTTATCATCGTAAAGCCTGCTTTATCTTATTTAGACATTATTCGTGATGTAAAAAACAGATTTAAGCTACCAATAGTGACATATAATGTGGGTGGTGAATACGCTATGGTTAAAGCTGCAGCAATAAATGGTTGGATTGATGAAAAACAAACAGTGTTAGAAGTACTAATCTCTATGAAACGAGCAGGTAGTGATTTAATCATTACTTATCATGCTAAAGATGTTGCTCGATGGTTGTCGGAATAAACGATTCTGGTATAAGAAATCTATTAAACATAACCTGCTGACATTATTTTGCCGACGTTAGAATGTTGCCTACGGGTTAATTTGAGTTTTGGGTATTTTGGCTGAAATAATGGAGACACAGGGAATATCCATTCCAAATATAAAAATTATACGTTTAGAATTAGCTGAAAAGAGTAAGGCATTACCTTAAAGTAACAAATGGCTCTTGAAAAATCGATGAAATATATATTAAGGTAAAGGGCAATAGATATACCTATATCGTATAGCCGATTACGAAGAAAACACCTTGATTTTTATCTTAGTAGAATAAGAGACAAAAAAGCTGCAAAGCGCTTCTTCAAAGAAGCTTTGTAGCTTTTTGATGTTTCAGTTTCATGTGTCATAACAGCAGATAAGACCTCTTCCCTACCATGGAGAAATTCAGGCAAGTTAAGTAGAGCTCAATTATAAGGTAGAGCAAGATCACTGTTTAATTCGTTCTATGCTGGGATTGAAGTTACTTCGTACAGCTATTTACATACTGTGTGGTACAGAAGCCATACATATACTTAAAAAGAAACAAATTCGTCAAAGGGTGATGTCTATTCAAAATCAAAAATAATTCATCCATAAGCCATTTGGATTGGCTTCATAAGCTAACAACTTTAGAGAAACTCCCTCTTTATGTTTTTAGTGAATAATCAGTCTTTATACCAGACACAAACCGTGCATATTTGCACATAACGTGCGAATGTGCACGGTTTTTACATGAAAAAGTTTTAAAAATTGCTGTTTGTCTTTTTAAATAACTTAATTTCAATAAAATTATATGTTGGCACGAATATTGCATTCTTAATAAATGACAAAACATATTGTCAAAATGTGATTAATTAGGAGGAATAAATGTGTCAACAACATTAGATTTAAATGCGTTTACGGAGAAATATAATTTACCGGATCAAGCCATTGATGTTAATGAGATTCCTTGGGTACCAACTTTTACGGAAGCAGATGGTGTCTGGTTTAAGCCGGTCCGATTTGATTTAACAACAGGTAACTGGATTCATATTTCAAAATTTAAAGCAGGTAAAGGCAACGCGCGACACCGACATACGGGGGGGACTGTGTTGGCCTATACACTTCAAGGAACCTGGAGATATTTAGAAAGAGACTGGATAGCCAAGCCAGGTACTTTTGTTTATGAACCGCCAGGTGATATCCATACCTTAGTAGTGGATGAAGGAGAAGATATGATTACCCTTTTCAATTTAGGAGGGGTCATTGAATATTTCGATAAAGATGGAAATGTCACATTACAGGATGATATTTTCTATAGAATGAAAAAATACTTCGACTACTGTGAAGAACATAATATTCCTGTGAAAGATTTAACTTTTTAATTATGATCTCTTCTGAAATAATATTGTTGTTTAAATAATTTCTAGCTCATTCATTTTATTTGAATGAGCTAGAAATCAAACATCCTGTACAACATAATTTTAATAATAAAAATAGGCTAACATATCTGCATTATTGTTTGGAAACGCTTTCTTAATTAATTTTTTTGGGGGTATAAAATGGATTTTCAAGAGAAAAAGGATGAAGCTCTTCGTAAAAAAAGCAGCGATTGCAAGTATTGTAGGAACCTCTATTGAATGGTATGACTTTTTTCTATATGGAACTATGGCAGCGTTAGTTTTTCCAAAGCTATTTTTTCCAGAATCTGATTCTTATATCGGCGTATTGCAGGCATTTACAACTCTTTTTATTGGGTTCCTTGCCAGGCCTATTGGAGCTATGATATTTGGTAATTACGGAGACCGAATTGGACGAAAAGCAACCCTAGTTATCACACTTCTGTTGATGGGTATTAGTAGTACACTAATAGGCCTGTTGCCTACTTACGAAAATATTGGCATTTGGGCGTCTGTTTTCCTCGTATTATTAAGATTCATTCAAGGAATTGGTGTTGGGGGTGAATGGGGAGGATCAGTTGTCCTTTCTATAGAGTGGAGTTCTAAAAAACACCGTGGATTAATGGGAAGTATGACTCAATTAGGTGTTCCGATTGGACTTTTAGTATCAACATGTGTTGTTTCAATTTGTATATTTTTTACTGGTGATAGCTTTGAGTCATGGGGATGGAGAATTCCTTTTCTAATAAGTATTTTACTTGTAGGTGTTGGTCTCTTTATCCGTCTAGGTATTAAAGAATCCCCACAATTCTCAAAAATGAAAGAAGAAAATCTTGTAGCTAAACGACCTGTTCTGGAAGTTATTAAAGAACATCCAAAAACTATTATGCTCGCTGCCTTTTCTCGTTTATCAGAACAAGTACCTTTCTATCTCTTTACAACTTTCGTTATTTCTTATGGGACGGAACAAATTAATTTAGATAAACAATTTCTTACGAATACCGTTTTACTTGTTTCAGTTGCATATCTTTTTGTTGTCCCTCTTTCTGCTTATTTATCAGATAAATTCGGCCGCAAAAAAATGTACTTTATTGGAAGTTCAATCACGCTCTTATTTGCATTTCCTTACTTTTATCTTTTGAATACTGGGGTATCTTCCTTAATCATTCTAGCTATTGCGATTTCAGGTATAGGTCCTGGCATGGTATATGGTCCACAAGCTGCCATGATTGCAGAGAATTTTCCACTTCACCTTCGTTATAGTGGATCATCATTAGCTTATCAATTGGCTTCTATTATTGGAGGAGGGATTGCTCCTATGATTTCCCTTTTTCTCTTCCATGAATTCGGAAGCACAACACCGATCAGCCTGTACATCATTCTCTGTTGTATTATTGCTATTGTTTCTGTTTCACAATTTAAAGGAGCAGGACAAGCGAAAGATGATAATCATGATATAAAACAGACAATGTAAATAAAAAATATTTTTTTAGAGAGATATAATTTTATAATCGAAACTTAAGAGGTTCTGGTGCGAATTCACACTAGAACCTCTTTTACAATTGGAATTATTACACCCGAAATTTTTTTGATTGACTGATTATTTGTAGATTATCATCGAAAATAACAATATAGAAACACTCTTTACTACCTTATTAACTAATGGATATATAATGATGTTTATATTTCGTTGACTTAAATTGCTAAGGTATTTAATCTTTGCAATCATGCACAAATTTGCATTTTCGTACACACTATACATCATTAAAGCTACTAATGGGTTAGTAAAAGTATTTATTTACTTAATAAGATTGAGCCCTATTTTTTTTGCTTTGCGAACTAAGGTTGTTCGATGCATACCCAATCGATCAGCTACAAGACTAACATCTCCAAGGTCTTCCCACGTTGCTTTAATAACTTGAAATTCAATATCTTTAACGATGTCATCAAGTTTTTTGAGTTTTTTGATATTTTTAGATATAGTTGAGTTTTTCGAATCATGTACATAGTCAGGCAAATCATGTACGTCAATCATATTACCATCACAAAGAACCACTAACTGCTCTATTAAATACTGCAATTCTCTTACATTCCCTGGCCATTCATAATTCTCTAACGCTAAGTAAACTCCCTTCGATAAATGAACTGAACTTTTATATTGATCATTATACTTATTAAGAAAATAATTCGTTAATACATAAATATCCTCTTTATAATCTCGTAGAGATGGAAGTTTAATGGGCACTACTGATAAACGATAGTAAAGATCCTCTCTAAACTTTTTTTCGGTAATTAGTTGTTTGAGATTCTGGTGTGTTGCTGCAATAACTCTAACATCTACTTCATTTGAATTATTTCCCCCGACTCGTCTAACTTTTTTATCTTGTAAAAAAGTTAAAAGCTTAACCTGTAAATGTAACGGTAATTCCCCAATTTCATCAAGAAATATTGTTCCTTCATGAGCAATCTCTAGTAACCCTGCTTTCCCGCCTCGTACAGCACCTGTAAATGCTCCATTTGCATAGCCAAATAATTCGGATTCAATCAACTGTTCCGGAAGAGCGCCACAGTTAACTTCTATAAAAGGCTTGGATGACCGACTGCTTAATTGATGGATCGCTTTAGCTACTACATTTTTTCCGCATCCAGTTTCGCCTAAAAGTAGAACTGTAGAATCAACGCCTGCAATTTTATTGATCTTTGTTTTAACGGTACGAATGGTATGACTATTGCCAATTAATCCTGGCACCTCAACGATTTGAGAACGAAGAACTTGTAATTCTACCTTTTGGTTATTGTTCATAATTTCTTGAGCTTTTAAAGATTCCCTTAATCGATTCAGTTCAGTCATATCATAGACTGTGTTGAACATTTTTACTAAATCCCCATCTTGATTAAAAATTGGATTTCCAGTTACTAACCATAGTTGATCTCCATCTTTAATTTTTTGTAACATAGAAACTGTCTTTTTATTTTAAAGTACTTTTAATGTAATGGAATTGTCAAAATATCCTCTATAGACTAATTCGGATACATGACGTCCAATGACCTCTTCCTTGTGTATTCCAGTCATTTGGGAATATTTATTATTGATTCGAAGAGTAAACCCCTTTTCATCTGTGATATATATGCCATCATGGACAGAGTCGATTATCATATCCATTTCATTAATTTCAGTTTGAGATTTCTCCATTCTACTTTGATAGACATACAAAGGCTCTAAAGTTTCTAATAGAAATATAACGTCATTAAAGCTAATTTTCCGTACAGATCGATAATAATTGATTTCATTTATAGAAAACTCACTATCCATTTGATCTATATTATTATCTACTAATTGTTGACTTAAAAAAAATAGTGAAGAATCATGAAAAGAAAAGCCCTTTTTAAAATTAAAGAGTTTTTTCGCTGGGTCATTATAATGCAACAAAGATCCATTTTCATGAAATAACATAGTCGCGTGTTCCATTATATCTATAAATGTATCTAGCTTAGTCATCTTTATTAATTTTTTTTCGAGTTTGTTGTCTAATAATTGATTCATTTTCCCACCCCTTATTAACATAAAAACATTGTTAAATATAATTTTTATTATACCATTGATTTTTCATTTCTAATTTAGAGCCTTCATCTTGAATAAACTTACAAATTAGAAAGGTAACATAGATATTTTTTATTATGTCATATAGAATTTTTAGTTCCCGTTCGTATAGTCCAAAAATATAAGTTGGTATGGAAATTGCATGTTATTAAAGTGATGATAAATACGCAGTGAGGGAGAAGAGGAAACGGGTTAAATTATTGTGATCTATCAATTGCTTGTTAGAAATAGGACAAATTGAAATTGTTAATCAAAGAAATTCACTTTTAAAAATAAAGGAAGTGTGCGAAGAATGACAGCAAAAAATCTGTTTGATTTATCTGGAAAGACGGCTTTCATAACTGGGGGGACCGGAAGCTTGGGAAAAGGTATAACTTTAGCCTTAGCAGAAGCAGGCGCTGAAGTTGTGATTTCTGGAATTGAAAATATAGAAAAGTTATCTATTATCCAACAAGAGTTTGAAAATAAAGGTTTAAGATCTTCAGTCATGAATCTTGATGTGTCTAATTATGAAGAAGTTCTAACTCTTACGAAAACCCTCAAAAATAAGTTTGGAAAAATAGATATCCTCGTAAATGCAGCAGGTATTAACATTCGTGGCCCCATCTTGGAAACGACTCTTGAAGACTGGGAAAAAGTCATCAATATTAATCTTCGAGGGACATACTTTGTATCACAGGCAGTAGCCCGAATCATGATGAATCAAAAAAGTGGGAAGATCATTAATATATGTTCATTAAGCAGCCAGATTGGCTCGCCTAATATGGGACCATATGTTGCCTCTAAAGGTGGCGTTGATCAAATTACTAAAGCAATGGCGATTGAGTGGGCTTCTCATATACAGGTTAATGCCATTGCTCCTGGATATTTTCACACAGAGTTAACTGCGCCTCTCTTCAAAGATCCAGAGCGTAGCAAGGTTATTCTGAGTCGAATACCTCAAGGTAGACTTGGTGTTGAATCAGACCTTGCAGGAACTGCTGTTTACTTAGCTTCAGATGCTTCTAATTATATAACTGGGCAAACCATTTATGTTGATGGCGGATGGGTAGCATCTTAAAATGGTTAATCAATCTTATTTCTAAATTACAATAAAATCTCAGGGAAGACCGAAATCGGAAAGGATTTTACTAAACCTCCAAATTGATATGGCTTTCATTTGTTATTTATAAGATAGTTAAAAAGAAGATATAAATGAATGCGTTTTCTTAGGTGTTTTGATATATAAGGTCAGCACAACTCAAATTTTTAATCAGCTAGATAAGCAACATAATTCAAAGTTTTTGTGAAAATATGAAATTCTTCTAATAGGAAAAAAGTATCTTTAGGATGTGATAATTAAATGTTAACAGTTGTTAAAACAGAAAAAGTAAGAGAGCTTAAGGTACAAAATCAAGAAAAGCCTCTTTTAGATAAAAATGAAGTTCTAATTAAGGTCGACTATTGTGGTGTGTGTGGAAGCGACCTACATGCCTATAGCCACTCTAAAGGATATGAGTTTGTTGAAAAACCTATTATTCTTGGCCATGAGATATCAGGTGAAGTTGTTGAAAGTTATGATAAGTCAACCAGTCATTTAATAGGAAAAAAAGTAATTGTTGAATCCATGAATTATTGTGGGGAATGTGAAAACTGCAAAAATGGTCGCCATTCAATATGCGAACACAATAAAGTCATAGGGCTACATTATGACGGAGGAATGGCCCAATTTGTCAAAACAAAATCGATATATGTAAGAGAAATTCCTGAAGATTTGTCCGTTAGTACTGCAGCTTTAAGTGAACCTCTTTCAATTGCTGTTCACGCTGTTAATAGAGCTGGAGAGATTAATAATAAACATATTGTGCATGTGCAAGGACCCGGTATTATTGGTTTTTTCGTTGGACTAGTATGTGTGCAAAAAGGTGCGAAAGTAATATTATCCGGGCTCGAAAAGGATTATGAAAATCGATTATCAAAATGCTCTGAATTCGGTATGATTCCCCTTATTGCTGACAAAGAAAGTTTAACTGAAAAAGTTGATGTTTTATTTGAATGTTCAGGATCAAATGCTGCCGTTAAAACTGGTTTTAAAAGCTTAAAAAAAGGCGGAAGATCAATATTTGTAGCATTATACGAGCAAGAAATCAACTTATTTTTAACACAATTTGTTAGAAATGAATGGCCTCTTATTACAAGTTATGGATGTGGACCTGAGGACTACCTTGATGCTTTTAAAATATTAAAAAAATATGAAGAGCCACTAAATCGTATTATCACTCTATACCCAGCTTCACAAGCAAATCAAGCTTTTAAAGATAGTTTAAACCAAGATGTTCTTAAGGTAGTACTTTCTTTACAAAAATAATTTGAATTCTCAGTTCTAGTACAAATGCTTAAAGAAGTGAAAGGTCCCTACTCGAATTAAGATTTAAAAAGCACTTTCAATTTAAAAAGGAGTTTTGCTCTTATTAAGCAAAGCCCCTTTTTTCACGAGTTTCTTCTATTATATATTGCTTTTATCAAGATACAGATTTAAGTTTCTCTGTTAAACGTAAAAAAGCTTCTTTATCTCGATTTTGTAATGACTGATCAATTTTCTCAAGAATTTGTTTCTTTTTAAAATCACGAAGAGATTTACTTAGTATCAATTGTGCTTTAGTTGAATCTGACACCTCTACTTCTGGTTGTTGAATATCACCCGACACATGATTTTCCATAAACGTTTACTCCTCCTCTTTTTTATATGTATATGTGAAAGTATTCCCTTTTTTCATCTTTTTAATACTAGATTGATAGATATAATGAAACATAGATTATCTTCCAATACACATATACATAGTACCCTTTCATGCATAATCTTTAACATAGATATAAACTCTAATAAGAATGTGAAAAACTATTTATTTAAAATAAGATGCATTTAAAGCAATAACTATACATAATAAAAAAATATTTAAATTCACTTATTGAAGTAAATGTATAAACTAACTTATAAAAAACATAGTTTCAACATTTACTCTAAGTGACGACAAATACAACGTTTTTCTACAAGGTGTGTAAATGATAAATCGTTTATAACGAAAGTATTGTACTATTTACTTAAAGAAATTAAATAAAATCAATTTGAATAAAACTCCCTAATAGTGTTAAGGAGTTTTATTGTTTTAAAAAAATCCCCATAAAAATAATAGACGAGAAATACCTCCGTATATGATTGAGACAGAGAACACTTATTAGATAAAGCTATAACAATTTATTGCCTAACATCTTTCTTCGTCAAAAGAATTTCTTGCTTATTTGCTTTTTCTTCTTCTTGTTTAGTAATTATATGATTTTCTTCCATTAATGAAAGAACGGTAGAGCGTCGTGCTTTTGCTAAATCTATATTATTCCGAGGAGAATATTTACTAGGTGCTTTAGGTAAACCAGCTAATAAAGCAGACTCTGCAATCGTTAAATCTTTTGCATCTTTCCCGAAGTATTCTTGTGCAGCTGCCTGAATTCCGTAGGCGCCACTTCCGAAATAAATGTCGTTTAAATACATCTCTAAAATTTGGTCCTTCGAGTATTTTCTCTCTAATTCTAAAGCATACGCAATTTCCTTCGTTTTTCTGGTAAGTGTTTTCTCATTTGAAAGAAATACGTTTCGGGCAAGTTGCTGTGTAATCGTACTGGCCCCTTCACTTTTACTTCCTTCCAAGACGTCTCTATATAAAGCTCGAAGGATACCTTTCGGATCAACACCTTTATGTTCATAGAAGCGTTTATCTTCAGTTATAACAAAAGCCATTTTAAGATAACCTGGTAATTCCTTCAACGTAGCAACTTTCTTGTCTTGAGTTGGCGAAAGATCCTGAATGCCAGCCACATTTACTTGATCTGATATGACCTCTTGTACATAGTTTCCTGCTGAACAACTAGTTAACAAAAAAGTGCATAATAAAAGAATAAAAAACTTTCCAATTACTTTCTTTCTTATGGAACTCTTAGTCATGATGTTATTCCTCTTTGTCTGTTATTTAAATAAATTAAATGCTTATTACACATTCTTTTCTTGGACAAGTCCTTCACATAGATATACCTTCTCTGTAAATTCTTCAAGCACTTTATTGCACTTTTCAAAGAGATCCGATGCCTCTTTATTAGTCTCACATAAAAAATAATCTCTTTTCTTTATTTTTACCAACCATTTTTTTAACCTTCTTAATTCAGCCTCATTTTCTTCTATTTCTCTAAATGAAAAGTTTTCTTTAGCAGTCTCATCTTCTATTTCTTGTAAGAATTTATGTGATTCCTCAATAAATTCATTATATTCCAAGGCTCGTTCCTGATTGAATTTGGACGTTATCATTTGCTCCGAAGAAATCGAAAGCCTTTCAATTTCAAGCATAGAGGTTTCCCCTCCACTTTCATGGATGAATAATTCAAGTTTTTTTAACTTTTTTATGATTTCTTCCTTGGAAGGTAAGATACAAACAGATTGTTGGAGATAATGAACTCCTAGTGTTTTGAGATTCCTCCAAACTCTAACCCTTGCTGAAGAGGGTTCCGAAGGAATTTTATAAGTGAAAATAATCCAATTGATTGTAGACATATTTCGGGCTCCTCATACTATTTTTATTCATTTTAACACAAAAATAAAAATGTAACACTTGTTGCATTATATAATAACAGAAGATACAATTTATTAAATAACAAAATGTGCATATAATAGGGGGAAATATATATGGGAGAAGCACTAACTAAATTAAAAGAACAGGCAAGGAAGTTAAAGCAAGAAATTTTTGTGTTAGTAGAAGCAAACAAACACCCTAAAGTTCCATTTTACGTAAAATTGCTATCCATATTAATCATAGCCTATGCATTTAGCCCAGTAGATCTAATTCCTGATTTTGTACCTATACTGGGATACCTAGATGATATCATCCTTATTCCTTTTGCAATTAAATTTGTATTAAAATTAATTCCTAAAGATGTACTTGATGAATGTCGCGAAAAAGTAAGAGAATCGGAGAATGTTAAAAAGAAAAACTGGACTGCTGCAGCTGTCATTATCTTATTGTGGATAGCTGTTTTATATTGGGTTTTTAAATTGTTTTTCAAATAACAATTTAAAAGTTTTTTTCTAAAAGTGTTTAGAGAGAATATAAAGAGATAAAAATAAGAATTTCATTTTTAATAATATAGCCTTTCTTTTAAAAAGGAGAATATTTGATAGGACTTATTATTGCCATTGTTTTATTTAATTTTATCGCTTTCAAAACAACTAAAAGATTAACACCTAATCAAATCGTTCACAGCTGGATATTTACAATTGCTTTTCATTTGATATTTGACCTAATTATTGAATTTAAATACTGGGGATACTGGTATTTTAATAAAAAAGTGGATTGGATAGATATCCTTCCTCACACTGCACTTATTCCCCCTGTTATTATGATGTTCTTAAATTGGTATCCCCTTAAAGGCAAAATGATTAAACAAGTTCTTTATATCATCTTTTGGGTCATAGTAATCGTTATTTACGAAGCCATTGCATTACTTCCTGAACCTTGGGGCTACTTTAGTTATGGATGGTGGTTTATGGTACTTGGCTATCGTTGACCCTATACTACTACTTATCGTATTAGGATATTATAAGTGGATATGCAAGCTGGAAAATAAGATTTTAGCAAGAAAGAAAGCAAAATAAGAAAACAGCATTCCATGATAAAAAAACATGGAATGCTGCTCAAAAATTAATTGTTTTTCATCTTATAGCCTTTAAATTTATACCCGTATACACTCGTAAGGTCCACGAAGCTCTTATAGGAATACGTAATCGCAACCGGTGTACCCAATTGGACCTTATCATAAAGCTTTTCAATATCTGCATTATGCATTCTCACTCAGCCTTGGCTCACGTATTTTCCAATGCTGCTTTCATTGTTATTACCGTGAATACCGTATGTATCACCATACGTACCGTTAGCATTTAATCCTAACCAACGTTTTCCTAATGGGTTGCGAGAATCGCCCCCAGGAATATGTCCTGTATAGTAAGGGCGGTTTTTAATTTTGTTTACCACTTTAAAAAAGCCAACAGGTGTTTTATCCCACGTTTTTCCCGTTGCTACTGGATCAACGATTTCAATATAACCATTATGAAAATACGCAAGCTTGTTGTAGTACTTATTGATAATAATCAAATTTTGATTACCTGGTTTTCCTGCTGCTTCTTTCCTCCTTCTATCTTCCGAGTATGAAAAAAGAAAATTCTTTCGCCTTCAAACTTTTGCTTTTTTTACGTTCCATTTCTTGTGCTGCATTCCTTTTTCCCTAGAATGTGCTCCAATATTCCGTGCAAAAAATTTCGTGAATCCATTTTATAATTTTTCTTTTCTCCCTTTGTCATAATCCTTTATCTCTCTTAGTACATCCCTCCTTTTTAAGCTTACTTTTAAAAATTCTCAAGAAGAAATGTTCTTTTCTTTCGCAATTTCATCTATTTTTTTTACTGCAATTGGATCAATATCTCGTAAAAGCATATCCATGACATTCGTTCCTACCCTGTAAATTGTGGTTCCCCACTACAAAAGAGAGAAGAGCATAAGGGGTTTTTGCCCCCACCATAGGTGTGGGGCTAGGCAGAGCCTAGCAAAACCGTGGGTACAAAGAAAGTCGCTTAATGTCCCCTTTGCGTCCCCTTTTTTTGGTGTACGTCCCTTTTGAGTCTCCTTTTAAAATCCTAATGTCCCCTTTATGTCCCCCTATTTTGGAGCCATGTCCCCTTTGCGTCCCCCTATGTTTTTACATTTTATGGCTAAATATTGTTGCTTTTCATTCATTTTTTCATTAATTCACTAAATAACTTTTTAAGATTTTATTATCAACCTAATATATAACTAAACAATTAGATTTTCTTTTTTCTTCTGCAAGAATCTAACTCTAATTTTTTTAAAAAACGAGTTAATTATCACTAATTTAGAATCAATTGAATTAAAATTAACTCAACAAAAAAGAAGTTTAATTTAATTAAAATAGAGCATATCAACTTTTCTAATTAAAAGCTGTCGAATCTATATTTTTTTATACCCAATTAGTAATTAATTGATTTAAATTAATTTCAATTAGGTATACACAGACTAAATGTACCAATAAAAGGTAACTCTACCTAATTAATTTTCATTCAAATAAGATAACTAATCCAGACTCAATTGAGTCTGGATTAGTTATGACTACTGGATAAAATCAAGAAATGAACATAAGTGGGAGAAAATAAAATGATGACTTAAAAAATAGATTATGTATTTATACCATGCTGAAAACTTGGTTAAATAATTAAGCAGCGAATATAGTGATCAAAAGTAACAATTTATAACTGCTTGAATGTATTAACATCTTTTAATGCAGAGGAAAGATCTCTAATACCTAGAGAATTAGCTAAGATTCTTCAAAAAAGAGGCTATGGTCATATTGAAGAAAAAGCAAAACACATTTTAGCGCTTCAAAAATTTATCAAATCTCTCTAGACAATGAGTGCATGAAATTAAGTATGTCTCTATGATACGAGGCGGTTGGTTTTGTTTAGCATCTTCATTAAATTCACATTAAAGAAATTGTGTACTATTTTTTCTCGTTTAATCACATCAGAATTAATCATTGAAGCACTTCAAAAAGCTTACACTGTCCAAAAGCCCTAAAAAGGTTTACCTATTCGTAACGATTTCGATTCACAATAAATAAGACATGAGTTTACTAAGCATGTCCACAAATAAGAGATAAAGCATCTTTTCAGCCAAAAAGACTGCTTTTATGATAATGCCTACATAGATATGTTTCACACCATATTACAGAAGAAGTGTATTATCTAAACAGAATCGACAGTAGTCTCAGCTATGAAAATCCTCAATCTATTGAGGATTAAATGAGAAAAACAACTTAACACATAACTTTTTTGTTCTAAATTATCAATCCAAACTTGATAGTTCAACTTAAGATTAACTTAAAATAACCTCGTTGCATAAAAAACTAATTTAGTTGAACTTAAAATGAAATAAGTTGCACTAAATTAAATATAAATAAATAAAAGTTTAATTAAAATGCAATTAAGTTGCACTTAGTTGAACTTAATTGCATTTTAATTAAACTTATTGTAATATTTTAAAAAACTATAATGGATTTGTAGTTTTTTGAAGGACTCAGTTCAAATTTAATTGAACTACATAACGTAAAATATAATAAATTTAATTCAGTTAAGTGTGAAATCTGCTAGAATAATAAAGACAAGCTTTAAAATAAGTCTAATTTAATTAGTCAGGACCAATTAAGTTAGACTTAATTGAGTTATTAAAAATATTTAATATAATAAGATACTAACTAAGTTAGATTAATTCGTTTATGAGGGAGGTACAATTATGAGCGAAGAAACAATGGTTATTTCAGAAGTTGCTAGAAAATTTAATATAGAAAATCATCAGTTACGGGACTGGTGCGAAGTCGGGTTAGTACGACATAAAAGAATTGGAAGAATAAGATACATATTTACTGATGAAGATAAAAAAATCGAGAAGATTATTGAACTAAAGGAAAAGTTCGGAAAACATGCACCAAATGAAATGATTCGTGAAGAATTAATTAAAGCAAATTTAATGAGCGAAGAACAAACAAAAATTATTAACAAGGATTTAGAGGAAGAAGATATAAACGAAAACTCCTTTAAAGAAGCATTTTTATTGCTTGCTAAAAAAATAGAAGAAATGGATAAAAAAATGGAAAAGAAAGAACAACTAACGCTTCCATCTGAAAATTTGGCAGAAAAAAAAGATGTTATAGAAATAAAAGAACAGATGAATAAACTTGAACAAGACAATCAGCGTTTAAAAGAAGTGAATGATCAATTACTAAAAAAACTAGATTCTATCCATTCAGCTATGACTGAAATTCAAAAAGAACAAGGAAAAAGCATATGGAAAAGAATGTTCACAAAATAATAAAACAGCTTCTAATTACTGCTCAGTAATTAGAAGCTGTTTTATTATTTTTGTAGCAGTTGTCAGAGAAAGTTCTCTTAATACCTTCAACAATAAATTCATTTGAATATAGATAGGATTTGCACCTCATAAAAGGTGCAAAACTAAATCTTTTGAGATATATTACTAATTCTTATTGAATTATGAGATTAATTAACGCTATAATAAAACTAACAAAAATGACCGGAATAGAAAAAAGACTTCAACTGTTTAAGACGTGTTGGTAGCACTCTTAAACCGTTCCCCCTAGTTACAGTAGGGAAAACACTTGTCGAAGTCTCTTGTTAATAGAGTTAGTTTTTCTATAAAATAAAACTTATGGTTTTATTTTATATGAAATAGCTGTCTATTTCAAGGGCTTAGTTCATCAAAATCACGACATTGTTTTCCTTTTTCCAGGGAAACAGTGTCTTTTTTTGTTCCTTAAAGGAGATAATGAACAAATGACAAAAATATTGACCTGCTATTTAAAAGATGTAGACACCTTCAACGGACGGTTTAAGTGGTTGTGGAAGAACAAATCCACACTTCGGAAAAAGAAAGAAGAGTTTTTAGAAATTATCCGTACTCATTATAAACAGAACCAATCAGCTATACATAAAGAATTTCCTAAAAAAAGAATGGAAATGCTTGATCATGTCATCTATAACCTAGTGGCTACAGGCATCCAAGCCATTCGTTCTGAAACACTCATGAAGAAATTTAAAGTTTCTAAAAGTACGGTTTCTCGTTTTGTACGTTCGTTAAAAGCGACACCTTTTATACTTGTAGCACGTTACATTAAAGAAGATGCAACAGGTACTCATCCTGATAGCTATGTATTTATTCTTAAAAGTCATAAGAACTTTAATCACATTTGCGAAGAAATCTTTTTTGCCCATGATACAACAGGTATACAAACAGTCCAACAAGAAGAAATGACAACTCCTGTGACGTTTCCTGTGATGTATCCAGAAAGTGCTGAAAACGTTGATACACCAAGCCTAAAGGCCGATAAATTACCTGGTGCCTTTATTAACCTTGATTTACCTGTAAATCATATAAATAATCATTTAATGTCTGCTTCACAGTCATTTACTTATATCAAAGGTGTTCCTAAAAAAGTTAATCAAGTCTACTCAGGTAAGTATGGTCATCAATTAAAAAACTTTTATGCTCGCATTCAAAATGCTGCAAAAACAGTCAAACGAGATACAGAGATTAATATTACCAAGGGGCAAGTACATGAAATTGCGTATACATCTATTGTTGGATTAGACAAATATGTACATGAGGCTAACCATAAAGGAAATTCTTTGTCCTTAGATAATATGTGCCAATTACTCTATAAAATTGCGAAAAACCAATTCTATCAGTTGGTTAATCCTAAAGACCAGGATTATTCATCAGTATATCCAACTCATGAGGAAGTTATACATAAAAACGAGTCATCAACAAAATTGCTCATACCAAAACGTATTATCCGTAAGGAAATGGTTCCTGATTGGTTAAAGGCTAAGCAGGATCAAGAGAAGGGTACAAAGAAACTAGAAATATCTTTAGAACAACAGCTTGAAATGATTCAGTTAAAGCAAGACCTAGGGCAAGAACTTACACCAGAAGAGGAATGCTTGCTGCAAGAACACTGCTCTACGTACAGTTCATTAGAAATGGCGGAACTGAAACAAGATTTAGGACAAGCATTAACACCTGAGGAGCAAGAATTATTGCATCAACATGCTAAATTAAAGGAACCAGCTTCTTAATTTTTAAAAATAGCTAAAGTACAGCAAGGACTTTCACCATTTTTAACGTATTCAGTGTTTTAAGGGAGGACTTGGCAGGATTTGAACCCGCAAGACGCCAAAGTTGTATAGTGTAATACGACTGGCTGCTCTGCTATTGAGCTACAAGTCCATACTCAAAGTATACGCATCGTCTCTGTTTATATGTATGATAGGAGAAAATGTAAAAAGTAAAGAAATCCCTTATAAGCTTAATTATTATTAGGATATGTTTATTTAGAACAGTGTTCTAAATAATAAATAAATCTATATCTACGCAGGAGGAGAACATTATGCCACATAAAATTACGTTAACTGGATCAGCCACAGGACCACTACGAGAATACGATCGCTATGTTGCCTTTGATATGCGTGAAAAAGGGTCACCATCTGCGCCTAAAGGCTTGAAGAAGAGTACGTTTATTACGTACACGGTATTTGTTGCAAAGAAAGCTTTTAACAAAACAGGTCTCACGAAAAAAAGCATTATGCAAGAAAAAATCTTAATTCAAGGAGAACCCACATTAGACATTCCTATTGATGAATGCCCTGGTGAAGTAGGCGTAATCTGCTTCCAGATTACTGTTCTCCCGAATAAGAAAGACAAAGAAGGCAATGATTCAAACGATAAAAAAGAGGCCAAACAAGAAGCTTCTGCAGCGCAACAAGAAGTTGCTGCTACTAAGCAGGAAGAAAAACCGGTAACTACTTCTCAACCTGTAGCAAAACAAGAGAAGAAAGCTGAAACAGTACAGACAGAAGTAAAGGAGACACCTGTTCAAGAGAAAAAGGTGGAGCCACAAAAGAAACAGATAACAAATCAGCCAAAAGGGACACAGGATCTTTTACGCTTTGATGAAATTATCGTACCTGAAGAGTTCTTAAAGACACGTCCAAACCCTGAAAAAACACAAAAGGTCATTGATTTTGTGAATCGCACAGGACACTTAGATGAGCCGTTGACAATTGAAAAAGGGTCCAATATCTTAAAAGACGGATACCGTCGTTATGTCGTGGCCAAAACTGTCAAAATGGACAAAGTTCCTGTTATTTATGAATATCAAAAGTAAGTAAAGTGACAGTATAAGTGCTTAGGGGGGAGAACGTCTTGACTCAAAATGAAGAAGAAAACCCAACGAGTGAACATATGGCTGATATTATCGATTTCAATGAAAAGAAAGAAAAAAGTAATATCCATGTAGAAGAGGGAATCAAATGGTTAAGGCAAGCTGCCTTAGCTGGAGATAATGGGGCAATGAATGAATTAGCATTCCAGTTATTAACCGGCAAGTCAGTGAAACAAGAGGCTGAAGAAGGCGAAAAATGGCTCAGAAAGTCTGCTGATACTGGAGATCGATGGGCCATGATGGAGTTAGGTTACCGTTTGCTCGTCGGGGAAGATATAGATAAAAATCAAGCTGAAGGTGAAAAGTGGATTCGAAGATCTGCGGAGTTGGAATATCCAATGGCTATGAGAGTATTAGGATACAGATTACTTGAAGGATTGGATATAGAAAAGAATGTAGAAGAAGGCGAGTATTGGCTTCGAAAAGCAGCTGACGTACATGAACCAATAGCTATGAGAATATTAGGATATCGATTATTAACTGGAAAACACGAGTTGAAACAGAACGTGATGGAAGGTGAAAAGTGGTTACAGAAAGCAGCTGAAGCTGGAGAAACCATTGCTATGAGGGAATGGGGTAAATATTTAATCCATGGAGTAATTAAATAGCTGCATATAAAAGCATATTTACAATGAAGACTGTACGAACTGCATTAACAACAGAAAAAATATATACCATCTCTTAAATAGCTGATCTTTTTATCATCCAATAGTTTATAAATAGAAAACCTTTTTTCAAGCGAAAAGGGCGTTTCTATGGAAAGTTCAATTTGGAAGAATATCTACAACAAAGACCGCCCATTATGTATCAGTGTATGAGGCGGTCTTAACTGTATTCATGCTATATGTTTATGCCCAAAATATCGACACTATTCTAAAAAGACGTCAGGTAAAAAAGGCAATGGCTAATATCGCTGCCACACAAGCTAAATAGAAATTACCACTCCAATCCCTCTTTTCCTTTTGATGCACCGCATAGCTATTATAAGAACCTTCAATCGGCTCTATTTTAAGTTTTCGTTGTATTTCGGCTTCTTTATCTAAAATCAAGTCTAATTCCTCCATTGTTTGATAATTGTAAGGTAGGAATCTCCCTTGTTCGTCTCTCAATCGGTTGCTGACGTCTCGTAATGCGTGCTGCCTTTTCATGGTTAGAGGACTGTTGGTTGGTTTGAATAGTTGCTCCTGACATTGATTGGCCATCTGTTGATGTTCCAAGTAACGTAAAAGTGCTTGTAGACGTTCCTTTTCGCTCAAGGTCATCATGGTTGCCTCCTCCTTTCTCTTCGGTGTTTGGCTCTTGTTCCATCCATAACGGGTGGGAAGAAGGTTGCCATGGTGAGGAGGGGAGAGGGACGTCACTCATTTTATACTGATTCATCAATGCTAAGAAAACAGGGTTGTGCGCTGCTGTAAAGAGCGCACACCTTATAATTTGATTTCGGTCTAACTCGGTAGCCTGAAAAAGGCTATCTACATATGTACGATAAATAGAATGATACCGCACAGTTGGTCGATAGGTGTCTACTTGATTTTTAGACTTCTTATTTTTCTTCATACACGCTTTTCTCTTTTAAAATGACCTCTAACATCTGTTTGCCTTTTACCGTTAAATAGACGTCTTTTCGACTTAATAACGAGATTGCTAATTCTTTTGTCATCTGATTCGCTCCATTCCTGGGGGGTTATACTGACGTCTTGAGGTGACGTCTTACTAAATGATATGAACGATAGCTTGTCCACTATTCCGATATTTTCTTCAAAAGTGTATGAAACTTCGAATTTTTGGACAAGACTGATGTTAAAAAGGTGATTGTATATGTTTGGGTTAGGAAAGCAACGTAGCAAATTAGGAAAATGGTTAGATCAAAGAGGAATTTCGCAACAATGGTTAGCGAGCAATTCAAAGGTTAGTAGATCTACTGTTAGTGATCTCTGTAAGCGAAATGTAGAACATGCACCTACACAGCGAACTATGACTAAAATACTCAAGGCTTTAAGAAAAATAGATCCCAATTTAAAAGCACATGATTTTTTTGATATGTAGGTAGAAAATATCATAATTATCTTGGGAATAATACGTGAATTTATCGACTTTAACCTAGCAGAAAAGCCTACTTGTTCTTATACAAGTAGGCTTTTCATATTCGTTAAGTGCTTAAAAGTATACTGACTTCAAACTTGATGATAAGAGAGAGGAGAGGGATAATGAAATATGTATGTTTTTTTCTAAACTATAAGCAGCCGTATGAAATATATTAAAAATTATATTCGTAAAGAAAGAAGGTGACTGTTCTATGAAAGCTGTACAAGTAACAGGGTATGGAGACGTAAGTAAATTAAGCCTAGTAGAAATCCCTATACCTGAACCCAAAGAAAATGAAGTTCTTATAAAAGTAAAGGCCTGTGCTATTAACAATACAGAAATTTGGATGAGAGAGGGAGCTTACGGTACTGATTCAAAATCTGGATGGCGACCGGAAGGAGTCGAGTTTCCGCGTACACCAGGATCTGATATAACAGGAAAAGTAGTAAAAGCAGGAAAGTTAGTAGAGGAATCTATAGTGGGAAAAGATGTTGTTTTATTCCCTTTTATATCTAGTGGAGAAGAAGGATCCGAACATATTGCTGAGGATATGTCTTTTATAGGTTCAGAATACGATGGTGGTTATGCTGAATATGTAGTTTGGCCTGCTGAACTCTGCTTTGACATGCCCCTCTCAAGCTATTCAGAAAGTGCTGTTTTTTCGGTAAGTGGGTTAACTGCTTGGCACATGGTCAAACAAATTCAAACTCAACCGGGTGAGACGGTTATAGTAACTGGAGCAAATGGTGGGGTGGGATCATTAAATGTACAGATTGCCTCTAAAGTCTTTGATGCTAAAGTTATTGCAATCCTGGGGGACTTAGAGAATCAAGAAAGAATTAAGGAATTGGGAGCCACACATGTATTATCATATAAATCTGATACTCTTGCAGAAGATATTTTAGAACTGAATGGAGGTCCGGTTGACTCTATTCTAGATGTTGTAGGAGATGCTTTGTTTTCCGTATCTCTTCAAGTTCTAAAAAACGGAGGGAAATTTTGTATTTCAGGTTCTGCTGGTGGTCAGCATACAAATCTTGATTTTAGAACATTGTATTTAAAACATATTACAATGTATGGATCTGTACTGGGAACGAAAGAAGAGTTTAAAGATATGCTTAAGGCAATTTCTGAGGGGAAAATTAAACCAGTTATCGATAAAATTTTTCCCTTAGAAAAAGCAAAAGAAGCCCAAGTATATTTTAAAAATAAAGGAAAGGTAGGAAAAATTTTATTACTTCCTGAAGAATAACCTGCTGTTGCATGTAAGTGATATAAGTTTATAAATCAGTATGTCACAAAAAAAAAGAGAATTATATTGAAAATCACTTCCACATGTTGGACATAGTCTAACATGTGGAAGTGATTTTTTATTACGCATTTCTTAATTGTAGTATGCATACTTGTGCAATTAGCTTGCCATTTTGCTTAGACTCCATTTGTAATTTCAACTTTCTCTCTTCCAAGTTTCACATTGCTTTTTAAGATTACATCTACGCCTTCACCGTGTTCTATTTTAGTTTTTATGACGTTTTTCTATTGAAGAATTTGCAAAATTAAATCAAAAATGAAGCTATGTAAACTACCCTTATACTAATTGATATTCTGTAAATTAGAAGTATAACGCATTGTAGAAAAACTTTATATTTTTAACTTTAAACTTAAAGGAGAAAGGAGACGAATGAGTTCTGAATAGTTAGGAAAATAATGGTTTTTAACTTTCGGTTAAAAATTCTTTACTGAACGTTCTTAAATTGATATACTCAAAACAAGTTGGATCTAACAGTTTTTTTATCCAAATAAGAATGATCATTCTTAAATTACCTAAAGAATTTATTGAGGGGGAATGAATAGTATAAAATTGTTGCACTCTAAGTCCGTCAACTAATTCTAAATCCTTTCTAAGAAATACGAGATACTACGTTCTAAGGTGGGAGTACATGGCTAGAAATAAAGAATTTGATGAAAAAGAAGCATTAAGGAAAGCAATGGAGCTTTTCTGGCGACAGGGATATGAAAAAACATCCATGCAAGATTTGGTGAACTATATGGGTGTTCACCGTAGAAGTATCTATGATACATTCGGTGACAAACATACTTTATTTATTCGGGCCCTAAGTCACTATGTAGAAGTAATGGATGTAAAAATTAAAAGTAACATAACACCAGAATTAACGGTTAAGCAGGCTATACGAAAAGTATTTGAAATGGTTATTTATCCAACTGATAAACAGCCAAAAGGTTGTTTAACAGTCAACACAGCAGTTGAATTATCGTTACTTGATCAAGAAGTAGCTGAAAAAATTACAGAGACGTTTATAAAGACCGAAACCTTATTATTTGATTTACTGAAACATGGTCAAGAACAAGGCGAGATTCCTGAGCACTATGATATCAAAGGGCTCTCTAAATTTATTCATAATTCCCTTGTAGGAATACGAGTATTAGCAAAAACAACAAATGATAAAAAAGAATTAGAAACCATTATTGATATGAATTTGTCAGCACTGGGATGAATTGTATCTTGTTGTTTAAATAAATGAATTAACACTAATCTAAATATATTTTTAAGGAGAGAAAGAATATGAAGTACACAGTTATTACAGGAGCAAGTTCAGGTATAGGATATGAAACAGCATTAGAATTTGCTGCTCGTGGAAAAAACTTAATTATTGTAGCTAGAAGATTAGAGAAATTAGAAGGGCTTAAATCAGTCATTCATAATATAAATCCTGATTTAGATGTTATTATTCATACAAGTGACCTATCGATAACAGATCAGGCATACACACTGTATAACAGTTTAAAGAAGTATCAAATTGAGACGTGGATTAATAATGCTGGTCTTGGTGAATCTTCTTCTGTGACGGATCAAAATTTAGAAAAAGTAGAATCCATGTTACGTCTTAATATAGAGTCATTGGCAATCCTTTCTACACTATTTGTGCGAGACTATTCTCATGTAGAGGGAACACAATTAATTAACGTATCCTCCGCACTTGGATATGCAACTTATATTGGTGGTATTACCTATTCTGCATCTAAATATTTTGTTAGTGCATTTACAGAAGGGCTTGCAAAAGAACTAGAGCTTAAAAGTGCAAAAATGAAGGCAAAAGTTTTAGCACCAGCAGTGACGGAAACAGAATTTGAGAAAACTGCACAGGATGTAGAAGAATTTGATTACAAAAACTTTATGCCGATGTATCACACAGCTAAGCAAATGGCTGGTTTTATGATGGAACTTTATGACAACGATAAAGTCGTAGGTATTGTAGATGAAAGCTACAATTTCAATTTAAGAGATCAAATCTATCCAATACTAGGCGTTTAATGTATCAACAAAGGTTTTAAATCTCTATATATATCTGAAAAACGAACATAACTCGTTAGGGTGATAAACATAGTTTCTTTACAGTATCAATTCAAAAAATTTAACCATTTAAGAATGAACGTTCTAAAATAAAACAACAGTATCAAATGGATAAAAGGTAATTTTGTAAGTGTTTAAGGTTTAGGTGGTGGGTTGATCCTAAAATAAGGTTTCCTCCACCTAAACGATTGGAATAATATAAGTTTTTTATAAAAAGAATTATATTGACGAGAAAAAATGAAGTAGACAGTGAAAATAACAAAAATAAGATAAAAAACTAATAAAAGCAACTCAATGGAAGGGTGCTAAAAAAAAGAATGAAAACACTCATGAGAGCAGCTCAGATCACCAAGTATTCAAAAGATATTCAGGCCCAAGTCAATGATATTCCAATCCCAGAAATCAATGACAACGAAGTCTTAGTAAAAGTTAAAGCTGCGGCGGTCAATCCACTCGAAATGTTGATTATCACAGGTAGTGTAAAACTGATTCAGGACTATGAATTCCCCTTAACGCTTGGTAATGAATTGACAGGAGTTATAGAAAAGGTTGGAAAAAACGTGACAGAATTTCAGGTAGGAGATGACATCTATACACGTCTCCCATTAAAAAAAATTGGTGCTTTTGCGGAATATGCCGCAATTGATGCTACCGCAATTGCACTAATGCCAAAAAGCTTATCTTATGTGGAAGCTGCTGCTGCATCACTAGCTGGACTAACAGCTTATCAAGGTCTACACGAAGAACTTGAGGCACAGCCGGGTAAATCTGTTTTTATTCCAGGTGGATCGGGTAGCTTTGGTCAAATGGCTGTCCCAATCGCAAAGGAAATGGGTCTAAATGTCATTGTTAGTGGCAACTCAGAAGCGCGCAAACGCACGTTGGAAATGGGTGCAGACCAATATTTAATTTATAAAACAGAAAGCTATGTTGACGTGTTGTCGAATGTGGATTATGTAATTGATACACTGGGCCCTAAAGAATTTGACAACGAATTGAGTATCATCAAACCTGGTGGAAGATTGCTCTCTCTCCGTACAGGTCCAAATAAGCGTTTCGGAAAAAAAGGAAATTTTCCATTTTGGAAACAAAAGCTGTTTTCCGTTGCTGGTGCGAAGTATGACCACAAAGCCAAGAAACACGACGTGGAATATCATTTTATGTTTGTTCGTTCTGACGGCGCACAACTTAAAAAAATCACCAAAATCATTGAGGAACACAATATTGTTCCAACAATTCATCCAACACTATTTCCCATAGACAACATAAATGAAGCGCTAGAACTAGTTGCAAGTGGACGACCAAAAGGAAAAGTAATTATTAATTTTCAGGAGAACATGAGGAGATCAGTCCAAATAAGAGCTAAGCGAAAAAGCAGAAGGTCATATCCGTGATGTATCTATCTATTATAAGAATAAACATAGATCAAGTATTAATTAAAATTAATGCAATAAAAAATACTATATATCCTGTAACAGGATTAAATTACTCTTATTGATAAAACGTTGTCATTTACTTTTATTAATAAGAGTAATATTTAAAATTTTTTATTAAAAAAAGCATTACTTATTACATGCTTTGTAGAAAAAGATCATATTTGTCGTTACTAAGTGTAAATAATGAAACCTTTATAATAAATAAAGTATTTTACTATTTACTCCCCTAATAATAGAACTTAAATGAGGTTATTTTGTAAAAATAGAGTTGATTATAACATTTATTTTTAAAGATATATGTATATGAATCTACAAATCTGGCCAGACTAATAACATATTCCCCCTATTCCAATAAATTTGAAAATCCTTTGCCTATATCAGCAAAGGATTATTTTTTGGAATATTCCTTTTATTGGTTGTTAATCTAGATAAAAGGGAATTAAGTATATTAATAGCACATAAAGGAGATATACATTGGTGATAAATTACGGGTACTATACTGGATCCCTGTTCGTCAGGGAATTAGAACGTTTAAAAGAAGAATATATTCAACTTGATATGGACGATATGAAAGTAATGATGAAAGAAGACATTTTACTTTTAAAAAAAGCAATGGATATGCTGTGTAGGAATAAAGTGCATTAAATTGAGCAAACTACCCAAGACGCCGTGAGGTATCTACCACTAAAATCATATTCGTATTCCCAACAGGACAACCTACTGTACAGGAGCAGTAGGTTATTCTGTTTTATAGCTGTATATTTTATACTTGTTTAGTTAACATAGAGCCTCTTTTCGGAACACACGCCAAAAAGAACCCCTTGCACCACAAGGATGTTACTTCAGCTAAGCTTTTTCTCCATTATTACTTTGACTAATCTAGCTTAACAGAATCTAGAAGCAGACCATATGAAGGGTATGAAAGGTGCCAAAGCCACTATTGATTCAGCTGAAAAAACAACTGTGTATATGGTTGATTACACGCCAACTACTGGCGGCAAAAAAGTAAAAAATCATAAATGGGTAACAGAAAGCGAACTTTCTGCTAAATAATGATTGAGTAATTATTGTAATTTTTAGATGAGAGAGAAGCATCGGTATTGTAACAAACATATAAAAAGGAGCAAACTATTTGTTTGCTCCTTTTTGTATGTTATATCGTTTAACCTATGCAACTAATTTTTTAAACTCACCTGCACATTCTTAATCAAGACGGATATACTCCACCATCATGCCAACATTTTCTTCCTTTAAATAAGCATCATAACAGTAATTACAAGTAGTCATACATTCATTATTCTCTTATAGAAGTAAATAACAAAGAGATCAACTCACTGTTGATCTCTTTACGTACACAATTTAAAGGTTCGTGTAAAAATATAAAAACCATACAGCATGATTTTGTTCGTCTGCTGCAGCCCGTCGAAAGGCTTCTTTAGTATACACATCTTGTGCTTTATCTGAAATATCTAGATAGAAGTCTACCGTTTCTTGTTCATCTTCAATAGCAACTTGCAGCCCTTCTTTATAAGTATTTGGACACTTCTCTGAAACGCTGGCTTCAAACTGTTTACCTGTTAGGTTTGCATAAATTGTAGAGAATGTTTGATAATGCTTAATTTCGTCTTTTCTTATCTCTAGAATACGTTCACGCTCTTTTTTTGTGGGTGCAATCTTAGCTAGTTGCTCGTAACAGATAATAGCGTTATACTCCCCATTAATAGCTTTTTCAATATCATTAATTAAAACGGGATCAACTCTCATATAACTATAGGTTGGAAATTGAGGATATGTCATGTCTACCTCCTTATTCGAATCAAAATCTAATATAGTGTATGTTATAAAATCCTAAGAATAGAACCTTTTTAGCAATTGATACATTTACTAGATAAGTATAAAGTGTTGAAAGAAATATTATAAATAAAGGTATAACTCTACATACCTCCAAGAGAAGGCTATAAAAGCAGGATTAAACCTGCTTTTTTCTTTTATTCATACAACCTTGAGAAAAAACATGATGTTCATTCTAATTAATATCATGTTCTCCAAAAGTGAACATATATGTTCACTTTTAGTTAACATAAAACAAATTATCAGTACAAAAAAAGAAGGCGACTATATAAATGGTCGTCTTCTTTTTTAAAAGTTTCGTATCGTCCATATCTTCAAGGGGAAACTAGTTGAAACAAGTACTGAGAGGAGGGTAACGGGTGAAACGGTTAATGGTCGCTACAATTCTTTTCCTATGGTTAGCAGGCGGAAGGGCCAATTATACAGAAGCTGCTCCCCAACCGTCCATTAAGCAGAAGCATACAGATTTCTATGATGCCTTTTTGATGCTGCTGAATCCCTATGCGGAGAAAACGATTCGAACGAAATACCCTGATCGTAGTTACAGTTTGTGGAATGCAGATATTTTGAGTGTGAAGCGTGTATCTGGTGGGTTTTCAAACTATGATTTCGTGGTGAAGGTAAAATACGACACATTTACAGGTCCGCATAATCCACCTGAAAGCCCTGTGATCATCACATTTTCGGTAAAAAATGAGGTCAAGGTTCTAAAAGTTGAAGGATAACAGTTGAAAAAGGCTTTAGAGAAGTTGTTCTTCAATCTTTATATTCATATGCATAGGATATACAAATTCATTTTACATAATCACAATTATCGGCAATCATATATTCCTTAAAAGCTTTTAGAATGAATAGTTAGGAACCCTTTGGGAACGTTAATTCTTATGGAGGTGATCGTAATGAATAACAACAAACAATCAAACAAAACTTCTGCAGGAACAAATGCTGCAAAAGTAAAACAACAAAATCAAAATGCTGCATCTAACAAATTTGGAACAGAATTTGCTAGTGAAACAGATGTACAAGCAGTAAAACAACAGAATGCTCAAGCAGAAGCTAAGAAAAATCAAAATGCTGGGCAATAATACAGAAAAGTTTTGAGCAAACTACTCAAGACGCCGCGAGGCATCACTCATGAAACCCAATTACGTAACAGAAAAGACCTACCTCTTTTGACTGGGAAGAGGTAGGTCTTTTCTGTTTTTAAGTTGTATACGCTATTCATTTTTAGTTAACATAATGGATGTTCTAGGCACTTAAACATTCAGTCTGCTAATTTATGTCACTTTTTATAAAATCGATAAAGTTAAATGCAATGTTGGAAAGTTCGTCTTTTTCTCTTATACATAACGAAATAGGATTTTTCAAATTAACTTCTTCTACATGTATAATTGTTACTTGCGTTTGAACTAAATGCTCATTCACTTCAAGCGAGGAAACAAAAGTATCTTCATATCCTACAATCACAGTTCTCGTTGTTTCATTCAATCCATTAATTTGATAAGTTCTCTTGATTATGTAGATATGAAAACTATTTATGTCTATAATTAATAACTGAAAAAAAGAAAAAAGCTAATATCTATATAAATAGTTTATACATATTAGCCGGAAGAGGGATTCTTTTTAAAGAGTTCTCTAAGACGGAGGTTATTTTAATGGGGTTTTTTGACAGAAAAGTAATTTGTGGAGTATGTGACGAAGAAGTTGGTTTAAATAGATATAAGTTAAAAAAGTCAGATGCCTGGATTTGCCCTAAGTGTTTAAAAGAGGCCGGTGGCTTAACAGTAATAAATGTACGCAAATCTACTGTTGAGGAAATTAAGGAGATAATTAGTGAAAAGAGAGCAGCTCAGGCTGAAAGATTAAGTGGAGATCCTATGTCCACAGCAGAAGGAATGTATAAGTACTGTAAAGATAATAACTTTGGGTCAGGGTTTAACGAGAAATGGGCGCTTAAACATTTTGGAGTAATAGAAAATAATTTAATGCAAGGCGAAAAAGTGTTCATGACTTTTATTGGTTTGCATAACTATATATCTACTACTAAACACGATAATTTTTATGGCTACGCCATTACAAATAAACGCATAATGTTTGCCCAGAAAACTATTACTGGTGAAAACTTTAAGGCGGTAAACTATGATAAACTTAACGATGTAGGCTTTAAAAAGGGTATGGTTTACGGTATTGTAACAATTGATACTTTAAGCGAAATCTTTAACGTAGCACTAGATAGAGGTTCTGCTGCTTCTATAAACAGCCATATACATAAAGTATTAGATGGTGTAAAAGTTGTAGATATGGCTCCGCAGCCTCAAGTTGTTCATACCACATCTGCTGCTGATGAAATTAAAAAGTATAAAGAGCTTCTCGATATGGAAGCAATTACTCAAGAAGAATTTGATATGAAAAAGAAAGAACTATTGGGATTATAATTACTTTTTACTTTAGCTAATAACTATAAAAGAGACAAGATGTTAAATGACATCTTGTCTTTTAGCTTTTATTAATAAATTTCGTGTTTAAAATATAATTTTATAAAAACTAAATCTTTCATTACTGGTCTTTCTTAGAATATAAAATCATACTTATCTAATTAGAGTTTATACGGCCTTAATTTTATATTGGATAATCATTTATATGTAAAACAAAAGTTAATTTCCTCAGAAAGCGTTTCTCTGTATGTCAAAATCGTAGATTAACTTGGTTTTTATTTGTAAATGATTATGGTGAAAAGGGTTCTATTTGTCGTCATTAAGTGTAAATAATGAAACTAATAATTTTTATAAGATGTTTTACGATTTACTTATATACTAAAGTTAATTTTAAAGAGGTTTTAAATAACTTGAATAAGTTATATTTCTAATTACTACATCAGGTTAAACTAAAAATGCTGATTGATTTAACAATTTCCATTATAATTCTTTCATGCAATCTTTATTTCTAACCTTATCATATTGAAATATCTTCCCTTACTTAAAATGTAATATATTACTAATGAAAACAATAAAAAGCATATTGTACACTTGATGGGTATGTAAATAATATTTTATGGAGGTTTTAAATTGAAAGCTACTGGCATCGTTAGGAAACTAGACAACCTGGGAAGAGTGGTCTTACCCATCGAACTAAGAAGAACATTAAATATTAAAAAGGACGAACCTGTTGAAATTCTTGTAGATAATGAGAACATTGTGTTGAAAAAATATTCACCTAATTTAGCTTGTAAAGTGACAGGTGAAGTTTCTGAAGATAACCTAATCTTAGCAAAAGGAAAAATAATTCTAAGCCGTGAGGGAGTAAAGCAATTGCTTAGAGAGTTAGAAGTAAAGTTATAACTCAAATATGAAGAATGAGAGTAGACTCTTTTCGACTTTCATACCTTGTCTTTTAATTAAAATGTTGTTTTCTTCTTTATGCAGCTCTTTATACATCCTTGATATTACTGGTTCTTCCCAAGATCCAGGTGGAAGGAGAATGCATAAAAAATCTACGTTTTATACATATGCTTGTACGGAAAAAGTAGTATTTATCGGAAAATTGTGATAATATTTATTTGCAGCTATCTTTCCGTTACTTTTTATGCGTTCGAACCCTGTGAAAAAGCTATCTCGCTTCCACTGCCGAGGTAGCTTTTTCTTTTGTTAAAGATAATAATTACTTTAGCATCTTTTAATAGATTTAAATGTCTTATCCATAAAAGTATATATTTTTAGTTATCATAATGTGAGTTATCAGAAACAAAATAAGTTTTATAAAAAATAATCACATTTTATGTTTCATTTTCGATCAAAGGGGTAAAGTATCGTGATGGATTGGAATTTTACAAGAAACAGTCTTTTTAGATCTGTTTCCTTTTTTTATTTAAGAGTATAAAACGAATGATAAATAGCAAATTGAGCAAACTACTAAAGTCAACGTAATCTGTTCTTTATAAGAATAGATCATAAAAAGCCTCTGATATGTGTCAGTGGCTTTTTATTATTTTAAGCTGTATATGATTCAAATCTTTAATCAACATAATCGACGTTGTACCAAATCACATGCTAAAAATCTTTTTTGGTAAGAAAAAATTCATATCCATTAATGAATTAGTAAATATTATCCATGAGGTGATCATATGGATAAGAATAAATTAAAACTCACATCTTCCGAAATAGGCACGCTATGGGGAGAGTATGTAAACGGAACAATGACAGATGTAGTAAATCGATATATGTTCTCTATTATCGAGGATGAGTCAATAAAGGCTGTTTTTGAAGATGCTATCAAGACCTCTGCAAGACAAAAGAAACAAATTATAGCTTTTATAGAAAACGAAGGGTTTCCAGTACCAATTGGATTTACTGAGTCTGATCTCAATAAAGGCACCCAAAGATTATTCACTGATATATTCTGCTTGAATTATTTACATATCATGACGTTACACGGCTTGCTAGGACATACAACCTCATTGGGTGTTTCTGTCAGAGAAGACTTACGCCATTTCTACGATTCATGTGATAATGATGCAAAAAAAATGTACCATCAAACGATTGAACTATTACTTGAAAAAGGGGAGTTTCAGAGGGACCCTTATTTTTATCCTACTAAGAATCCTGAATATATTTCTAGCCAAGATTTTTTGGATGGTTTTTTCGGAAAAAGCAGACGCTTAACAGCATTAGAAATCATAAGTATTTCTTTCAACCTTAAAAAAAGCATTATGGCTAAAACCCTTTCTATTGGATTTAGTCAGGTCTCTCAATCAAAAGAAGCAAGAAAATTTTTAGAGGATTCGGAGAAAACAGCTGATGAGCAAATACAATCCTTTTCAAAAATAATGCACGCAGATAATTTACCCGTTCCTAAATCGTGGGAGACAGAAGTAACAACTTCCACAGATTCTCCTTTTTCTGATAAATTAATGATGTATCATATTGGTTTCTTATTCCAAGCTGCACAAGCGTATCATGGAACAGGTTTAGCGTCAGCCATGAGAACGGATCTTGTAGCTACTTATGAAAGCATTATTCTAAAAAATTTAATGGTCACCAAAAAATGGTTTGATATTATGGTGAAGAATAAATGGTTAGAACAGCCACCACTTGCTCCTAATAGAAAAGAAATTGCAAAAGAAAAATGATAAAGAAATGAATACAAACGAATCTATTCAGCAAACTAATCAAGATGCAATAGAGCATCAACTGAACATCTATATTTTAACGACTAGAAAAAACTACCTCTTTCCCGATGGTGGTTTTTTCCCTTTTTAAGCTGTATAAAGTCTACAAACTTAGTTAACATAGAGTACTTTATAAGCGCAAAAAAAGGCCTGAGTCATTTAGAAACGGGTCCTTTTTGATTTGAGTATATAAATTCTTTTACTTCTACAATTGAGAGACCTAATGATAAGCTTCTTTCATAAGACTTATCCAGTCCTGATCAAGCCTACTATCTTCTTTTCTTAGCACTCACGATTCCTCCAACTTTCCTAATCGGAATTAATTAGCCTCTTACATTTAATAACAAGCCATTAGGAATTGATACTATTAAATAAAGAAGTAGAAGAGATGGCTAAACAACGAATTGAAATCCATAAAAAGCGAGTGAAGTTATCTGAAGAGTTGGAAAGTAACTGGGATAATAAAGAACTCCAAGATAGAATCATCGAGTTAGAGGAAGAAAGGCAAAAACTCAAGAAAAAAATTGAAGATTTACAGGCTAACTTTTAAGCATCCTTTCAGGTTGCTTTTTTAGAGGGGTTCCGGAAAGATATATGTTATACAGTAGAAAAGAGGTGACCTGTTAATCTTTGGCGAATTAAGGAGAGGAAACAAATAGAGAAGGAGGACTTAATAGTGAAAGAATTAGTCATTAATGATGTTGTATTTGATGTAAAATACCTTACTACGTCTACAGCCAGCAAAGAAGAAGTGGGACTTGAAAAAAGAATTATTAATAATGGAAAAATGACTAAGGGAAGAGATCAAATTAAGTTTTCATTTTCTGTTTTGGGTAAACAAGATTATCAATTATATGATACCTTTTTTGAGAATACTCATTATACTGTTGTGATCCCTGAAACGAGTGAAAGATTTATAACTCATAGTGTTTCGCATAGTACATTTTATCAAGGCGTTGAAGTAACAGATAACACAGAAGTGGTATTTAAATTTACACTTACCAAATAAAGTGATTACCTATGTTTAAGCTCACGCTATAACATTTTTTAAAGAACTTGCTTAAGATTAAAATCCAGTTTGATTAAGTTCTATTTATTAGAAACACCTGTATGCCTACAATGTTTTTCTAAGGGGAGATCTCAGTGAGTAAGTGTAGTGGTTTTGCAATAATTTGCTTAAATAATAAAGATGAATTATTAATGGTCTCCCAAGAGAAACCCAACACACCAAAGCGTTGGTCTGTTCCTTCTGGTGCTATTGAAGACTATGAAAGGCTTGAAGATTGTTGTGTTCGAGAAATGTGGAATCAAACAGGTTATCAAGTAGAGATAGTAAAAAAGATACAAGAGAATAGGGCAACTACCTATAATGTTGAAGTTCACATGACCTATTTTGAAGTTAAGGTATTAGCTGGAGAGAAGAAAGTTCAGATCGTAGACTCATATTGCTGGCAACCGATATCTAAAATTAATCATTTGAACATGTTATTTGAAGATGAACGTGAGGTTGTATTAAATTATATAAAAAAGAAAAAACAGTTCATTTAATCTTGCTCAAGTATATTGTTTTACCTCTATGATCCGTCTATCCAATACCATAAAATTTTTGTTGTAGACAGAAAAGCTCCTGATTAGGTATCAGAAGCTTTTCTGTTTTTAGTTAACATAATCACGATTCTAAACACATGCAAAAATCACTTAGATATGATATCGTAAGTATAAAGATCCATTAATGAATGTAAAGGAGTTAGAACATGGATACTAGTAGAACTAAATGGCTTCCTGTTCCTTATTTTCAAATCAATGAGGAAGGTACAATTCTAAATGTTTTACACATAACCCATTCATATTTTCCTCCTACATCGAATATATGGACGATCATTTATAAAGAAGACCGAAATAAAGCCATAGTAATGTTTTCAAAGAGTCCTAATTCTCATCCTATAACAAAACAGCTTATTTTACAGACAAGTAACAAGTTATTTGGGAATTTTAAATGTACGATCCAATGGAAAGATGGTATAGGTCACCTAGTATGTACAGAAGTGAAAAGTAGTAAAGTTCTTGCACCTTTATCTATTCAAAACTCTTTAGTCAACACTCAAAAACGGTTAGAGGAATCAGAAAAACATTTAAATAAAGTTGCTAAAATAGTAAGCCTAAAAAAACACTAATTATTTTTTCCTCACATGAACTTTTTTGGCTTTAAAGGTGTATTTCAAATAGATCTTTAAAGCCAGAAAAGTTCATTATAAGTTCCAAAACATATTGTTTATAAAATGTGTTTTGATTTCTATGATAAGGGGATATTATTAAGCTGGATTGAATTTTCAAGAAACACTCTTTTTTAAAGAATGTTTCTTTTTTTTGATAATTATAGACCGAATCATAAACAGTAAATTGAGCAAACTACTCAAGATGCAATGAGGCATCACTCATGAAACCCAATTACGCAACAGAAAAACCTGCCTCTTTTGACTGGGAAGAGATAGGCTTTTCGGTTTTCTAGTTACCATAAAACACGTTATAAGAAGCAAAACTTTCACATAGAATTTTATGTTAAAGTGATATTAAATATTAGAAATTTTAACCAATTAATAGTCCCTAGAGGAGAATTGAAGAAAATGGCTAATTTTTTCTTAATACTTATCAGCTTCTTTATTATCATTGCAAATATCGTTGGATTTATTTCCTACAAAAAAAAGAAAAGTCTATACTATGTTGCTTTTATAATATTAATACTGGCAGCTTTATTTGGTGGAATAGGCGGTATATTAGCACTGTTGATTATTAGAGACGCTTTTGCAATATTTTATGGTTTACAAGTTGGATACTATTTACTTATAAATAGCACAATTGTTCTGTTGATGGCAGTTATAGCCACAGTTATAAAAAAATACAAAAATAAATGAAAAATTTACTTTTGAAGATTCATATATTATACATTTGTAGTCACCATAATGTGCGTTATCGGCAATAAAAAAAGGCTTTAGATTTTTCTATAGCCTTTTTACTCATTTGGTACATATTCTAACTTATCATTTCATTTCGGATGATCTTAAAATCGTTTTCACTTATCTCTAAATGACCCAATCGAAAAGAATAACCCCAATACCTTTTATTTTTAATGAAAGAGAGCTGCGGAATTAAAGGATGAATGGATGTTTCTGTACAATTCATAAACTCTATGTTTCTTCGAAAGGGGATAAAACCATCTTCCATATCAAATTGAAAAATATAATCATCAACCACTCGTCCTAAGGCTGTAAATTTTTGATGAGGAGCACTTTGCTTTTGCTTAAACCATATCTTTGGAGAATAATAAATGATCCAATCGCCTTTCTTCATCTTTTTTAAAGGAGCTTCCTTGCCATGGCACAGTTAAGCAAACTCACCATCAACACTCTTCATCACATGATCTCAAGAAGCCACTCCAATTCAATACCTTATGTTGTTTGCATGTACGTCAACACTCACAATGATCGGATAAATGATTATCTAGAGTTAATGTTGAAACAGGAAAGTTCATCTCCTGCCATGCCGCAATTCCTCCCGTTAACTCTTTTACTTGATATCCTTGTTCCAATAAAAACTTGGCTACTTTAGCAGCCGTATTGCACCAAACATCCCAACAATAAACGATAATCTCCTTGTCTTTTGGAATCTCATCTAAACGATTGACTACTTCTTGTTCAGGTATGATATAGGCATCCTTAATGGTTACACTTTTTACCTGCATAGGACCATTTCTAACATCGAGTAAAAAGTATGTATCTGGATTCATTTTCTTCAATTTCATATAATCCATAGGGCTTATTGTTGCTTGAAGACGTGCATTAAAATAATCAAGTGCATTCACCTTGTATAACCTCCTGTTTTCTACAGTGACTTCCAAATTCTAATCAAAAAATCTTTTAATAATTGTCTTTCTTGCTGTTCTAGAGGGGCTAATACCTCTGATTCGATATGGGTTAGAAACTCCCAACGTGAATTCAATACTTCTTTACCTTTTTCCGTAATCAACAGACTGTAGGATCTTCTATCATTAGGGTTCTTGGTTCTTTCCACCAATCCTAACGTTTCCAAATGATCAATATGACTGACCATAGTTGTTCGATCAATTTGTAGGTTTTCAGAAATATCTTTTTGTGATGAATAGGGCTTTTCCTCAATAAATAAAAGAACCCCATATTGTCTGGAATTGATGTTGAAGGGGAGCAATCCTTTAGAAAATTTATTTTCCATTTGTTGAAGAGCCTTCCCAAGTAAAAAACCATAAGATTGATTCCATTTGTTCAATTATTTATTCACCTCTTTATATTATCAGTAAAATATATAATCATTATAACTGACTAAATTTTAGAAAACAAGCATTAATTATTTATAATGGCAACAGTGAACCATATTAAAAGTAATAGTATGTAGTTTACATAAAACATCTTATGGAAAGCTATAGAAGTGAAAAAACATATTTGTTTCAATATACTGGACCAATGACAAGTAACTTGAATCAGATTATATATACTCATAAAAGGCATAAAAATAGCAGTTTTCTGCAAATGATATAGTGACAACCTAAAATATCAATTGGAGGAAACTGCTCATGACTGAACATAACACAAAGCTTACGTCAGCTGAAATAGCCTGCACATGGACTGGCTATATGAATGATAGTATGTCCAAATGTATACTTGGTTATTTCTTAAAACATATCGAAGATAAAGAAATTAAATCGATTGTTCAAATGGCTTATGACCTTTCAGCTGTTCATGTAGAAAAACTTCGTGCTTTATTTCAAAAGGAAGGAATCCCTCTTCCTATAGGATTTGCAAACGAACATGATGTGAATAAGGATACGGGTCGTTTGTACACCGACACCTTTATTCTTACATACATTAATCACATGGCAAAAGTAGGGATGCTAGCATTTAGTGGGTTTCTATCCATGAGTGCTCGAAAAGATATACGATTATATTTTAAAGAGGGGCTTCAAGAGGCCTCCAATTTATATGATGAAAGTTCAGATATCGCCCTTTCGAAAGGCTTATTTGTTCGAGCTCCTTATATTGCTTACCCTACTCAACCGGATACTGTAGACAGCAAAAGTTATCTTAGTGGCTTTTCGTTTTTTAGCAAAGAGCGTCCTTTGAATGCCATTGAAATATCTCATTTATATATGAACATCCAAACCAATATCATCGGCAGTAAGCTAGCTCTTAGCTTTGCCCAAACATCTCAACGCGAAAAAATTCAAAAATGGATGTTAAGAGGGGCTGAAATCTCGGAAAAACATGTGCAGATTTTTGGCAAAGCACTGTTAGAAAATCATATTCAGCCACCGGTTCCACATGATATTGCGATTAGTGACTTAACGACACCTGTCTTCTCTGATCGACTAGCGATGTTTCAGATGAGTTTTTTGAGCGCAGCAGGAACAGGTAACTATGCAACTGCAGCAGCTGCAAGTCAACGAAGTGATCTCGTTATCAATTATGAAAGGCTATCACTTGAGATCGGTCAATATGCGAAAGATGGAGCTGATATTATGATCCATCATAAATGGCTTGAACAACCACCTGAAACACAAGACAAAGAACAATTAACTAAGAAAAAAGAATAATCTTATATTTTTAGAACAAACTACTCAAGATGGATTGGATCATCACTATACGACAACCTTTCGAGAAACAGAAGAAGCTACTGTTAAGCCCAGTAGCTTCTTCTGTTATGTAAACTGTATATGATATACATATATAGTTTACATAACCAAAATTATTGGTAATATAGTAAAGCAACCCTAGAGTTATAACTCTAGGGTTATCTTAGTAACGATTACTCAGATATAATCCTCTTTATGTACTTTTTTAAATACGATTCTAATTTTCTAAACTTGTCCGTATGTTTATGGTTAGAGAAAAACCCTTTACTTATTCCTCCTACAATCGGTTCAGTTCTAAATACTCTTTTAAAGTTTGCTGTAACGTTCCTTTGGCTTCTGCCCTATCTTCAAAGGAGATTCCTGAGTGAATCATTGTTCGCACCAAGTCAGCACGTAAGCCTGTAAGAATAGCTTTACTTCCCATCATTGAAATTCCAGTTAACACTTTCTGAAAATGGTCAATAACATACATTTCCATGTTAGCAATTCCAGACAAGTCTATAATTAATGTTTGAATCTTTAAATCTGAGATACCCATCAATACTTTCTCCTCAATTGTTTGGATACGATTGAGGTCAATCATTCCGATCAACGGCAGTACAGCTACGGATTGGCTAAGTGGTATAATGGGCACCGATAGATTTTCAACTAAGTCCCTTTGGGAGGCAATTAATTCATCTTTATACTTGGAATAACTAATGAGAAAAGTGTTAAGAAATTGATCAATCCTATCATTAGTTCGTTTCTCTAAGGCAAAAAATTCTTCACGGCCATTAAAATAGTCATTTATTCGATCATATTGATAGAGAAAATGCCATAATGTTCGCCTAATGGCCTGTACCCATTCTAGCTTGAAGGCAAGAGTTAAGGAGTGCTCTGCCCAGGCTATCCCTTCTTGCTGAGCGAAAGCAATGAGTTGTTCTTCTTTTTGCTCCACGACATATAGAGATAACTTTTGAGCATTTTTTAAAAGATCAATATTTCCCGTTTCTAAAATGTCATTAATCTTGGAGGCTACGTTAACTGCCTCTGATAAGAGTTTATCCTGGAAGTTCTGTTTGTTATCTTTAATAAAGTCGGTCATTTTCTCTCTCTGATTATAAATATTCTCCATTTTGAATACGCCCCTTATTTGTTTACTGATTATTGTTATCCTTAATTAATCAATATCTCCAAATGAGTTATTATTTATTTTCATGCCTTGTACTACTTCCACTAAATATGTTTTAAATAAAAGAACAATAAGACTTTTATAATGAATCTTTAAGCCTGGATATACCCATGGTCGTGCCCACTTTTTTCAACATGGTAAAGGATCAATGGAGGTTATTTCCATTGGCTGCTATCCATTCAGATAATTCATCAAAAATTTTCTGAACTTGTTCTTTATTTAACGTGTCAGCATTCTCCCATGCACTAGAAATATAAATCTCTAGATGATCAGGACAGGAAATGGATTCAGTAATAAGGGCTTTATAAAATAAAGGATTACCGCCTTTATCTACTTCACCCTTGCATCTATAGTTTTCAAACTTCCAACCATCTTTTGTTTTTTTAAAATGATAAAGGTCCTTATACCCTAACAGAGGACTGTATATTTGCATTTTGAATCTAGATGCACTACTCAACTTCAGATACCTCCTACCTCCTCAAAAATCTCATTTTCAAATGAGATTCTTTTTATCTTCACCCCTAAAACATATATTTTATTTACATCTTTTATACCATATCTATCTGTAATTCCCAACTATGTTGAATTTGTCATATATCTCCTAATCCCAATGTAACATTACATTTTTTTGTTTTTTTACAAATTTATTTCAATTTTAAAATCTTCATTTCAATTATTGAAGGTAATAACCTATGAATATACCCTATGTTAAAATGTATTAAACTTTAATTTGTAAAATTTTTTAAAATAGTGAGAAAGGGGTTTGCTGATACATGACAATAATAAAAATTAAGGAAATGTTAGAAACGTTATTACGATATGAAAATAGTGATATCACTCATACCTTTTGTAGTGAAAATCATACCTTTTCTCTCAGTTATTCTAAAAAACTAAAGAATTTTCAAGTAAAGAATATTGAAACGGGCCATATTGAACATTTTCCTGATGAGGAGACTACATCTTTAGCTTTGTATAGAATAATAGGTATTGTGGAAAAAGAAGTCACTGAGTAATAATCCATTTTAAAGTTTACATAACAAGTATTATAAGAATCCATAAAAAAGAGAAGATCCTATTCTTAATCTTCTCTTTTTCTATATTTCAATTGTTCCTCTTTATAAATAAAATTCATTATTAAACAAAATACTGCTACAAGCCAACCAATAATAGGAGAATAAATAAAAACATTTGTTAAGAACAATCCTCCACAAATGGAGATCACCGAAAACATTAATAAAAAAACGTTAGTACCTTCATTTTCATTCATATAAAACACCTCTCTAATTAATCAGCTAAGTGAAAAAATAAAAACTTTGAAAGAATTCCATAATATTTTCTAAGCAAAAAAGGACATTTCTTTTATGCCCTGTTCCCTCGTATCAGCCCCACCTACGCTAAATACAGCCACTCATGCCATCCAACCTACACTCAGTATAATTGAAAGCGTTTACAAAGTAAAGTAATTAATAAAATATTCTGTCTATTTTTTACTATATATAACTTTTCTATTACAAATAATACTAAATATGATGAGCAAATTACATAAGATGTCGCCCAACATTGACACATACAACTAAATTCTTTAACAGAAAAAGCTTACCTCTTTTGACTGGGAAGAGATAGGTTTTTTCTGTTTTATAACTTTATATCTTATAAACGTTTAATTAACATAAAACGGCTTTCCAGAACACATGAAAAAGGAAAATCTTTGGCGTAGAAGGATTTTACCTTTTTGAGTCCAAGTAAGATAATAATCGTGACTTATAAAGCAATTGAAGGATGCAGAAATGGAGGGAGGTAAATTGCCTAACAGAGAGTATCCATACTATTTTATAAAGTTAGGTACATTATATTACGTATATCATTCGTATAAGAACGTAAAAAAGAAAGAGGTATCCAGTTACGAATTTACTAATGATGAATCGTTAGCATTTCCCATTGATGAAGAGTCTGCTAAACAATTGGCAGATGAATGTGGAGGTCATATTGTAATGAAGAATGCTACGTTTAATGATTATATTAGCCAAGGAGAAAGATGGAGTAATTTTATAGATAACAAAAAGAAGAACATATGGAGAATCTATATCATTAATTGAATGATAAAACCTTTTAACTACTATTTATTTTGAAGAAAAAGTGTCTATTTGTCGTATAGCCATTTTGATTCGCTTTCCAATAGGTAACCATTCCCGAATAAATAGAACGCTCTAAATCCATTAAAAAAACCATGTTGTCCTCCTATAAAAAAGGCGTAACGATTAATTTTCGTTACGCACATATTTTTTATGGTATTCTTCTATCACTAAATCAAAAAATTCTTTTTTCGTAATATCTAATGCCTGTACTACTTCTTGTAATTTATCTCTAGTCTCCACTGCTACATCAGCCAAGATTCGGACTTTAGGTTCTGCCATATCACGAACAACTCCCATCTATATTACCTCCTATCTATTCTAATATGGACGTACGTACTTTATACAAACCATTTTTAAAGAGAGCCGAAGCTCCCTTGTTAAATTGGATATGTATGCTTATTTTTTGAAAGATACTCCTTTAATAATGAAGGCCGCAATGATGACTGGTACAAATAAAATAGATAAGACCATATATGCTTCTTTACTCATTTTTAAGTCCTCCTATAAAAATGGAGGGGAAAAACCCCCTCTTTATTTATTACAATCCAAGTGTATCAACTGCGTGTGTAGCTTCTTCACGACTGAATCCGTCAAACGTTAATTGTTCAATTAATCCACTTCTTGAAAATGATGTGTAGTCAAGATAGTCTTGACCTTTTTTAACTGCTTGTTCTTTCCAATCAACCGTAATATTATCAACTGCGAATGTAGCTTCTTCATTACTGAATCCGTCAAACGTTAATTGTTCGATAAGTCCTGAATGAGAAAATGCTGTATAGTCAAGATATTGTTCAGCTTTTGAAATTGCGTTTTGCTGTGAAAGACTTACTTCAGGTTTAGCCGGTTCTTCTTGTACTGGTTCTTCTTGTACTGGTTCTTCTCGCACTGCTTCTTCTTGTTTAGGTTCTTCCTTTGGTGCTTCTTCTTCCGTTGCTTCTGCCTTCGTTTCTTCTACCTTCGGTGCTTCTTCTTTCGTTGCTTCTGTTTTTGTATCTGCCGTTTCTGTAACGGCTTTTTCTTCGGTTGCTGTTGATTCGGTTGCTGTTGATTCGGTTGCTGTGTCTTCCTCGCCACCGCTTGCAATTGCCGCAACGATGATAATTGCTAATGCCCATACCCAAATTCTTTTGTAGAATGGTTTTTTTGCCTTTTTCATTTTTGTCATGATGTAGTTCCCCCTAATTTTTTTGAATATCTCGACTTTTTCTATTTTGAATTCGAGAAGTTAGTCTTATATATTTTTTACACGCTTAATAATGTATCACATCTAAGTGACGTACGAACCCGTTTATTTCCAAATGATAAAAGTAAAGCTCGTAATGTAACTTTTTATTCCTAAAATAATTTTCTTGGTAAAAAACCCCTATACGCGTTATGTTTACGTTTATTGATACACTACTTCGATATAGCCAGTTGCACACTGGTTTAGAAAGTGCATCACATCGCCATTCATGAAGTCAATTTTTACTAAGGTCATGCGTACTTTCTCTTGTAACTCCACGTCTAATCCTGATAGGGGTACCGCCAGCAAAATGCATATTTTCAACCTGTATATCGTATACAACGTTAGTTAACATAATCAACATTTATCAGAAGTAACAACCTTAACTTAAAACAAAATTGCTCCTATTTTTTAATAAACAATGTTTCAACAATGCTACAAGATGTTTCATTTTCTATACATAAATGTATCAACTGTTATAGAAGCTAATTCTCATGGTATACTATCGAATAACGACAAAACATTGTATATGCAATATGTTTTGTTCATTTTCTGCATTGAACGAACAAAAAACCACTGTTTAGGTCCAGTGGTTTTTTTGCTTTCAAAATTGAATATGTTTTTATCATTTGAGCAAACTACTCACGATGTGCAAAAGCATCAAAACTAACTTCTAATTATGTCACAGAAAAAACTACTGGTCCCTGATGAGCCGGTAGTTTTTTCTGTTTTTTAGGTGTATATGATATATATCTTTAGTTAACATAACCGGTATTATTGGTAATAACACAAAGAAGAGGAAATTTTAAGCTTTCCTCTTCTTTCTATTTCTAAAAATGAAGCTAGCTATAAGTAAAACCCCAAAAAATATCGTTAAATCAAAAGTTAATGGATCTCCTGCTAGGTTTGTTTCATCGACAATTATACCTTCTTGAAACAATAAAACTGCTGCAATTATTACAAAGAATAAAGAATTGAATAATATATAGCTAGTTTCTTTAATTTTATTATTTTAAAAAACTACATACACGAAGTTACATACTAAAAGAAGAGTTATTAAATAATAAACCGGTCTAAAAAGTGTAAAAGTATCCCCAAGCATTGATATGTTCCTCTCTATTCATTATCCTATTTTTTAAATCAATATATTTCCATTTTATCAAATAATTAACCTTATTTCACTATGTGTATCATATATAACCTTAGTTCCCATAATGTCGTTTATCGGAAATATTGGAAGAAAAGCTAACTTGTATGAAAGCTTAAAAAGAGGGGAAACTAAGAAAAATTAATTTTTATACGGAGGAACAGAACATTGCAAAAAAAGAATCAATTAACATCTCCTGAAATTGCAAATCTATGGGCGCATTATACCCGTGAAACATTATCTGTATGTGTAAATAAATATATGCTTCATACGATCCAAGATTCTGAAATACATAGCCTTTTTCAGACAGCCATTCAATATTCACTTAATCATATAAATACCTTAAAAGCCTTATTTGAAAAAGAGAAGTTTCCTATTCCTAACGGATTTACAGAAGAGGATCTTAACTTAGAAGCTCCGCCTCTATTTACAGACATTTTGTGTCTCCAATCCCTTTATATGATGAGTACACATGGCCATAATGAAATGAGCCTTTCTTTTACGACTTCAATACGTGAAGATATTGTAGATTTTTATTATCAATGCAACCTTGATGCGATGGAGATTTATAAGAAATCGAAGGACCTGCTTATTTCAAAACAACTTTATCAGCAACCACCTACTTATATAACACCTAATAAGGTGGAAATGATTGAAGAATACCACTATGTAACAGATGTTTTTGGTGAAAAGAGACCGATGAATGCCATAGAAGGTGGGCATACTTATTTTAATTTAAACAAAACGTTCATTGCGAAAGCGATAATTCTTGGCTTTTCGCAAGTTTCAAAAAATCAAAACGTACGAGTGCTATTAGAAAAAAGTCTACAAGTAAAAAACAAACATATTAAAACATTTTCATCTCTATTAACAAAAGAGAACCTTCATTTACCTAAATCGTGCGAAACAGAAGTTACAGATTCTACTGTTTCTCCCTTTTCAGATCGACTCATGCTTCTTCAAACAGGTTTCTTTTTTGGTGTAGCCGTAACTTATTACAATGCAGCCCTCATCGCGAGTATGAGAGCTGATATTGCAGCACATTGTGAAAAGGCAGCCCTGAATAGTTTATGGATATATAATCGTATTGGAAAAGATATGATTGATAATCAGTGGATGGAAAAACCTCCTCAGGCAGATGACCGTAAGAGATTGGAGTGTTAGACAAACATTCTCTGTGAATACTATATAGTCAATAGAGCCATACTACAGGTGGTGTAAATCATCACTCCGTATAAAGTTACATGCAAGTAGAAAGGACTACTGTTCAGGAGCAGTAGTTTTTTTATTTTTAGCTATAGTCAATACATCTTTGATTACCATAATCAGCATTCTAGGAACTACTATACTGTAAACATATATTGAAACTTCTTCCTCGTTAAGATGGTTATTTCGTTTAGTTCTGTAAAAAATAGGCAATACAAACAAGGAACAAGAAGGAGGAATAATCCATATGAATAAAAAAATGATAATACTCTGTATTTCATTAGCTGGAGCTTTAACTACAGGATCTCTTACAGGTTGTTCTAATCAAAATGATTCATCCTCAAACACACCACAAAAAGAAAGTAACTCTGCAGAAAATAAATTAAATTTACAACGGTATTCCAAAGACGCTGATAGTAAACAAGATGAAGATTTTGATCTAGTGGGAACTTTAGAAAAAGAAACGAACGATGAGTTAACACTTGTTATTGATGATAAAAAGGTAAAGGTACCTAAGAGTAATGTGTTTAAAAAGGAAAAAGGTACACCTAAGAATATTGATGGAAAACAAGTAAATATAGAGATTAATGCTAAAAATCAAAATGCAGAAAGTTTAGAGTTAACTCCTCAGGCAAAAGCAGATTCAAATGGTATATACGAAAAAGACGCTGATGGAGATTACAGTATAATTGGAAAATTAATCAATGAAACCGATAATGATGTAACAATAGAAGTGTCTAGTGGAAAAAAGACTTATAAAAAATCTAAAGACTTTGAGCAAGATGACGACAATATGCCTGGAGATAGTAAAAATAAAGTTGTGCGATTAGAAGTAAAGAAGAATGATGAAGTTGAAAGTCTCGAGGTAGATCCAGAGGATCAATAAATGGAATAGAGAATCTAAGTAGCTTATTTGTTTTACCTATAATGTATGTTATTTTCTTTTTGAAAAGGGTGAGAACCAAATAAGATCATGCTAATTCTTAAAGTGAACACTTTTCCTTTTTCCAAACTATTTCGTTGGATATAGGCGCCCTAATAGGCGTCTTTTTTTGCACAAAAAAGGCAATTCACTACGTTTTCATGAATATAGATAGGAGAATAATAAAGAAAGGGAAGGTGTGAATGATAAGAAAGTTATCTATTCCTATTTTAACTTTAGTGATACTATGGACAATTATTCTCTGCTTAGAAAAACAAGTTATGGTGGCCTGTTTTCTATGGATCGTTTATAGCGCCTTACAGTTTTTTCGAAGAAAATAATTTTTATCTTCTAAATAAGATTTTTAGGCAAGTATATGAATAGTACATAAGAGAATTTCTAATAGACCTTTGAATTCCTTTAACAATACTACAAACTTAACCTCCTTCTATAAACAAAAGACACTGGCTCTTAACCAGTGTCTTTTGTTTATAATTTTATTTTATGCTTAATAAATTTTATAGAAATGTCGTTTATATAAATCATTAGACCCTTTTCAGTTCCCTTGGATCTGTTACTTTGTTTTTGTATTTCTTTTCAAATTTATTAAACATGGATATATTCGCTAGTACTCCTACAGCAAACAGAAGCAATGTAAGAGAAGAGCCACCATAACTTACAAAAGGTAACGTTACACCTGTGATAGGAAGAAGGCCCGTTACTGCTCCTAAGTTAACAAATGCTTGAATGCCAATCATAACCGAAATACCGATAGCTAATAAGGCACCAAAAGGATCGTTGCATCTTTTTGCTATTTTTAAGCCTTGTAAAATAATAAAAAATAGCAATCCTAACACAAGCAGTACTCCCCAAAAACCTAATTCCTCAGCAATAACCGCCATAATAAAGTCTGTATGAGACTCAGGTAGATAACCAGCCTTTTGAATGCCTTGTCCTAATCCTTGGCCTGATAGTCCCCCAGTACCTATAGCTAGGTAGGAGTTAACCAATTGGTAGCCGTCTCCTTGCTGATTTGCAAAAGGATGGAGAAAACCAGTAAAACGAGCTAAACGAACAGGAGAAAAAACGGTAGCCATCTGTCCTGTTACTAATAACACGATTAGCATAATAATTACACCTATTACTCCCAATAAAGCAATCTTTAGCATGGATTTCCTAGAGATACCTGAACATAAGACAATAGCTGCAACTGTACCTAAAATAAGGAGAATTCCACCGTAATCGGGTTGTAAAGCAATTAAGAAACAAATAAAAAATACGATAAGAATAGGTGGAATAATAGCGCGCTTTAGATCATTGATATACTCTTGTTTATTCGCAAAAACAGCCGATAAATATACGATGATCGTTAGTTTCGTAAATTCTAGTGGTTGTATTCTAATCGGACCCAGTATAAGCCAACTTTGTGCATTTCCCGCGGTATGTCCAAAAATAAGGACCAATGCAAGAAGTGTAATCACTGTTATTAATAAGATTTTTAATACTTTTTTCTCTCGATAAATTTTATAGGGAATAAAGGCAGAAACACAGAAAAAGAAGAATCCTGCTATAAGAGCAAGTTTTTGCTTTTGATAAAAATAATCCCCTTCAACACCGTAACGACTAACCGCCGTAACCATACTAGCACTGTAAACCATGACTAAACCGATGAGGCTTAGAACAATTAAGGCTGCAATAAATTTGTAATCATAACATTTTACTATTTTCTTAAACATAAAAACTCCTCGTTCCTTGCAAGTGTAAGAATCTTATTTTTATCATAAAACAAAAATTCTTAGTAGATTATATAGAGTAAAAAGAACACTCAATAGTATAATAACAGTTCCTCGTGCTTTGTTCTTTCCGACGATATAATCATTTATACCATGTAAGAGAAAAGATACTGAAACCATAAGAACGGCTATATTGTACCAGTAATCGCTATCAAAAAGCCAAGCTATACTCATACAAATAAGCAATACAATCAACGTTGCATTTCGAATTCGATTATCAATAAAAACTTATGCATATTTCATAAAAATCTCCCACTACTATCTCTTTTATTATATATCGTTACGTTTTATTCTTTCCTCTCCGTCTCACCTTATTAACTTATACACTTCTTAGACGTTCCTGTTTTTAAGATTAATAATCCTCTTTCTTCCAAAAAGTTAGGACATATAGAATGTTTTGGTATATAATAAGTTGTTTTGTATGTTTTAATTATAAACATTAGGATAAGGAAAACAATAAAAAGCAAATCCTTTCTTTTTTATGCTATTCGTTATTATATAGCTACATTGATTTTAGAACTTTTTGTCCCTGATTAAAATATGAAGAGAGACTTATTTAGTAGTCTCACACTTAAACGTGAGAAATAAGGAGAATTACTATGTCATTGACTACTACAGATAATTTCTTTCATTTCTTAATACTAGATATCATTCTTAGCTTCCTCCTGCTTTGTTTTATTATTTTTATAGATAAATATTTTGGAAAAAATAAAGATACAAGTGAAGAAAAGAGAAGAAAGTATCAGAAAGATTTCATTGCCTTGTTAGCAGTTGGATTAATCGTTTATTTTATGTAACATACTATAATGTATAGAATCGTTAATCACATGGAGGAGCAGCAGCATGATTCGAACAATAGCTATTACACAAGACCTACATGTCAAAGAAGATGTATCCCTTGCTCACTTATCTGACCCTTCAATTAAGTGGTTTTGGGTAGATCTTGCCTCTCCATCTGAAGAGGAAGCAAAAGTCTTAGAGACGTTTTTCCACTTTCACCCTTTAGCTATAGAAGATTGTCTTCATTTATTACAACGTCCTAAACTTGATTATTATGAGGGATACAGCTTTTTAGTTCTTCATTATCTAAATAGCCACACATTAGATGTTGAAGAAGTAGACGTATTTATCGGAGACAATTATTTAGTGACCTTTCACTTTAAACCATTACTTAGTATTGAAACCGTACAACAACGTCTTTTACAACATCCTAGTGGATTTAATAAAGGAGTGTCCTATATTGCCTATGCGGTTCTGGACCAATTAGTGGATGATTACTTCCCAATTGTGTATGAAATTGAGGATAAATTAAATGAAATTGAAAGCAAAGATGCCAAAAAGTCAATTGCTTTACTAATGAATGATGTTTTTGATATCCGAAGTGATTTATTAAAGCTCAGAAAAACCGTTCTTCCTATGCGTGATCTGCTATATCGAATTATTAATTCAGAGCGTTTACATATACCTTCAGAGCAGAAAGCCTATTTTAATGACATCTACGATCATTTAATAAAATTAACAAGCATGGTGGAAGCCAATCGAGATATGACATCAGATATGAGAGATAATTACCTTTCACTCAACGCCAACCGAATGAACTCTATTATGATGACATTAACAATTATCTCGTCTATTTTTATCCCTCTCACCTTTGTTGTAGGGTTATATGGGATGAACTTTGATCATATGCCTGAACTTCACTGGCACTACGGATATTATATTGTTTTAGGAATTATGGCTTTAATGACAATTGGCATGATTCTTTGGTTTAAACGAAAAGGCTGGTTTAACGTCAATAAGTAGTAGGATTTTTTTCTATACATAAGTTTTTAGTACTTTGAGCAAACTACTCTAGATGATGGATATCATCATCTCACCTAGCATAACCTTTGAAAAAACTTCTGAATAGGCACAGGAGTTTTTTCTCTTTTTAGACTGTATATTTCATTGAAAGCTATATTAACTATCTCACTCATTATACTTTCATCATATTTTCACTTTTCTTTTTTATAATGTACTTTGTAAAGAGAAAACTAATCTGTTCATCAAATATAAATCTTAAAAATCGTATGATTAGTTAAGCTCACTTTGCTAATCATACGATTTTTTACTATGTGAACTATGAAAAATAAAAAGATAATCATTCAAAGCAGTACATACCTAACTCTTCTTAACCAAAAAATATTTTTCGTGAATCAATGAATAAATTTATTTATAAAGAGCAAACTACCCAAGACGCCGTGAGGTATCATAGAATGATCCTTCAATCCTTACGAGGACAGAAAGAGCTACTGATCCCTGTTCAGTAGCTTTTTCTCTTTTTAAGCTGTATAAGATATACAAAGGTAGTTAACATAATACCAATTCTAGGTACCAATTATGTTTAATTAATTCCTCAGTAATTTTTAAAAAAATTTCTACTTTAAGAGTGGGTGTTCCTTGCAATGCTCAATATAAAAGTCATCAATCTTTTTAAACACTTGTTGAATAGTTGAAGACGAAATAAAGGGATTTAATAAAACTGCCCTCAACCAACGTTTTCCTCTATAAGCAGGTAAGGATAGAAACACCTGCTGACCTTTTAACAAATATTGTTGCAACTTAAGGTTTAATTGATCTTGATGTTTTTGACCATACTCGTTTAAAAGTAGTCTAAAACAACATATATTGGTAACTGATTCACCTGATAGCTCCAAATAAGATCGTTTCTTTACTTCTCTTGTAAATTCTTCAATAAGTGTAAAACCTTGATTTATTAAATCCTCATATCCTTTTAAACCAATATGCTGAAGAGATAGATATAATTTCAGAATATCGGCATGTCGAGTACCTTGAACGCTTATTTCTCCCAAATTAGTAAAGTCCGTTTCATTCATGTAAGGTGCTGAAATACGAAAATCAGTTTCCAACAAATGATGGTTTTTAAATAAAACCATTGCGCATGTTTTGGCGACATACATCCATTTTTGTGGATTGAATGTAATCGAATCTGCTTGTTCAATCCCCGATAGAAGTTCCCTATGTTTTTTTGAAAAGACAAGGGCTCCACCATAGGCTGCATCTACATGAAACCAAATTCCGTATTTCGTTGTTATTTCTGAGATAGTCAGTAGAGGATCAATACTACCTGTAACAGTTGTTCCTGCCGTAGCTACAACCGCAAAAGGTTGCTTTCCTTCTTGAATGAGAGTAGTAATCTTTGTTTCTAAGTCTTTCGTATCCATTTGGGAATTAGGATTACTTTTTACAGGAATGACACTAGATGTGCCTAGCCCTAGTAGCATGGCAGCCTTATGTAAAGAAGTATGGCTTGCTTCTGAAACCAAAATGACAGGTTGCTTTGTTAAAGAAGTTAGTCCGTTCTCTTTTACTTGGAGGATAGAATTCCTTGCAACTGCCAGAGCCTGAAGATTAGCAAGGCTACCCCCACTTGTTATAACTCCGCCAGCATTTGGTCCTAAACCAAACATTTGAGTAAGCTGTTGAAGTACTTGAACCTCCATTTTAGAAAAGACAGGAGACATTTCAAGGCTTAGCATATTGTTATTAAGGGTAGTCGTTACAAACTCACTCAAACAAGAAATTAACGTAGGAATGGAGTCCATATGTCCCATATACCTTGGGGTTAAAGGATTCATAGAGTGCTTTAATATGGTCTCTAACTGTAAAAGAAGCTCTTCTGTGGAAATACCATCTGAAGAAAATTCATTAAAGAGTTTTTTCTTACATTCAGGAGAAAGAGGGGGATGATCTCCTGAATTGCTTGCATAATCAACTACCAAATTTATTACTGCATCAATAAGTATCTTGACTTCCTTAACATTTTTGCCGTTTGGATCAATAAAGGAATCAGTTGGAAGAACGCCTATTTTCATCATCATCACACTTCTTTCCTAGTAGTCTAACTATTCTAACAATAAGAGGGGGAAATGTGTATACCATATACGAAGTTAGTTAACGTAATGTTTTTTATTGGTAGGAAAAGTACTTGAATTAATTCAAGTACTTTACAAATAGAACCTTATCTTGATTGTCTTTATTCCCCTGTTCAATTTCAAAACCCATTTTAGTATGATAAGCAATTGAAGCTTTATTCACAGGAGAAGTCACACAGCGAACAATATTGCGGCCACTTTGTTTAATTACATCGAAAAATTGATTATATAGTTGTCTCCCAATACCTTTTCCCCTGTACTCCGGATGGATTCCAACAAAATGAATGTATGCTTCATTCGAATAAGATTGAGATAAGAATCCAATTAAAAAGCCTATGATTTCACCTTCTTCTTCAACAATAAAGCTAGTATTTTTAAAATGATCAAAAAAAAGCTTTGGCAACAAGTCAGACATTTGCCTTCCATTCCACCAGTCGTTGATTAACGGAGATATTACATAATAATCTGATCCTTTCACTAAACGAACTGTCATTCTGATCTCTCCCTAATTTATTTATGAATTTACTTAAATTGATGCTATCACAGGAAGAAAATGCTATGTTGTTCTTTCTTATTTTTTACTAATGAATGCTAATATGAAAAGTGAATAGAATATACAAAATCAGTTTAGTCGGGTAAGCGAGGGGCATCACTGCCCCTGACTCCCCTAAGAACCGTACGTGAGCCTTTCAACTCATACGGCTCA
>NZ_JBHZOR010000011.1:0-60679 GCF_042787605.1 Priestia sp. YIM B13491 | reverse complement strand
TTTTAAACGTTATGTAATAGATAGCAGATTTACTTTAAGGTTAATTCTAGGCTAAAAGTATTCTTTCTACGGGTAAGGATTTTACTAGGAATTTCAACGAGAATGACAATATTCCATATAAAAATTAACTAGTTCAATGTGTTCTTTCCATGCTTCTTCCTGTTTTTAAAGAAAGCTACAAGAAGAAGCAACGGAGGAATAATCCCAAGAAGAGGAATGTGTATAGTGAACATTGCCACCTTCAGTCCTTCATAGTTATGTTCTTGAAGGTTACTCGCAATGGTAATAGATAAAAAGAGAATGATTAGCCCTAAAGGATACGATAACCGTGAAGGTGATTTAACCTTGAATAAACTAGCAGTTCCTACGACAGCTGCGTAAAATAACACGCAGATTTTAAAGAAGATAGTGGTAATTAAAGCAAGCATAAAAAACACATCAAGACGTTCTAAAAAATTAGCTACTTGAATGCTCTCCACTGTGCTAAGAAGGGGATATTGTGAACGGGCGGTCAAATTAACCCCCAATACACAAACATTAATGAGCATGGTAATAATTAAATTGATCCCACTTAATCCAGTTGCACATAGCATGGTCACCTTTGCCTTCTTAGGATTATTTAAATACGGCAAAATCATGGTAAATACAATAACTTCTGTAAATGGAAAGTACAAGGTTTGAGTAAATACCACTTTTAGAACAGGGAATAAACCTTCTTCTAAAATAGGTTGTAAATTTTTAATCTCAATTAAGCCAGAAGATATAATTAAGATAAAGCCACCAACCGCAAGGACATACATAAAAATAAAAAGCAGTTCTCCTGATCGAGCGATGACCTCAATCCCTTTTCTAATTGTATAAATAATCACAAGCATTAATAATGCATTCGCGATAAATAAAGGCGTATCAGGATAGGCAAAGGTTAACAGCATCTCACCAAAATCACGTAGAACCCTTGAGGCATCGTACATAAAGTAAAGAATGTAAACAAAGGCAAGTACAGTACCCATCACTTTCCCTAAGATTTTTTGCATATATTCTGTAGGCAAAAGGTCAGGATAATAGGTATAAAGCCTATGATAGACTAATAATAGAATGAAACTGAATACCATTCCAAGCAGAATTGCAAGCCAAGCGTCTTGTTTTGCATCTATCGCAAGAGGTACCAGTAAAGCACTCCCCAGCTCAAACAGGACCATTAAAATAAAGAGCTGACTGGCACTAATTTTTGCTTTCTCCATTTAACTGGCACCTCCTTTTCCTTACTTTTGATTCTCTTTTACTCCTGAAAGAAACGATTTATTTCGTAAGCCAGCTCGACGTACATAGGCTTCCACTGTGATATCTACATCTAACTTTGGAAAGTAGACATCATTCCATTCTGTTTTTAATTTTTTAAATTGATTGGGTCTAGTACGATGAACGACTTCGCCAAATCCCAAAATATCCGTTTTGTTTTTTTGTGCACGTTCAATAGCTGTCCTTAGCTCTTTTTTAATTTCTTTCCTCACCGATTGTTCGATTTTTGTAATAACCTTTGGATTAGTGATATCAACAGGTACCTCCATGTCACCGATATCTCCTTCAACACGTGTATGAACAGAAATATGAGGTTTCCCATTCTTCACTTGGGCAGATACACTTGTTTTTTGTCGTACGGTTTGATAAGCAATAGCTTCTTTCTTTCCTGCCCAATCAATATTAATATCCGTTCCTTGAATTTTATTGAGAATCCATACCGTTCCTCTTGCTGGTTTTCCATACAGCCAATCTACTAATTTCCCCTGTTTTAAAACGGCAATTCCGGAAGCTCGAAGCGTTGCCGCGGGTGCACTTTCCTGAAGGTTATCTAGCTTTTGTGCTTGCTGGGGATTCCCATCTAGACGAAATCCTGATACGACAGTTCCTCTTCCGGGAGATTCAAGGCTCTTCATCACCTCTTGAAGCGATGTTTTTACATTCTCTCCCCATTTTCTTTCCGTAAATTCTAAGGTTTTTAGCACTTTATTCGCTGGAATCTTATCAACTGGTGTTAACGTTTTCACAAGATCAGCTGCGGACGAATGGTTGGCAATCACGAGGGTGGAAGTATTTCGAAATTCTGGATCTCGATCAAACGCATCCACTAATGTATTAATTCCTTCTTCTTTGGCCAGTTTTTCACCAACCACGACCAAGTTTGTATGAGCATAATACAATCGTCGAGAGATTCTGCCTGAAGCTCGTCTACTTGCTTCGACTATATTGTCTCCTGAAGCTGAATAAATGGTAATAGGAGGGCTTTGAGTACCGCCTCCCCCTCCTTGTATACCAGCCACGTTCCCTGGGTTAATAATTTGGAGCGTTATGTGATATCTTCCATCTTTTGTTTTATCGACGCCCAGAGCTGCCACGATGGCAAGGTCCGTTAACTCTTTTTTACTCCAACAACTGGTGAGCAAGATGGTTACCGTCATCATCAATAAAAGAAAAACTCCTTTACGCTTCATTGTTGTCACCTTCTTCAAAATCGCGATTCACCATACCACGAGATGCAGGGGGGTGCGGGTTTTGATTTGATCCTTCTCGAACCGTGTTAGCAGTAATTAATCGTGGTCTTTGTCTCAGCGTCCACCACGGTAATCTTACGATAGTATCTCCATTATTTACGGGGATGAAGGGAGCAAATGGAGCCATGTAGGGTACCCCAAAGGAACGTAAACTGCATAGATGAACAACCATCATTAGAAGGCACAAAATAATGCCGTAGAAACCAAATGTTGCTGCACCAATCATAAACAAAAAACGAACTAAACGGGCCGAAATCGCCATATCAAAAGATGGTGTGGCAAAACTCGCAATGGCTGTGATGGATACAATAATAACCATTGCTGGTGACACAATACTTGCTTGAACGGCTGCTTGGCCAATTACAAGGGCCCCGACAATGGATACGGCTGAACCAATAGCTTTGGGTAAGCGTATCCCTGCTTCCCGTAAAATTTCAAAAGTTAATTCCATGAGAAGAGCTTCCACAAATGCTGGAAAGGGAACAGCTTCCCTTTGTGCTGCAATGGCTACAATGAGCGTAGTTGGCACCATTTCCTGGTGGAAAGTTGTAACGGCGACATAAGTAGCAGGTGCAATTAAAGAAATCATAAACATAAAAATACGCAAAAGACGAATCGAGGTTGCAATGTCAAAACGCGCATAATAATCTTCAGCCGATTGGAAAAATTGCATGAACAAAGCAGGCGCAATCAGTACAAAAGGGGTCCCATCCACAAATATAGCAATCCGTCCTTCCAACAGGTTCCCGGCTACAACGTCAGGTCTTTCGGTGTTGTACATAGTTGGAAAAGGGGTGAATGTTTGATCCTCTATTAGCTGTTCAATATAACCTGATTCCAAAATGCTATCGATATCAATACGATGTAATCGCTGACGAATTTCTTTAACGACTTTATCATTGGCAATGCCATGTATGTACATAAGCGTCACATCTGTCTTTGTTACACGTCCAACTTTTAAAGACTCCATCCATAAATCGGGGGTCTTAATGATACGGCGTACCATAGCTGTATTGGTCCCAAGAGACTCGGTAAATGCTGCTTTTGGCCCTCGCACCACCATTTGGGTAGTAGATTCCGCAATAGAACGCTTTTCTCCACCTTTAGTGCTAGCGCTCAGTGCTCGGTCTACTCCGTCTATTAAAATAAGAGTATCGCCTGCCATTAAAGATGCAAACAGGTCATCCAAGTTAGTGACGGACGATATATTTCCAATGGTCATCATATCTTCAGAAAGCAGGTCTAACGCATTGTACTGATTTATTTCTCCTTTATGATCATCCTTCATCATAGATTGCAGTAGATACTCTTGAATCGACTGATTGTCTACAATTCCATCTACATAGACAATGGCTGTTTTAATATCGGAATTGCTCCCCATTTTTATCTCACGAATAACAACATCTGAACTATTTCCGGTTTTCTGCTTAATCATGTTAAGGTTGTCCGATAATGAAACTTGTATCCGTTCTATTGGGTGATCAGTAGTTTGATTTTCGTCATCCTGTGGTCGTTTCTTTTTTGGTTTGCGATCTTTAAAAAACGAAGGCATAGATTTAAGCACCCTTCTTTCAATTTTTATTACTTTAACCATATAAGAGTTTTTTTATGTAAAAATTAACAATAAATATTTATGTATCATCATAGAAGAAAGAGAAGAACCTATTAAATGGAGCGTGATAAATATGAAAATCATGAGTATTAGTCTTTTAATGATGGGATGCTTAATGGGCTTTTCTTTAGGCATCGATATTCTCCAAGGATTTGATGTTTCTCAGGCGTTGTACAACGCCGTGAGTCCATTTAGGGTAATGGAGGTTGCTGAATTATTTGTACTCTTTTTTCTTCTTTTTCTTTTTTTTGCTGAATCTTTATATCTTTTTATGAAGAAGAAAAAGCAAAGCAAGTAACTATATACTTATAAATCGCTATTTTTTTAAATAGGAGATAAAAATAATAGGAATGTAGCTCAGGCTATCCGTTTCAATCGGTTCTTTCATTAATCAATGGTTCACATAAAATAATTCATCATCTAGATTATTTAGTTGGTTTTTTATCCATTTCCTTACATTATTCATTCTGGAATCAAACGCCATTTGAAAAAGACCCGTTAACTGAAAATCGGTAAAATGACTTCCTTTTAATTGGAGAAAAGCCTCGTGATAGGAAGAGAAATGAAGCTGTTTGAATAAGAAATCATCCATTGCCTCTCGAATATATTCTTTATTTTTCCAACAATTCATGGGAACATGAGCAAATTGCCAAGGCCTAAAGACCCCAGGATAAATAGCTTCAACTATTTGAAAAGGGGAATAGCCTAAAAGAGTAAAGGCGCCACCTAAACTATGTTGTTTAAAAAAATGAAAATTAACCTGAAAGGGTATTTCTTCCATAGGAATCTTCATTTTTTCTTCTATTACATATCTTACTGCCTCAATGGCTCTTCTCTTTCCTTCTTCTCCCTCCCAATATTTATCAGGAGCTTGTTGAAATTGCCAAGGTTTAAATTTTCCTGGATAGGCGTTATCAATGACTTCATAATAATTCCATCCATATAGCATAGCAGGGGGTCTGAGACGATGAGACCACAATGTATTGGCCCTTACTTGAAAAGGGATTTCATCGATGGGGATCGATAAGTATTGCTCAAGTAAATAGCATGTCATATAGCGCATATATTTTTTTCCTTCCTTACCTACAAAGAAATAATTAGGAAACCTTTTTCTTTTCTTGTCTAGAACATCTTGATAAACTTCAATGACTTGTTCTCTATTCACTATCGAAAGCCCCTTTTGAGAAAGTATATTTGTTTATTATTATGTATAATAATGGGATTTATATACGGATGGAGCTGAATCTGATAAGATACATAATGAAAAGAAAAGCTACTGATAAAGGATCAGTAGCTTTTCTTTTCATTATGTAAATAGGGATAGGGGAATTGATAAAGGAAAAATAATATACGCGTGCATATTGGTTCTTGAAACCAAACTCCAACAAGTCCGCCATCCTTTCTAAGCTACGATTTTTTTGTGTTTAAAATAAAAATGTAATCGTTTTCTAATTTGATTTGTTGTAAAATAAAAAAGGCATGTTAATTGGAGATTTTTCGAAATGTCATCTTAACTCATTGAGCCTATTCCCACATCACAGCACCAGGGAATAGGTTTTTTTATGCAATTATAGATATAATATTTAAACCCAAATTTAAAATAGGATTATTTGTATAAATTTAACAATAACACAAAATATATCGTTCATAAAAGTATACGTTTACGAACTTTCCTTTTATATAAGAAAACTATTATTTTTATCGTTCGTTTAAGTTTAAAAATGGATTACGAACGTCTTTTTTAATATAAACACATTTACGAACGTTTTTAGTAAAGTAATAGAAAAGTAATCTAAAAAAGGAATATCTCTACACTGGGCATAGAGATATTCCTTTACTTTTAATGTGTAACCTATTACTCGTAGGTATAGATTCTAATCTTTAACCTTAGTTTTAAATTTCATAATTAGATAAAATATTAAAGAACACCCTAACGAAATATAAATTGATGGTAGTACTAATGCAAGCATTGATTCATCAAATATAGATGACACTGCTATTAATATAGGTACTAGAAGACTAAATAAAATATACAAAAATGCTTCTAACAAAGCATCAGTCTTTTTAATTTTTTTCATAATATAACTTATAAGAAATGAACAGGGTAGCCCATATAATATTACAAATGGAGCAACATATATCCCCCCCATAATGAGTGAGGATAAATATAAAGGATTAGTTCCATTTGAAAATACAACCCCAAAAATAACAGATCCTGTAAATACGGAAATAATTGTCGCTATTATTCTTCTCATCTACTTCCCTCCTTTTATTTTCCTTAACTTAATTTCTATCTTTTAGAAATATTAATTCGTTTGCCTGCATATCCAGTTAAATAGTTAGGGTTTGTACCAGCTTTTATAGGATCAAATTTGTATAAATTCTTCCAACTACCAGAATCATTTCTACGATAAATCTCATACGCTGGAAATTGATCATGTGATCCCCTGATTACGGTTAAACCGTTTCTATAAATATATTCGGTAAACTTATAGTCAATGTTAGGAGGAGTATTGAAAAAGTATGGCAAACCTACGCTATGGCGAATTTCTGCAACTGCCCATACTTTATCATGAGTTGTGACAGATGCTTTCATTCCATTTGCAGAGGCAGTTCTATGACTATAAGGTACATATTTCCCATTAACTTTCTTTAATCGATGAGATGTTCCTACAGCTTTACTAACTGTCCACCCTGTACCATACGTTTTACTTGTATTAGTCCATTTAATTGTAATATCAAATCTTGTTCTATTAGTTCCAGAAGTTGGAGAGAAAGATGCGTATCTTCCACTTTTTCTGTTATCTCCTTTAAAATAGTAAACCCCACCAAGACTTAAAACAGATTGTGGGATAAATGTTCTGTGTCTAATTGTTGTACTACTAGGACCACTTGATCTTGCTGCCATCAATGTCATTTGTTCTTGCAAACTTGTATCTACTGGAATATTAATGGAAAACTCATCTTCATTATCTGGAGTACTATCTTCAATACTTTCTGAACCTGTGTCTTCCATTTCTTCTGGAATATCCGTATCTTCTTCAATTGCCTCAGTACTTTCAAAATCTAAGTTAGAATCATTTGATGTGTCTAAGTCAATGTTATTAGAATCTTCCCCAGAACTTAAATCCTCTTTTGAATAAATTTCATATTCATAGTTGTTTCCTATACTTATGTCATTATCTATAAATTCTGTATCACTTGTTGTAGTTAATAATTCACCATCTTTATAAATTTCATATTCGTTAACACTTCTTAACGGTTGCCATTTAAATGACACATTTGAACTGGTAATAACAGTATCAAAATTCAGTTTGTCAATACCATCATCAAACTTTGTCATTGTATCTATCTTTGCAATATCTAATAGATTGCTATCTTTATCATAAGCTTTGATTTTATAAGAGTATATAGTACCTTGCGCTAAGCCTTTATGAGTAAAGCTAGGTGTATCACCAGAATAAATCTCTTGTGTAACATCATCTAAATCTTTGTATATTATAGAATATTTTGTTGCTGAAGGCACTGGATTCCAAGATAACCCTATGGAATCTTTTTCCTTTGTTACATCAATATTTGTAAATGTTTTTAAAGGGATAGAGGGCATATATGCTTCCGAATTTGCGCTATTTGGATAACCTTGATTACTATATGCTTTAATTCTAAACCAATAATTTTTATTTGAAATATATTTTCCTCCTGAGTTCTTGTATACGGAAGAAGGGTCTAATGCTAATTCACTACCATTTTCATCATGATGTAACGAATATTGACCATTCGCAATTTCACTACTAGTTGGCCAGATTTTTTTTCCTCTTGTCGTCCAATTTGTAGAATTCCCTACATCAAATTCTTCATAGCTTTTCCCATTAAAAACCAATACTTTATATCCTGTAGCTCCAACAACAGACTTCCAATTTAAATCTACATATCCATCGCTTGAATTTGGGATATTACTATACGCAATACCTGTTGGAGTTGCCGGTTGTGATAAAGGAATATATGGTGTAACTTCCTGAGATTTAGGACTATCTCCTTTAGGATAAGTAGCTACAATCCTTACCCAGTATTGATGACGCGTACTATAATTTGTAGAACTTCCAGCTTTATAAGCGTTGCTATAAACAGCAGATGGATCGACAGGAAGCTCTGCTCCAGCTTTGTCTAAGTGTAGCTTATATCTTCCAGCAGCAATTTCACCACTAGTTGGCCAAATTTTTTGTCCCTTTGTTGTCCAATTTGTTACATTTCCAACATTAATATACTCATATTCATACCCATTATAAATAGCAACTTTGTAACCCGTTGCCTCAGGTACAGGATCCCAAGAGATATTAAAATAACCTTGATTAGAACCTGAAGAATACGCTTTGACTGTAGGAGCACTTAGAGCATCATAATGGTAAGTTACGGATAGGTAAGGAACATTTGTTGCGTTGTCTCCTGAAACAACCTTCTTCCAAAATGTTTGTCCATTTCCATTTGTATGGAGTTTGAAGCCATAGTTACTTTTACTCCCACTTAGCCATGATTGAACTGTATTTGTTACACTAAATTGTGCCCATTTATCTCTTCCTACATCTGTTTTTGCAATGTTAGTAGACGAAGGTTTGTTATTCCATGTAAGAGTCGAAGGAGACCAATCACTGGAAACTTCATCTAGCCATAGACCATTAGGTGAATCTGCATAATAGGCATGGGTTACGTAAGCATTGAACGTGGCACTGTCAATAACTGCACCTTTTAAGCTAGATATATCTTGCTTAAGATAAGCATAATTAGTACCAGTTGTTCCATCGTAATAACCTACTTTTAAAGCATATTCATTCTGCCCAGAATCCCATTTTTTTGATGCAGTTCCATAGTTAGTACTAGCATATTGACTAGAAACATAAGCATCTGATGAGGTTTGAACTGAAGTTGTAGGATCAATATAAACGGGATATACACGATCAGAACTCTTTAACCACTGTTCATCTGCTTTCATCGTTAAAAGATAGGATCCAGCTGTTTCCTCTTTAAAATCATAAGTGACCTTATTAGACTCTTCTGCATCCCCAGAACGATCATTAACATTTGAGTCATACATAAATGGTTTAGGCACAACAAAGGCTGTGTTACCCTTAGTGTCTTTAAACGTAATATTTCCATCTTGTGAGTCGACACTAGGAACTAAAGAAGTCTTAATTCTAAATGTAAACGTATTATACCCTTTGTAACTATGTAGAACTAAATCTTCTTTAACATTTTCATTAAAAGTAAGATTCCTTAAATCAATATCAGGATATACCTCTTTGTGTAAGGCTTGATTATCCTTCGTTTCAATACTGCTTTTATTAAACGAAACAGCTTTTTCATCATTGCCTTTAGCGTCTACCAAAGCATATGTAAGAAAATCAGAACCTTTTAAAAAGCTAGCATATTCTCCTTCTTGGGTGATTGAATAAAAATTACTGTCTAGCTTCGTATTTTCAGCTTCTACAACTGATTTTGTACCCTCTTTTGGTATAGATTTGCTACCTGTGATGAGATCTGTAGAAATGTTATTCCATTCACCTTCATCTTTATTATGTATAGGCTCTACATAAATTTTCTTTGTAAAGGTCCCATCTCCATTATCGAAGACCTTAGTATTTTCAGTTCTCTCTTCTGTTATTTCAGCTACTTTCTTATCGTTAACCTTATTTTCCTTAATGTCACTTTCAGTTTGTTTCTCAGCATTTACTTTTCCCACCGCATTAGTATGGATTGTTACTATAGGAATTAATAAGATAAAACATAGAAAACACACTGCAATTTTTGATAATAACTTGCTCACTGTTTCAAATACCCCCTAAAGATTTAATTATAGTAAGTTAAGATTAAATACTTACTCTTTACCAAAGTTTTTCATTTCTTTTGTTACAATCCTCCTATGTTTTTTAAACAACTTTGTAATCATAATGTAATATTTAACGTAATTCAACATATTTTTTGGTTTTTATAGATTTATTTAGTCGAAAAAGCATGATAAATTTCTACTAGCTATATTTTTCATTTATCTTTAGACCTGGTAGTACATTTTAAGAATATAAAATATCTTGTATAAATGATTCCAATAAATAGACAGAAGAGAATGGTTGAAACTAAATTCTTCATGTTTCATTATAGAATGAATACTATATGTACTCTTTGTTTGCATAATCTTAATTTCGTAAAACATTAAAAACGCCATCCCATAGCGTTCAAGGGATGGCTTTCCATAAAAAATTTATCATTTTCACTCTTTATTAATTTATTTTTTTCCTCTGATTGGAATAACCTTTTAATTCCTCAATACGTTTTTTTAAGCTACTTCTCATCATTCCTGTAAGGATATACATTACTAGAAATGCATAAGTAGCAATAAAAAATAAAGGAGCAAGTAAAGGAAAAGGCACTGCATATTTGAAGAGAACACTTGCAACTAAAGCTAGAATCATAAGAAGACGGCTTTGCTTTAACAGTTGATTTGTTTTTTCTAGTAACAATTCTTTTTGAGCAATGAACGTCTTTACCATCGCAGGCCTCTTTTTAATAGCTTCACTTTCTATTTTCCTGTTAGCCTTACCAATGGCAGTAGCTACAATAAAAATTAAACTTGTTACGATTAATGCTATAATAACGGAATTTGACATAAGAGTTTTTTCCCCAATCTTATTTATATTTTTAATCTATAAACACCTTTTTTCTAATAAGCTAGCTACTCAATTAGAGGACAATTGCGAGAATCACTAAATTTCGAAGTTAATTGACTATCATCAACAAAATAGAAGTTAATTTTGTCACAGCGCTTCTCAGCAACACCCTATTTTCTATTTATTTAAGAAAATGACTCTCTTTTTACACATATTCACCGATAAAGTACATTTCGTTTTTTTGATCCATTAACAAGTGATAACAATACGCAAACTCTGGTTTTCGGATGAACATGATTTGCGATTTGATATCCTGATTATGATCAATCACTCTATTTTCCATCTGGATATGCTGACTATCAAAATACTCTTGTATGTGCATATATTCTTGAAAGTCTGAGTCATTGGTGTAAACACGTAAAACCGTATACATTTCATATGAGGTATCTTGCTGCCTGTGTTTTGTAAGTTTTTTCAAGGAGAATACTGAACTCTCACTCTTAAATTTCAAGGCAAACATCACAACGATCCATCCTGAAACGAACATAAGAGGATAAAAGAATCCACTATGGGTTAAATTAAACAGCTGACACGAAACAATTAACACAACAAACGCCGTAATAGGTAGCCAATAATCGCTCCAAACGCCTTTGGCATTCCTAATTACAACGTCTTTTATGCCCTCAACTTGTTCTTTTTCCATGAACTCACCCTCTTTTCATTAAGCTACACGTCGCACATTTCCATTAAATCGATCTTTCCAGTACTTTGTATTTAAATCCCCCACTGATACTCCTTGTGAACTGCTGTCATTAAGAAACTTCCCATCGCCTAAGTAGATGGCAACGTGGCCATTAATCTTATACGTATCAAAGAAAATAACGTCACCACGCTTCATTTCACTTGCTTTAATGACTTTCCCGCGTTTGATTAACGTATCTGTTGTCGTAGCACTTACTGGTCCTAAATCAACTCCAGCTGAACTATAGACCCATCTAACATACGAACTACAATCAAATTTATGTGCGTTAATGTCTTCTTGATTTCGTCCACCGCCCCATACATAAGGGCTTTTTCCTACGATAGATGATCCTACCTTAATCGCTTTTTCAATGGCTTCTGAACCTTTTGCCGAACCACCTTTAATCGAAACAGCTTCAACAGAACCACTTGTGTACTCTTTCATAAATCCCATCACTCGTGATACGTACCAACTGGCATGGTTGTACGCAAACACAGCTTTTTGATAGTTTCCGGAAGCTCCTCCATTTGCAGCCAGATAATTCGCTGTTGAGTACATAGCATCTGTTACATTATAAGGATCAGCTTTTCCGTCCCCATCGCCATCAACACCAAAACCACCATACTTTGATATAGCAGCTGGACTCATTAGAGTCTCTTTGGGAATAGAGGCGTCACCGAGCCTAGTTCCTCCCGGAAAAGACCATCCAACCCATGTTTTTACCATGAACTGACTATGCCCAATGGCCCCAACTGAAGAGGTATTTAAGTCTTGGCCAAAGTTCGTTTCGACACGATGAATCGCGGCAATGAGTGTCCAGGGGATATTGTATTTTTCACCTGCTGCTTTATAAATAGGAATATACTCTTTTGGTATCTGGCCTTCCCCAACCTTGGATATTTGAATATCTCCCAAATCTACAGCTGTACCGTCTAATTCTGCTACATCTTCTTGATCTGGTAAAAGAATACCAAACACACTCACCATAGCCATCGTACTTACAACGACGCCTAATGCTAATAAAGCTGCCACAATAGCTAGTAACATTTTAGATCTTCCTTTGGCAGAATGATTCAATTTATGGATGGGCTTAATTCGGTACGTTGACACGAACACCCACCACCTTATATCCAGCCTCTTGCTTTTCAAGTGTGACTAAATACCAATCTTCCTCTTGTTCAGCGTTTCCATCTACGTCGTACACTTCCCCTTGCATGATGACATTCCATTGAATAACATCGGTATTATCATTTGAAACCTCTGTCGTTTCAAGGTTTTTTGGGACAACCTTATCATAAGTAAGCGTACCTCGTTCTTTTTGTTCTTTATAATTTTCATACATGTCCTCTGACATATAAGGCTTAGATTGTTCAATATGTTTTGAAGGGTTCTTAGCATCAAAACTAGCAAAGGCTTTGACAAACTCTTTTGCGATTTCTTTCGTACTCTGTAAGTCTTCTTTTGTATTTCGTTGTGTCTGATCATAGGGGTTTTTATTGTCTTCTGTAGCCTCTTCTTTCTCTTGTTGCACAGATTCAGAAGAAGGAGCTTGCTTCTCCCCTTTCGAAGAAGCAGGCTTTTCTTTTGAAAGAAAAGAACTAATCATAATGCCCAAAAAGACAACGACACTCAGAAATACAAGCATTTTCTTTTGTTGAACACTCATGAAAAGCCCTCCCTTTTAATCTTGTTGAGACTGTCGCCTCATTTGTTCAATCTCTTTAGAACGGTCTATATGACTTCCATTTGATTCATTCGCAACAGAAGCTTCTTCTTCCCCTTGCTGAATTTCTTGTCGTGCCTGTTGTTGCCTCATTTGTTTATGAAATTGCTGATTGGTTTTGTCTGTTCGTGGTGGTTTAGGTTGTGCTTTTAACGGTGCTTGTTCTTGGTTGAATTGTTTCGTTGAGACTTCTCCACTAGCTGGGACCAAACGGCGAGAACTTTGAATGGGTGCTTGCTGATTTTCTGAACGCGCCTCTTGTTTTCTCATTTGCTCTACAACCTTACTGGATTGAGAAGAACTTGATGTTTGCTGCGGCTGTGCTTTCAATGGTGAGTTTTCTTGTTTTTCTTGTTGTCTTATTTTTTTCATGACTTGTTCATTTTGTTTCCCAGAAGTAGGTGCATTTTCTTTTACGCCCTCTTGTTGAGGTCCTTTAGGCTGTGCCTTTAATGGTGCATGCTCTTGTTTTTTCTGTTGCTTATCAATCTGATTAGACACGGCTTGATTATGATTTGATGCCTGATCCTTTTTGTGAGGGTTTGGAATCACACCGTTTTCAGAAGATAGATTATTTTTTCGTTCTTTCTCTTGGCGTTTTCTAAACGGCATTACATTTCGTTTTGGTGCATCTTCAATCACGTTCCCGTTGCTATCAATAGGTTTGTTTCTTCGTAAAGTCGGTTTATTACTTTGGCGTTCCATTGCTTTTTCCATCTGTTCTCTAGCTCTTGTGTCTGTTGTTCCCCTTTGGCCAGACCTCGAACGTGAATGTACGTTATCCCCTGTATAAAATGGCTCTACATGTGCATATTGACGTTGGGTATCTCGAAATTTAATGGCATCAACTTTTTGTCTCCAAGCTTGTTGGATTTGTTGTTTCTTTTCTGAATAAATCTTGTACCCGAAAAGCTGTTTTTGGAGGGCAAATATGGCTGCAACCACAATCAGAACGGCCACGATGGTTTGAGCATAGGCCCAATTATTCTCACTAGCGACTTTATAGGTGATGTTAACAAAACTAAATAATAAAATGAGTAAAACTGTAAGTCCGATACACATGGCCAAGAACCCTACTAACTTACCAACAAATTGTTTGGCAAACCGTTGAAACGTTGGAAAGATGCTAAGAAATAAAACAAATACCCCTGTAATGGCTGTAAGTAAGAAGCCTACTCCATATATCTGAATGAATGTGGCTAAATAGCCGACCATCGCTAATATGACAAGTGCCGGAACCCAAATTAACAGGGATAAAACAATCCGTTTATTTGTATGCTCTGGAGCAAAAAGAGAGTTATTAGCATTTTCCTTAACTACAGTATCTCTTTTACTACTTCCTGGTTTTTTACTTAACAAATCTTTTACTATCTCTTTACCTTTTTTTATTTGTGCTGATGAGGCATTGTCATTTTTGCCACCACCAATGACACCATAGTTTGTTGTACCAAACTCTAACAACAAATACGGTTTCACAATTAATAAATCATGCATTAAATTTCTTATTCTTGATACACCGTACCGTACGGATGATGTGTCCTTATAGCTTTGTGTAGCTTGATCTCGCTGTCTATCTTCAATCATTTCTTCTTTTATTGCCTCTTCATCCCCATCACCTAGTGAATAAGTAGAAGAAGTCAAAACAGCACCTGAGATATAGTTACGAGCTTGGTTTAATTGACCTAGTAACTGATCACTATTTTGCACATAAACGGTAAAAACCGCGGACAAGAGGGCTGCCATAAAGAGTCCTGAAATAGTAGCACGATATTTCTTTTGAGCAAAAGAGTAGACCAGCCATCCAGCCACCATAATCATCATAAAGCCCATGAATTGACCAATTCCATACATGCCACCTGTTTCTGAAATAAACCCGGGAATGTATGAAAGCATGCTGTTAATGATGTCAAAAGTGAACGCTTGCTCCATTAAGAAAATCCCAAAATTGACAACTACTAAATATCCGTACCAAATGCCACTTAAGATTTGTTGTTGAAAGGCTGCGATGTTGTTATAAACTTTTTCATCGACTTTAAAAATATTAATAGAGTCAAACCAGCCTTTATCGTCGTCATCCTTTACGTACACATCAATGTCGTAGTTTTCCAGAGGAACTTCATTGTATCGAAGTAAAGGCGCATTCGTTTGTGGTAAATTACTGTTCGGCATTAGCTCATCCATCACATTAGGCGCGGCAGCTGATACAGTTGACATGGGACACAGTAAACAGACTACAACTAATAGAAAAAGCAACTTTGTATAAAAGTTCTTTCTCATTATTTATCCCCCCTTATTTTCAATAATTCTCAACAGGTTGTGGGCCAAATGTCGTTTTATCTGTCTTGCTTAAACCCTTTGAATAATATCTTTTATAAGGAACTATGGAGCCTTCATGCTTTATATCATTTTTAACTGCTCCATTAACATAATTGCTAGTTAAATACTTACTACCTTTTTTATAAACTCCAACAGTAAAGTTTTTAACATCTCCGTTACGAAAATCTTTAAATCTAAATTTATAGACATATTTTTTGTTTGGAACTACTTCATACTCTAACAATCCGTATTTTTTAATTTGTTGACCTTGATATTTTTTATAATCTGAAAGAATATGTTCTTTAGCTTCTTTTTCATCGTCATAACTAACAAGGTTTTCATCTTTGTTTTCCATTTCATATGCCTTGTCACTAGCTCCTTGCTCTACATACGTTGTATACTGTAAAGCTGTTTTACAAGGTTCAATTTGTTCACACGTTTTTGGTTTTGGCTCTGTAGTGGCCTCATCATTCCCACAACTTGCAAGCATACCAACAACAACGATAATCGAAATAAAGGCAAGTATCTTTTTCATATTTAGTCTCCCTCTCTCTAAACCTCTTAGAAGGCTCTCCCTCCGTTTTCTAAACGAAAGGATTAACCTTCTACACTTGTTTTGCAAGCTCTCTCACGTCTACAGATGTGTCAAAGGCATCAAATAGATGCTCTTGTAAAATCCGAACCTGCATAACGCCTGTTCGTTGATGCAAATCACGGTATAAACAATAACCCGACTGCATTTTAGGCATCATATCTTCTAACCCCGCACTATCTTCTAGTTTCATAAACTCTTGAATCGTTTCAATTTCCTCTGGTATATCGGTACGGAAACAGTAGGCTGTACCAATTTGGCCACGCATACTACTTGGAATATCCATTAGATTTTGGGTCATTAAGTAAATTGGTGAAAACAAAGAACGTCCTTCACGGAATAAACGATCAATTAAGCGTTCACCTGCTGGATTTTGGAAGAAGTTCCACGCTTCATCAATGGCCACAACCGTTAATTCATTCTGGAACATCCGTAAAAACTTCATCATGTAGGCCGTTAGACTAAACAAAATGGCGACGGATACAATGTTTGCTTCTGTATATTCTTCTGCAGATGTGCTCTTTTTGGGTAGCTGTAAATTATCGACTTGCAGCACATTAAATTGATTCGCATAATTCAAGACATTTTCATCATTCATACGCTTTCCAAAAATCAAACGAGCCAGAGACACATCTTCAAATTCTTCTAAAATGGAAGCTAATTCTAATGCCATTGGACGATGATCTTCTGGTAACGTGTCATGTTCCTGTACTAAATTTCGTAACTCGTCTTTGACGAATCGAATAGATGGATCTGCCAATTGCCCAACACGCTTAACGGCTTTAGTGACAATTGAGCTTTTAACGCTATCGTTTCGAATATTGATATTTAACAAGTAATAAATAATCTCTCTTGAAACCTCCACGGCTTCAGCTCGATTATCAAACAAAAGAAACGGATCTAATTTCCCGGCATCTTCATCCTTAGTAGAAAAAGAGATAAAGTTGAGCTCGCTTCCCAATTCCGTTAATTTTTCATCCCATTTGCAAATATCTTTTCTCTCTGACTTTGGATCCAACAACAATACCTTTCCTCCACTTAATGCCGTTTCGTAAATATCTCGATTGGCAGCCATGGATTTACCAGAACCCGTTTTTCCTGTATACACCGTGACAAGCGACTGTGTAAGGGCCGCGCCTGATGCAGCAAGACCAGGTAAGACATAAACAGCCGTACCACTCAACGTTCTTCCTGCGTAATAGCCGTATTCATCACCTAATTCTTGTCGATTTCCAAAGAAGCTCGCTGTGACGGCATTAATGTCTACGTCTTGGATAAACTCCGTTACATAGCGTCTTGAACCTGGTAGGCATTCAAGCAAACTGCGTAATTGAAGGCCATATGTGTTTTGCAAGGTAATACCCATTCCAGCGTATTCATCAATAAGGTCGTTCACTCGCTGCATCAATTCATCTTTATCAGAGGAACTGACTGAGAAAATAGCACTCATTAAGTATCCGCCTTCTCGTTCCTTTTCCACATTAGAAATGATGCTTTCAGCATGGGAAATCCCTTGATACACATTTGATCCTGCATCTTCTCCAAAGGTGTTTAAATGGTTAGCTTGATCTTCTAAATTGGATTTCTTGCGACGCAACTTGCGCAATCGTTGATCTGCATCTTGATAACTCATTTTTAAATTAACGCCTACCGCAAAGGGCAGAGACCGCAAGGCTTCTAACCATCGCGTTTCTGGGAAGTGAATTTCTTCCGGCATACCAACCATATGCAAGAAAGCCACGTGTGTCTGATGGTTGTAGCCTTTTGCATCGGTCTGATGTAGCGTTAAATACCGACGTGAACGAGGGTTCTCAATGCCCGTTAATTGAAGGTTAAGCACATCTTCTTCTGTCTGAATACGAGCAATAAGCTCTCCTTTTTTATTAAAAATAGGTGTGAAACGATCTTCCCAGTTCTGCCAATTAGGTGGAAAGCGTAAGCCTATATTAAAGATCCAAGGAATTAATTTCGTCATCCCTTCTGGTGTAACAGGCGTAAATGTAAAGGGTAATCCTTCAAGCAACCGTGTGACCTCTCGATTAGCACGATAAATTCTTCGTAAGCGATCTTCGGTTAGATGAACATGACTGTCTCCACGGATTTTGGCAAATTTTGAAGACACCCAATCTTTTAAGGCTTGATACATTTCCTTGTACGTCATATCCTCTGCCTCGTCATCCAGTGTACTCTTACCTAGCTCAACACCGATATAAAAGTCGTAACGACGTTCCTCTGCACCTAATTCATCACTTGTTTTAAGATAATTGAAAACCGATTGGATATGAGAACTTGCTACGACTCGCAAGTTCCCACGGATCATAGATGCATATTTTTCTTGAACATCATCAATGGATTGACGCGTTGGCACCACGATGCATTGAATTTCTCGCTTAATTTCTTTAAATAAGCGCTTTAACTCTGAGAAGTGAGCCATCAGCTGAGCTTCTGAATCAAAACTCGTATGGAATCCACTGAATTTAAACCAGCCTTGATCTCGTGCATCCCTTGTTATGACGGTGTTTTGCCAAACAGCTATAATGTCGTTTTGGATATCCATTTCCATCACTACTCCTTACATCATTTTCGGTAAATAGGAATCTTGCGCTTGTACGTGATCTTTTTGGCTTGCTCCACTTCTTCAAATCGAAAGAGCTCCTTTGGCTCCATGAACGTTTTGAACTTCACTTGCCAATAGCGAATAATATTCATATTTTCTCTTGTCTGAGAGCCAACAAGATAACCAAAGAACATGGGTGCCGCCATACACACAACAATGACGCGTGCAATTTTATTAGGGATCAGAGGAGTTAAAGGAACAACGAGAAGAAGACTAAGAAGAAAGAAGATAAAGATCACAATGATTTGAGTAACTGTAACAGAAAAGGGAAGCGAAATGCTTTCCCTTCCCCCAGCTAGCCCTCTTACGATATTTGGAATGGCAAAAATTTTATTTGTACAATATCCAGTAACACGTCTCATACATAGACCTCCTTAGGTTGAAAGACCAAAGAATTTTAAAAGGGAATCACCTAACGAAACGATGTTACTTGGACCGTAGATGAAAACACCAATCACCCCGCCAAAAACAACAACCATAAGGGCACCACGATATTTTTTCATGACCAACGAACCGATGATCGCAAATAGCACCACCCAGATAAACACCGTTTGTAAAACACCCATTACGTTTGTGTCCCCTTGACTACTAACACCTTGTAAATTAATGTCGCCTAGCATAAATGTGTGTAAGAAGCTTGTAAGCATACTGAATCCCTCCATTTTCACTTATTGAATGTCGTACGAAACAGGTTTCATGTGTAAAATCTCAAATTTATCTTGACCATCGGTTTGAACATCAAACTCATAGCTATGGTTGCTTTGAATACCTGTATCTGGCTGTTCAAACTTGACTGAACATCTGACAATATACCTTCCTTTAGAAGACTTCTCTTCATAGACCGATACCTTGTTTAAAGATTTGTAGTTCATTAATCCATTTAACGATTGCGCTTTTTTCGAATCTTTAAAGAAGAACTTGGTTTCATCACTTCGATCTTTGGCTGTATAGGTTTTAAAGAATGATTCTAGAAAGCTTTGAACCTCATGATTGACAACTGAATCCGTGTTTTTGTTTTGTTCATTCTCAGAAACCGTGACGCGTTGATTTTCTTTTGGCATATACGGTTGTGGCAGATCAATGACGCTATAGCCGTTTTTACCTTCATAGACTCGGACTAGATAGTAAACAGTAGCCGGCTTCTCTTCTTTCGTTTTCTCCACCTTTTCTTTTCCATCTTTGTCTTTCGATTTCTTTTCCACTTCTTTTGTTGCTGTGACCTGAACTTTTATGGATACATCTGAAGTATGGGCATCTTTTTGTTTAATAGAAACGACGTCACTACTGTCATAACGCTGGCTTCCAGGGAGATTGGCATAATCAATTCCAGCGTCTTTATCTAGACCGGTTGCTAAAAAGCTCTGCAACGCATCTTCCCTTGCTTTCTGTTTATCCTCTCCTGGCTCAATGTTCGTGTACTGACGCATAAACTGAGTAGTGAAGTACTCAACAGCTTTAATATTTTGATTATTTTGACTTTTTTCTTCACTCGTACCTTGTTGTTGAGCTGATACTTTGTCTTCTAAATCACTAATAGCCAAGTTGTGGCGAAAGGCACTAAAGACTCCTAAAGCTATAATCACTAGACTTAGAACCATGACAGCTCTTCCTATAATGGCTGCTGTTGATCGTTTCATCGTTGCGCGCTTAATCATCCGTTGTTCTTGTTGCTTTTCTTTTTCATCCCTCTTTAGTAAGTTCGGCATATACTTCTTGGATGAACCGACTTTTTCTTTTCCTTTTTCTTTTGGCACCTGTGAAGGGTCAGTAGAAGCAGGCTTCTTTTTCTTCTGCCATTTCTTCATCGTCATTCCTCCTTATTTTTTACCAAAGAACAAGAAGGCGACAATCGCTATGATGATGAGTGTACCTGTCACGCCATAACTTGCTACACTTTGGTTATAGAAAACGGAAAACTGTTCTTTACCTGTCTCCCAAAGTACGTTCGCTTCTGGGAATGTCCGTAGGATAAAACTTCCTACGAGACAAATTCCAGCGATGTATAGAAGGGTTTTAAATAAACTACGAACCACTAGACGTCCCCTCCTTACAACCCTCTTTTTACCTCTATTGATTCACTGAATACATAGTGATAGATATCTCCAAAGGCATCTTTTTGTACGTCTTCAATGTTTGCTGTCAAAACGGGAATCTTGATATGGGACCTTTCTTGACTGGGAATGCTTAAGATATCGCGCATGGTCTTTTTCGTGTTTGTTTGATTTCCAGCGACAAACAAGACTCGCCAATCTAAAACAGGTTCTTCAAAGCCAACATAAAGATCATATTTTTCGAGTGTTTCTTTTCCACGTTTCAAAAAGTCGTTATACCTTTGTATCTTTTGAATGGTATTTTGTCGTTTGGCTACACTACGTTCCAGTTCAATAAACAAACCAATATTTTGTTCGCTATCTGCTTCTCCCACAACTAATACGCCGTCCGGTTTGATGACCTCTGACTTGCTCTTTCCATATTGGAAGGTCCCTCTTGCTTCTGGAATCCATTCCTTAACGGCTAGCCCTACTTCTTCTGCCTGTTTCCTGTAGGATAAAACCAAACGGTTTAACATCAATTGATGTTGATACCAGGCAGGTACGTCTGTTGACCATTTTTTCTGCCATTTCGAGAATCCTTGCAATTCCTGTACGTTCTCAACACCAAATGCATCGAGTGTATATAAATTGCCTGGCTTTTCATAGCCTGGCATGGGAACAGTAAAGCTCTTAAGGTACTTTGATTCTTCCAGCAATCGCAAGCGCTGCATCACATATTTTCGGTCCGCGTAATTGGTTAAAATGTGATCCACAATAAAGTTTGAATCAATGTAGATGAAGTCATGTAACTTAATAAGTAAATCCGTGTCTTGTTCATTCAGTGTGATATATTTTTTCATGTTGTTTCCCCTCTCCTTTGTCTGTAAGAGAAACGTTACGTTCGTGAGCCATTAATCTATTTTTCTATCTCTATTTATAGTAAAACGCTTACTCCACTCTTTTCCTGCCATCTCTACTCATTCTTTTCTGAAGGTTTTTTCTTTCGTAGTGACACAATAGGCTGTGGCTCCATTGGTAAATCTTCTATTTTTTCCTTAGAAAGCGTAACAGCAGGTTCCGTCGATATAGGATCCACTTCCAGAACTTGTTCTTTCTCTTCTAAAGCAGGCTCGACAGCTGCCGCCGTTTCCTTCATTCCCTGTGCTTCTTCTTTATGAATAGAACTCTTCCATGAAAGGGTAAGCATCGGTTTGAAAGGCGTATGGGCTACTGGTTGTTCCTGTTCTGGCCGTTTTCTCTGTTTTTTTGAAAGGGTAATCGTTGCAAAAGAATCTTTTTGATGTTCAGTCTCTTGCTTCACGCCTTCTTTTTTACTTGGTTCAACTTCATCAACGGATGCTGCAGCAATGCCTTTTGGTGACTCAATAGTTGAATCCGTTTTCCTTTCTAAGGAAACCGGTGCCTCTGGCTGCGCTCGTAACGGGGCCTTTGGTTTCTTAGGCTGTAATTTCTTCACTTGTTTCGGTTCATAGGTTTCACCTTGTAGATAAGCCCGAATCATGACATCAACTTCAGATTGATGATGGCCATTTTTAGATGACAACTCTTTTACTTTGGCTTTTGTCCAAGCATCAGCCTTGGCTTCTTCCGTTGCATGTTTGTATCGTGCTTTTTGTCCATTCGGCATATAACGATCTAACGGAGGTAACTTGGCCACACATTGTACGATTTCATCCACACCGTTTACATTATCTTGTGTACGAATGACCGTTACCAAGTCAGGCAAATTTCGAAAATACGATTCCGAAAAAAGAGGCTGATCTTTTTTGGTGCCTTGAACACTGAACATTTTACTAGCTGCAACTGCACCTTCTGCCCCTTGTCGGCAAACAAAGAAATTCCCCTGAACTTCTGTTAGGGCATTTTTAAGCTCTTGATCCAGTTGATGCATGGATTGTGTACCGATTCCCAGCGACAACCCTTTTTGACGTTGTTCCGCAATGATACGAGGCAGAATCGTCATTTTCTCCAGTCTGGCAGCTTCGTCAAATACAAACTGATGCATTAAAGGATTAGGCATTCTTGTATCAGCCACTCGGTAATACAAGTAGGTGAGAAATCCACCAATTAACCCTGTTTCTTCTTCGCTTAATCCACTAAAGTCATAAAAGATAATATGACCTTGGTCCATCCATTCACGGATAGGAAGAGTGAATTCTTTTTGACCAAACATCCGACGTAATAATGGATTAGCTGAGAAGGTATCTAAGCGATTAAATAACGCAATGCGACTAGCATCAATTAAATCTTCTGCTTCATTCTCCCAAAAATCTAATACGTCATATGCTTCAACATTGTCCTCTAGACGATTCAAAATCCGTTTTCTGAACGTAAAATCATTGACTAATGGTTTTACACCCAAAATTGTATGCTGACCTTCTACGTCCAATACAAGGGTTTTAATACAGTTCACCAAAAGACGTTCCGTTTGTTTCGCCACTTGGAAGTTTTCACCGATAATCCGCATGACGATTTGTGTGACTCGTTCAGGTGATTCATCCGGAAAACGATGAAGCAAATTTAAAGCTGGTGGATATTCCGTATCTTTAAAGGAGATCCAATGAACTTTATCCCAGTTAATAGTCGCCCCGTCATATTCAGCTTTTAGCATTTGATTCAATAAAATCATGGCTGTATTTCTTGCAGGATCACCAAATGAGAAACCAGGTGATGTTTTGTTTTCCATTCCTTGCTTCATAAATTGATGAACATAACTCATCAGCACATTATTGAGCAGCGTTGATTTCCCAGAGCCTGTCACACCAAGCAAGGACCAATGCTTCTGAAGAACACTCATTAAAATCCTGATCGTGCGATCTTTGACAAACGGATGATATTGTACACCGAAATCGACAGACCCCTCTTCATGACTCAAAAGATGGTCTGGAAGAAGTTCTTCACCACGTTTCGAATGCGGGACCTCTTTTGCAAGCTTTTGCATAATCGTTCGTTCATCAAAGTGTGGCAAATGAAGAAGGTTTGCAAGCTCTCCACCCGTCCATGTCATACGATACGGACTCATAGTTGGATACCATTGAACCGCCTTTTTCCACTTCTTGTACTTCAATTCATTTACATGATGCAAAATAGAATTAATAGCGTTGGCCATACTTTTTACAACAGGTACACCAGGGTAGTACTCGGAAGCCATGGACACTGTACAGTCAAAAGCTACTTCATTGCCTGAGTAACGATGTTTTAAGCCTACTAATTCCTCTTTATCAAATGCAGACTGATCTCTGAGAGGCCTATCCCCTTTTAAGTCCTTTTCAAGCTTCTGGATGGCTTTTCGGAGCTTCCACCCATCATTAGGGGTAAAGCCTACTTGTAACCATGTACCAGGCTTCATATGCGAAATGATACCGGGTAGTTGATCTGACTTATACCGTGAAAGAGGAAGTGACTTTTTCAAATTATTGCTTTTTAATTTCAATCGCCCGCCCACGGCCTTTTTTTCTGGAAATTCTAAGTCATCCGCCGGAAAGAACGTTAAATTCGGATAGACACTCTGAAAATTGGACTTAATGGCTTCTAACTGATTCTTTTCGGCTCCCATATAGAAACGGTATTGGATCCCTGCAGATTCATCTACTACGTGGTGGATAAGAAACGAAAAGCGTTCCTTTCCAAGAAAGAGCCTTTCAATCCACCTACGCTTTGTTCCATGAATGCGTCTCATTAATTGCCCTAACATTTCTTTCGACACGCCGTCATCTGCATGTGGCAGCAATTGAACATACTCAAACTGTCGTTGAATGCGAAAGACAGCACATATCCATCGAATCACAAGAAATACAAGCAGCAAGACCAGTAGGAACTGAATGCCATGAATAAAGAGTGTCAACCAATGCTGGATGATTTCTGGACGGTATGGCAGAAGAGATAAAAGCAATTCCTTCTTCCAAATACCAATGCCAGCCAAACCAAGAACAGCAATCGCTCCCCCCTGCCTTGGATGTTCAATCAGTTGATCCAGGATATCGTCAAAGATGGTCGATTGTTTTTTAGATGGTTTTTGTTGCATTTTGTTTCCCCTCCTTGCGAAGAGAGGAAGGAAAAGAGCTATGAAGTTTTCGAGGAACGAGGTTCATAGGGTGTTAGTTTCCGAGTTGTAGTAAAGTACGTTTCTAGGGTGAAGTGCATCGGTTCGTATGGTTGCCAGCATGTGTAAGGCCATGTTGGTTTGACGCTAGGTGCGCCCGCCGCCAATACGAATGACTGATACAAATAAAAATAGGAGTACTAGTAGGACTTCTCCCATCGGTACATGATTACTAGCGTAATCAATGTTACCTCAGGGAAAGTATCTTGAAAAAAGTAGGATGTTTATTGCTTACTTCCATGATATTCCTTCCCTACACGTGCTTCAAGGGATTTCCAGAGAAAACAACCTAATACCTAGTAGAAGTTTTACTACATAGCCCTTTAAGGTCACATTTTTTAACAAAACTGTAATAAAACCTCCTATTTTTATTACTTTCATCCTAATGCATATTTGTCACGAAACATGTGCACATTTAGTCAATTATGTATGAGCTATCCTATTAAGTCATATACCAACTCAAGCTTTAATTAGACATTGACAAAAACGAGGTTGCGATTGCCTTTTGTTCACCGTTTTTATACAATGACAGTGATTATTCTGTAAGGAGAATAGTTACGTTCGTGAGTCGCATCAAGAAAGGAATTTAGATCTTTTCTTGATGTTTTTTTATGAACATCAATCCTCTGTTTTCATGAAAAGTTTGAACTGATTCAAGCTCGAAGTAAGATCAAAAGCAGCATGATTTGTATAATGCTTGCGTCTTTGGCGAGCCGACTCTTCACGTTCTAGCTCTCTTAATTTAGCAACTTGCAGCTTTCGATCCACTACATGCTTTTTCTGCAATATCTCTTCTAACTCCATGCCCACATGAGACAACATAACGTCACTTAAACGCTCAATTTCTTCCACAAATTGAGTCAATTGAGCAGATCGATACTTCTTGAAAAGCCCTTTCATTACCCCAAAGAGATACTTAAAGAAAACATCTTCCCCTTGGAAATCTCCTGCAAGCACAGAACCTTTTTTCTGAACCGTTAAGCCAACAGCCTCCACGGATAAGCGTACATAATGCGGAGTAGACGAAATAGAACGATAAGAAATAGCAAACTCTTTAAAGGCTAACTGAACCTTCCCCCAGGCCCTAAAGATAAAACGACCATCTGTAAAACCCCGGTTAAACAACGCACTAGTAAAGGCGGAAGGAACATTCCCCGGAATAGGTGACGTCTGTAGAGTAGTAGAATACGTAGACGGTAAATTTAAGATACTATGTTCAGAAGAACGAGCAAACTCTATACCCTGAGAAAGCGATAGAGCCGTCCCACCCACCACCGTATCTTTAATTGTATTTGAATTGAGCCCATTATTTTTAGGAGCAGCGTCTTGCTCTTTTTTTGAAGCTTCAGATTGCGCTCTACGCGCTTTTACTTCGTCAACGATACATAACTCTGTTGAAGCCCCTCTCCCTTTACCAGAGACCTTTTTCGAAAGGATTTCTTGTTCTTCCAATCTAGCAATCACTTTCTTAAACGTAGCATAAGGAATTTTCTTGTCAGCATTCACACTTGACGTAATTTGCTCAGCAAGATCACGTTGTGATCCTGATACACGTCCTCCCTGAGCACGAATAAATGCTAATACGTCTCCTTCCCACTCTTGAATGTGGCTATATGTACGTTCTTCACGTGGTTTCGCTTCTTCCCAAATGACATAGCTAAATAGCATGCCCGATAACTCACGAATTTTTTTCGCAGATGGAGCATGAAAACGGCCGTTGTATGCACTCTTTACTTTTCGTTTAACCTCAATTTGGCGCATTTGAGGCGTATTTTTTTGATTCCAGTTATGTAAGTATGCTTCTGCTGTTTTTTCATCGTATCCAGCTGCCTTGTAAGTCAGAGCAAGCGTGTAGCAAGCCGTGTCACGTTGACCTTCATGTACACCTTCTAGGATTTTTTGAACAGCAGGATGCTTTAAAAGAGTTTCATAGCCTTTGCAGAACCCTTTTTTGTATGTATGTACGTCTTGTTGATCTTGCTCTTGAACCATTTGGAACCATTCACATAACGAATCAAACGATACCCGTTCCTGTGAATGAAAGACTGTATTTTCCTCCGTAGGTAAACGGAATAGTCGCTCTGGACCAATCGCATGTACGTCCCCTTTTAACATCTCAGCAATACATGTTTGGATACGACTATAATGAGCATTCAACTTGTCCGAAGCCCGTTTTGACTGTTCTAAAAACCAGTGAACATGAAACCCTTTAGAAGGGGTTTGAACGATTAAAGAAGGCATCGGAAGTCCTGCTTCTGTAATCAACTCTTGCACGTCCGGAAGAGTCATCCCCTCGTTCTCACCGTTCTTTGCATCAATATCAATAGACATCGCATTGATCCAACGTAGCGTACTTAAACGACGTAGGTCATTCCGATAGAACGTATTGGGCGTAAAATATGTATAGTCTTTGCTGACATTAAATAACGAACCATAGGTACGAACGGCTTTTGTGGTTTCTTTTGTAAAATCTTTTGATACGAATACCCAACCTAAACGGCTACTATAACCGTTTTTTTTCTTTTGTGTTTGTTTTTTTGAATATTCCGTCAACTGGTTTCCATAGATTTGTTGTGCAAGGTTTCTCATTACCTGTGTCCCTCCATTTACTCGGAAACACAAAAAGCGTCGTTTACCGTTAAGTGGTAAACGACGCTTTTATATATAGAGAAACCCTATAAATTTAGCGTTACCTGTTCAAATTAATCACTCGTAATATCTTGATTATATTTTCTACTTGTAGTAAAATTCCAAGTAGGAAAATACATTATGTACGTTGAATACGTACATTGAGTGAAAAGCTTGAGCAGCAGTTTACCGTAGTGTCGTTACGGTGAACGATTAGATAGGATTGCCGTCCGATTCTAATCGCTTGAGCTTTTTGCTTTTTTTTCCGTTCATTTAGTTGTACTTCTATGATACTGCTAAACTTAACCACTTTACAAGTATAAAATAAAAAAACACAACCATTTTATTCTAAATTATCTGACAAATAATCGCGCAATCTATTATTTCTTACACTGATTCTTAATACCTTGTTTCCTTAAAATGTGTTATAATACTGGTGTATTATTTATCGAGTATTATGTTACAGAAATACGCCTTTAATGCTGTAGGGTATGTTCAAAACGCGTAGAATCTCAAAAGATTCTACGCGTTTTGTCGTTTTTTTTAAATACAATACTTTATCTTTAAGTATGTTGAATTTTATTATATTTTAAAGAATTAGGTTATAATTAAAATAAGGTTGCTTTAGTTTAACTAAAGTTCAACTTAAAATCACATAAATTCCTATATACATAGGTTTGTATCTTTTAAGTTGAACTTAAAAACCTTCAAAATAACATATATAACTAAAAAATCACCTTTCAAGTTCAACTAACTAAATCAATTGCAAAGAAAGATTAAAATTCCAACATAATAGTTTAACTCAAGTTCAACTATTATGTCTTTTCGGTTTAATAAACCTTATTTTCAAAGTATATTATAGACACTTTCAACCTTCTAACATATGTAGTAACATTAAAAAAACACTCTCTATAAAGAAACAAATTAAAAGATTTTGAATTTGAAAAGAGGATATATTATGCTGATTACATAATAGTTCTATATAGGTTTTAAATTAGGTTCTAACTATTATAGTGCTGATAATCAACTCTACATAAGTTCGATAGTTACATTGATAGGAAGAGAGGTAAAAACATGAGTACTGATGATAATCAAGTTAAAAATCAAGCTGTTAAAGAGCAACCAGAAGAACGTGAATATATTATAAAAGATATAGCAGAGATTTTAGAAGAAGAGCCACATACCATACGTAACTGGTTAAAAGAACTTGAAGGCTATATTCCTTTCACAAAAAAGAAAAATGGATATCGTATTTTTAAAAAAGATGGATTGGAAAGATTTCAATTAATTAAACATCTAAACCGAGATCAAGAGTATACACTTAAAGAGATAGCTTTATACCTTGATACTGGAGGAGAAGCATTCAAACCTGTTCCAGAAATAAAGGCTGATTCCATATTAGCTGATGAAATGAGAAGAATGAGAGAACGTCTTGATCAGTTAGAGGAACGTGATAAAAAACGGGACGAAGTACTTATGAACTTAGCAGAACAGCTAACTAAGCAAAATGCTTATATAGAACATACCTTACAAGAAAGAAATGAAAACCTTACTGCTGCTATGCGTGAGATGCTAGAGGGTAAAAAGCTCACCGCAGTGAGTCAGCATGAAGAACAACCTACTAAGAAAGGTTGGTTACAACGATTATTAGGTAAGTGAAATTGCAGAAGCGAGCATTCAAACACATACAATTGCTTCTCAGTAACCTTTACTTTTAAAGTAATAAGATAATTTTTATAATCGATAAAAAATAACACAATAAAAGGATCTTATCTCATTATGTGCAACAAAAAAACCTTGTTCTTCTAAGGACAAGGTTTTTTTCTATAAAAATATGAATACCTTGAACAAAGACCGCCCATTATGCATAGTTTATAAGGCGGTCTTAACTATATTCATGCTATATGTTTATGGTCAATATATCGACATTATTCTAAAAAGACGTCAGGTAAAAAAAGCAATGGCCAAAATCGTTGCTAAACAAGCTAAATAGATATTCCCACTCCAATCTCTCTTTCCTTTTTCGTCCACCAAATAGCTATTATAAGAGCCTTGAATTGGTTCTATTTTAAGCTTACGTTGTTGCTGAACCTCTTCATCTAAAATCAAGCCGTATTCCTCCATTGTTTGATAGTTGTACGGCAGGAAACGTCCTTGTTCGTCTCTCAATCGGTTGCTGACGTCTCGTTGACTCTGTTTGTTCTTCATTGATAAAAAGCTGCTGTTCGGGTTGAATAATTGTTTCTGATATTGTTCTGCTATTTGTTGATGTTCCAAATAGTGTAGGAGCATTTGAAGACGCTCCTTTTCGCTCACTGTTATCACATTCCCATCCTCCTTTCTCTTCAATAATAGGCTCTTGCTCCATCCATAACTGGTGGGAAGAATGTTTCCACGGAGAGGAGGGAAGAGGGACGTCACTCATTTTATACTTTTTCATTAGTGCTAAGAAAATAGGATTGTGGGCTGCTGTAAAAAGCGCACATCTCATAATTTGATTTCGGTCTAACTCGGTAGCCTGAAAAAGATGATTTACATATGTACGATAAATAGAATGATACCGCACCGTTGGTCGATAAGTGCCTACTTGATTTTTGGGCTTCTTATTTTGCTTCATACGCGTTTTTCTCTTTCAATATGACCTTCTAACATCTGTTTCCCCTCTAAAGTTAAATAGACGTCTTTTGGACTTAACAACGAGATTGCTAATTCTTTTGCCATTTAATTCGCTCCATTCATGTTAGTTTACAATGACGTCTTGCTCTGACGTCTTATTAAATGTTATGAGCCGATGCTTGTCCACTATGCCTACTTAAATAATCATTTATGTATATTTTTGTAGGCAGTTTGGAAATACTGTTAATACATAAAATCTAAAATGAAGGAGCTAGTTGATTACTAATGAATTTTTTCGGTTTAGGAAAACCCTATAAAACCAAATTGGGAAAGTATCTTGAATCTAAAGGAATTAGTGTTACATGGTTAGCAAAAAAGACTGGTTTAAATAGAAATACCATAAATAAGTTAGTTAACGAAAGTAAAGATTATTCCCCCAAGCTAGTGACAATTAAGAAAGTTATGAAGGTAATAAACACTGAAATTGATAAAAATAAGAAAATACATGATTTTTTTGATATTTGACATATAAATACTAAAGATATACGCTATCATTGATATTAAAGCTTTTCAGTTAACGTTTCATCAAAGTTTCGTCTATGCTATAATCAAATTTTTTTAGAGTACATAAATAAAGCCTTAAAATTTTACATAACCTCTTAAAAACTTAATAAATATACTTATCTATATACCATTAAAAATATCTATTAATATATAATATAAAAACTACATGCTTTTTTATAAGAACAGCTGTATAATCGCTGAACTTCAACGTACCAAAAACACCTAATTTTAAAATTAGGTGTTTTTGGTTTAACTTTTAATTCTGACTTCTTTTTTAACTCATCAATTAAACACATCAAATGGAGCTCCATTTTCTTTTTGGCTTATTTCAATGGCCAGCACCCATTTATATATATGATTAAGTGTAAAACCTTTTTTTTTCAAGTCCTTTGGGAAACAGTCTGGATGATCGCGAAGCCAATAAAGACGTTCAAGAGCTTCTGGCATGGATCCGAAACTATATAGAGATTTACTTCTCACCTTTTTTCCTTCACGATAAGTTTTTTTTATAAATAAATAAGTTTTCCCTTTTGATTTTTGCTTTGCAAGATACCCAGGCTCTGTTGTTTTCACTTTCATAAAACCAGCTCCTTTTTGGGTTTTACTACACATTTAAAATTTAAAAATGTAGTAAAACTTTCTAATTCTTCACACGTAAAAGGTTTCACTCCAAGCAACATCATAAACAATTTTTTCGTATCCTTCTCCGCAATCATTATTCATATTGCTTAACATATCATTAGGGTATTTCAGAAAATGAGGTAAAGCTAAGCGATAATAACTTTCTTTCATCTTCATTTTTGAAGCCTCAACTTAAAGAGGTCTGTTTATAACATTATACGATATCGTATATAGTATGTAAATAGCATTTATTTATTTTATTCGGTATTGTATAATTGAATAAAAATATCGGAGGATATACATGTTAAAAGTTCGACCACGCTTAAAAGAACTAATGAAAGAAAAAGGTATCACACAGGCTGTTTTATCGGAAATGACTGGCATTCCACAACCAAGCATTTCACGTTTTGATAGAAACATTCAACATCTTGATTGGCATGTGTTTACTATCGCTAAAGCTCTAGGAGTAACCGTAGAAGATTTATTTGAGATTGAAGAATAATTCTTCATCATTTCACTTTTCATATGCGTTACCTTATGAAAATATAAAAAAGATAAATATAATGTTAGAATCAAATTATCTCGTTGTTCAACTTGCTAAAAAGCAGCCAAAATAAAATATTTTGGCTGCTTTTTAGTTTGTGCTTATAAATTTATTTAAACCTAAGATTAATTTAGGAGTAATTTAATATCTATAGAATAATTCTTATTAACCTAATGCAATTATATAATTTATGGTTCCATAACCTTTATTTACTAAAGTATAAGCTGGGTAGTATAATAGTCATGTGAAACAGTTATATTTATGACATTAATCTTTTTGAGGTGAGGGTTATATAGGCCATGGAGACTATTCGTAAATTGAAAGATTTAAAAGAGTATCAAGAACAGTATATAGCTGAAAGTGAGAGGTATGGTCAAAGTAAGGTACGGTATACTCAAATGGTAAATTCAACTACTTTTTATTTAAGTGAAGAATTTAACTATGAGGGGAGAAAGCTTTTATTAACTGAATTGAAATCTTCGGGTTGTGTCTCTCAAAATCAAATTAAAACATTAGAAGAATTGCATGAAGGTATTTATGAAGATTACTCAGATAACTTTAATGAGGATGTCTCTAAGTTAGCCGTATTTAATTTTTGTAATTTAGTACAACAAGTATTAGAGGGCTTTGATAATGAAACTAAGCTTATGAGATTTGTAACATTAAAAGAAAAATTCAAAAAGAAATAATAATATGGAGGGATTCTATGTTCTCCTTTATGGTTTTAACTAAAGATATAAATATGGATAATTTGAAAAAGGCCGAAGAACATTTCTCTTTTAAATTTGCTTCTGGAAGTGACACTTTTATTTCAGGGTTTAGTTTCTTTAATAATTTAAGTATAACTTGTGGTAGGAACTCCATGAAGTTTGCTCTGTATGATAAATATCTTTCTAAAGATAAGGAGTCCTTGATCAATAGTTATTTCTCCGACAAATTTGTTGGAGAGATTGATGGTATTTCAGTTGAGGATAAACAAAGTCATCTATTTATAGATCAAATCGCAGGCAGAGAAAAGGTTATGTATTAGGATCGGGAGGATTTTTATGACAACTAATAAAAATGTAGCTAGAGAAAGTTTTATAAAACAGATTGCTGTAATACTAGATGAAATGGGCCTAAAGTATAAGAAAATAGAATCAGAGGGTATGTCTGGTTTTGAGTTTGGTTTTGAAAATGATTATGAAGAACCTTTAGACTTAGCCTTGTACATATCTGAAAAGCCTTATAGGATAAATTTTATAGTACCTAACGTAGTAGATTTAGACATGTTGAAAGACGGTAAGTATGTAGAGGTATTGAAGAAAATTAATAATATAAACTCAGAAAAGATTCTATATGGTTCTTTAGGTATTGCTGATGAAATAAATAGTGTTATATATAGTAATGCAGTTTCTTTAGAAGGAAGAAGTAGTATTGAACAACAAGAGCTAATGGATTATATCTTGTATTCTGTATTTATTACCGAGGCAGCTATAAAGGAAATTAATCAGTTTTTATACAGAGAAGATCTTAGGGTAAAATAGTATTCCGTTTATGAATAATATAAATAATAAAAGTGATGATAAAAAAGAATTTGATATTTATGAATTTATCCAGAAGCTAATACTTGCAGTAACTTTTGTAATTTTTATGGTTATCCTTTTTAATGAGCATTATGATGATTTAGGTTTTATGGACTATGTTAACCCTATTTCTTTTATTGCATCTATGGCAATACTATTGATAACTATAGTTAATAAAATTAAATTAGATGATTCAATTATAGATAGTGATAAAAAAGTGCATATTCGATTGATGTATAAGATAATAAGTGGCTTTTTATTTGTATCTATTTTATTGATTGTTTGTTTAATGCTAAAGTTTTTTGCTATTAGTACTAGACCAAGTGACTTATTAGGCATTGTTGCTTTGGGTATAGCATTATCTACTGAATTTATTGCTATCAAAGTAACTTCTCAAATGACAAAAAAATCAAAGAAAAAATTTAAAAACCGTTACAATGATTTTTATAATGATTCTGTTAGATAATTTGGTTGCAGCTCAAAGAATCTATGACAATTGTAAGTAATCCCTTGAGCTTAGCCATACTGAGAGCATTACTCAAAAGAGACATGTTTAATATGAATTATCCCTTAAGAAATATAGACTTTAATCTCAGATAATATTCATTCCATGAAAACGAAGAATTGTTAAACAAGATTATGGAAGATAAGTCTTTAAGTGCTTATGAACTACATCTAATATAAATAAGTTTTAACGGTTATAGTTTGGATTTATTATAAGATGTTAAAGTAATTATATGGTTTAAAAAATAAAAAGCTACCTTGGCAGTGTAGAAGCTGAACTGCACCCCAATTGTTAGACAAAGAAACTCTAATGATTTTTGGAGATGGTACGATAAACTGGACACTAAATTAAGAGAAAAAGGTGATTCGGTTTATGGGTAGAAAAGTTTATGATCGTCAATTTAAAATAGCTGCCGTTCAGTTGGTGCTGGAAGAAAATCTATTTGTAAAAGAGGTTGCGAAAGAATTATCTATTCATCCAAATACGCTATATCGTTGGATAAGTGAATATGAAGAATATGGGGAAAGTGCGTTTCCAGGCCATGGAAGCGCACTTTATAATTCCCAATATGAAATGAAAAAGCTCAAGCGTGAGAATGAAGAACTTAGAAAAGAGCTTGATTTATTAAAAAAGTTCCGGGTCTTCTTGAAGAAAAAGAATGTGTAAGATTTCAATTCTTAAAAGAAAATAAACACAACTATAACATCAAGAAGGCTTGTAGAACGTTAAACATCTCACGATCAGGTTACTATGAATATTTACAGAGAAAACCTTCTAAAAGAGCTTTAGAGAATGAAGTGTTACGTGAGGAAATACAGGAGATATTTAAGGAACATAAGGGGCGATATGGATCCTTAAGAATTACAAAGGTTCTTGAAAGGAAGGGAATCAAGGTAAATCGAAAAAGAGTAGGAAAACTGATGCGTCAAATGAACCTGTATGCGAAAGGAAGTCGGTATCGCTATAAACGTTATAATAAAAAATCACCTTCTATAGAAAGACCCAACCTCTTAAATCAAGTTTTTCACACAGACGGACGAAATAAAATATGGGTCGGTGATATTACCTATATTCCTACTCAAAAGGGCACTTTATACCTTGCGGTATTTGTGGATATGTACTCGAGAAAAGTGAGTGGTTGGTCTATGAGTACACGGATGAAAGATTCTCTTGTGATAGACGCTTTTTTACAAGGATATAACAAAGAAAATCCTCCAATAGGATTAATTATCCATACAGACCAGGGATCCCAATATACAGGTAGTAATTTTCAAGCCATACTGAAAAAGTATGGTGCTGTTTCAAGTGTTAGTAGAAAAGGAAATCCTTATGATAATGCGTTAATGGAATCTTTTTATAAGACCATAAAAAGAGAGCTCATTCATGGTGCCAAATTTACGACACCAGAACAAGCTCGAAAAGAAGTATTTAAATATATAGAGCTCTATTACAATACCAAAAGAATACATTCTTCTCTGCATTATCTTTCCCCTATTGAATACGAAAAAGCTTATTCATCATAGTAGCCTAACTTAGTGTCCAATAAATATTGACAAGTCCAGTTTTTTTGTGGGTACAAAGCATGTGCATTTAGATATATAGTAATCTATTTAATTTACATTATATATAATATTGATTCATTATATACTTGGATTCAATCTGTTAGTCGAATATAAACTTAAGATTTAATTTACTTTTACTATAAAAGCAACTCGTTTGGGTAGAAAATTGTTCAAAATAAATTCTTTATCCTTGCATCTAAGTCAACTTTTCTACATACTTTCATTCAAATTTCATGTCAAACCAAAGCTATAGTGTTGAATCTTATAAATGAATAAGGGAGTGATGATTGTGTCTAGGAGACTAAGCGCACAACAAAAAACGGCTGTAGAAACGACTGAGGGGCCATTATTGATCATAGCTGGACCTGGGTCAGGTAAGACGTTTACATTAGTGGAACGTATTTTATATCTCATTGAACATAAGCAAGTTGAACCACAAAATATTTTAGTAGCTACTTTCACTGAAAAAGCAGCTAATGAGTTAGTAACTCGCATTTCAAATAGGCTCCATGAAGCTGATATCAAATTTAATCTTAATGAGATGTATGTTGGTACAATCCATTCTTTATGTCTTCGTATACTAGAAGAAAATAGAGAATACACACGATTAAAGAAAAACTACATATTAATGGATCAATTTGATCAACAGTATATGCTTTATCAAAAATTAAATCTTTTTTTAGAACTCCATGAAATTGAATCTCTTTTAAATTTTAATACATCTCGTTGGAAACAATCACAAGAATTATTAAAATGGATTAACAAATTAAGTGAGGAAATAGTTAATATTGATGAACTAATCGCTAGCGAGGATACAAGGTTAAATGTTTTAGGACAGTGTTACAAAATCTATGAGCAATTATTAATTGAAGAAAATGCATTAGATTTTTCAACAATTCAACTCGAAACATATAAGCTCCTTCAAAATCATGAAGAGGTAAGAAATAGTCTAAATGAAAAATTACACTACTTAATGGTCGATGAATTTCAGGATACGAATACAATTCAAGAGAAGTTGATGTTTTTACTAGCAGGTAAACAGCAAAATATTTGCGTTGTTGGTGATGATGATCAAGGTTTATACCGATTTAGAGGGGCTACAATCCGTAATATTTTAGAATTCGAAAAAAACTTCTCAAAAGATGTTTGTCAACAAGTAGAACTTTCTACTAACTATCGTTCGAATCCGGAGATTGTTCAGTTTTATAATCAATGGATGGAACAGAACAATTGGTCAAAAAATGGTACCACCTATCGTTTTCATAAAAAAATTACAGCACACGAATCGAACAAGGTAAATCAAAAAACAGTTGTTAAAGTTTCGGGAGAAAATGGCCTAAGTAATTGGGAGAGTGAAGTATATTTATTTCTCCAGGCGATGAAAACGGAAGGTAAAATTTCGGATTGGAATCAAATCGCCTTTCTTTTCCGTTCTGTAAAAAATTCGAAAGTTCTGAGTCTCTCCCGGTATTTAGAAGAAAGAGGCATTCCAGTTTATTCTCCTCGCTCCAATCTATTCTTTGAGAGACAAGAAATTCGATTAGCAATAGGTGCAATCCTATTCTTGTTTCCAATGTATGGAAAACTAAGACAATGGAAAGATAACGCTTCTCTTGCTGAGTGGGATTTTTATGATGCTTGTTTATTAGAATTTGCAGAAGAATTAAGAAAGCCAGAAAATCACAATTTGTTAAATTGGTGTAAAGAGAAAGCTAGAGCCCATATGAATCTAAATAAAAACTTAGACTATGCGTTTTCGGGATTATTTTATCAACTTATTCAATTTGAATTGTTTAGTAATTTATTGAGTGATAATATATTTACCGTTAAGGATAGCAGGGAAGTACGTAATTTATCTCAGTTTTCTAAATTGCTTACTAAATTTGAATACCTTCATCATATTTCGGTATTCACACCAAAAAATATTGGTGATTCAGTAGTACGTTTTTTCAACCAATATATAAGGTTCTTATTACAAGGTGGCATTGACGAATATGAGGATGATTCTGAGTATGCACCAAGTGGCTGTATATCATTTTTGACAATTCACCAATCTAAAGGTTTAGAATTTCCTGTAGTTATTGTAGGATCTCTAGAATCTACACCTAGAAAACAATATACAGATATTGATGCGTTATTACAAAATAAATTTTATCAGAAGCCACCTTTTGAACCAATTGATCTTACAAAAATGTATGACTTTTATCGTTTGTATTACACCGCGTATTCAAGAGCTCAAAATTTACTAGTTTTAAGTTGTCAGGAGAACGTGGCAAGTGGCTCAGGAACACGAAATATACCATCTAAATACTTTACTGAATCCTATCGTCATTTAAAAAATTGGCGAGATGAGCCAACAATTTATGATATCGAATTAGTACAAGTGAAGGATGTTAACATTAAGCGAGAGTATTCTTTTACATCTCATATAAACTTATTTGAAACATGCTCCTTACAATATAAATTTTATAAAGAACTCGGTTTTGCACCTGTACGTCAAGGGGCAACCATTTTTGGTACATTAGTTCATCAAACAATAGAGGATATCCATAAATCTGCGCTAAAAAACGAAGCACACTTAATTACTGTAGCGAATATTGAAGATTGGTTTAACACTAACTATCAGCATCTTTCTAAACGTGAGCGTGTATACCTAGCACCACAAACACAAGAGGCTGCATTGAAACAAGTAAAAAGTTATGTAGAAAAGCAAAATAATGATTGGTCGCATATTCAAGAGGCAGAAGTTGATGTATCCTTAGTAAAGGATAAGTATATTCTCAAGGGAACAATTGATTTAGTAAAAGGTGATGGAGATACAGTAGAAATTGTCGACTTTAAATCTGAAAAGAAACCAGATTTGGTGAAAGAACAAGATGCACTTTATCGTTATAAGAGACAACTTGAGGTGTATGCCCATTTGGTAGAAGAACGGACAAACTATAAGGTAAGCAAAATGCATCTTTACTATACAGGAGAAAAAGACAGTAATCCATATGTTACATTTGAAAAGGATACATCCGTAATCAATCAAACGATTAAATCTTTTGATCGAATTGTCGATCGTATAGAGAATCATGATTATACAATTAAACAGAGACCCAAAAAACACTGTGGAAACTGCGATCTGCGTTTTTACTGTGATCGAAATTTATGAGGTGAAATTAATGAGTAACGAACAAGAATTACAAAATGTAGAAGAATATGAATTTGAACCAATTAAGGGCTACCCTATGCTAAATTGGAAGGGAAAAAGACCATATACATCAACGCAGTATTATCCAGCTCAATTAAAAGAGTCTTATGGTCATTCGGAAAGTGATTGGATGAATAAAATTTTTTGGGGCGATAACCTCCAAACAATGAGTCATTTATTAAAAAAATATAGAGGTAAAATTAGACTGATCTATATTGATCCTCCTTTTGATTCAAAAGCAGATTATAAGAAAACAATTAGTCTTAGAAGTAAAAAAATCAGTAATGATCAAAGTGTGTTTGAAGAAAAGCAATATAATGACATTTGGTCTAACGATGAATATTTACAGTTTATGTATGAAAGGTTAATTTTGTTAAAAGAACTACTAAGTGAGGATGGAAATGTATTTTTACATTGTGATGATGCCAAAAACTATCAACTTAGAATGATGATGGATGAGATATTTTCAGCAGATAACTTTAAAAATGAGATAATTTGGAAAAGATCTACTTCGACAGGTTTATCTACCAAAAGATGTGGAACACTACATGATACAATTTATTGGTATTCTAAGTCAGCTAATAATGTATTTAACATGCAATATCATGAATATGATGAGAAATACTTAAAAAGAGCAAAAACCGATGAAAATGGTAGAAAGTACATTCCTATTCCTACAGGAAATCCTGGTCCTCGTCCTAATTTATATTATGCATATAAAGGTTATTATCCACATGCAAATGGTTACAAATGGACTTATGGAAAAATGGAAAAGTTCGAAAAGGAAGGACGCCTAATTTTCCCAAAAAATAAAGAAGGACGCATTCAATATAAACAGTATTTGGATGAAATGGAAGGGGTAAAACTTCAAGACCTATGGCTAGATATTCCAGCTGTAAATCCTGTTGCTCAAGAGCGAAATGGTTACCCTACACAAAAACCAGAAGCTCTATTAGAGCGTATTATAAAAATGGGGTCAAATGAAGGCGATATTGTATTTGATTGTTTTATGGGTTCAGGAACTACACAAGCAGTAGCAATGAAATTAGATAGAAAGTTTATAGGGGCGGACATTAATCTTGGGGCAATACAGGTTACTACTAAACGGCTATTAGGGGTTCTTAATGAAAATTCAGATACCAAGCCTGGATTTGAAGTATATAATGTCAATAATTATGATATATTCAGAAATCCACTACAAGCAAAAGAAATACTGATTGATGCTTTGGAGATTCAAAAGCTAGATAGCTATAGTTATTTTGATGGTGAAAAAGATGGTCAAATGGTTAAAATTATGCCAATCAATCGTATTACAACAAAGGCTGATTTAAATGATTTAATAACTAATTTAGACTATAAAACCTTTGAAAAACGCCAAAAAGAAAATCCAAATCAATATGTGGAAGATATTTTATTAGTTTGTATGGGACATGAAAAAGACTTAGCAGCAGCATTAAAAAAAGAAATTCCATATAAGATTAATATTACAGTAGTAGATATTTTACGTGATAGAGCTAATCTGGAATTCAAACGGGATGCTGAAGCTTTAATTAAAACAGATGGAGATAAATTAATTATACAAAATTTCTATCCAATGAACTTACTTCAAAAATTAAGTATCATGAAAGAGAACGTCGGAGATTGGAAAGAACTTGTCGAATCAGTGATGATTGATTGGAATTACGATGGAGCAATATTAGAACCTAAGGAGATAGATATACCTTTGAAAACAGAGCTGGTTAAGGGTATTTATGAAATTCCAAAAGATGCTGGTACTATTCGTGTGAAAATAACGGACCTGTTGTCTGAATCATTAGAGGTGAGTATTGAAAATGAGTAAGAAGAATTCTTTTGCTTTAGATTTTGCTTTTCATACACACCTATGGGATTTCTATTTTCAAAACAAAGTACGTATTCGTACAAAATATAAGTTGTTGTCAAAGAAGTTTTTAGATTTTAATGATTATCAAAACCCAACTTCTTTTTTACGTCAACCACAATTTGAAGCGTTAGAGATGTATATTTTCTTAAAAGAATATCAGAACAACAATAAAATACATGATATATTTACTGACTGGTATGAGAGAAAAAACGGTTTCGAAAAACGCGAAGACATGGGACTTGATAAAAACGAACAAATGTCTTTATTTGCGTTAGAATTGGACCAGTATAAGAGTGTGTTTGCTAGAATGAAGAAGTTTGAATTAACCTATGCCAACTACATTTTCGCGTTAACTATGGGTACAGGTAAAACCATTTTAATGGCTACTTGTATTTTTTATGAATTTTTATTAGCTAATAAATTTCCTAAGGATAAACGCTTTTGTCATAATGCAATTGTTTTTGCACCAGACAAAACTGTATTGGAATCTCTACGTGAGATTCAAACTTTTGATAAATCAAAAGTTATCCCGCCAGAGTACTTAACTTGGCTAGATAGTAATCTAAAGATTCATTTTCTAGAAGGTACTAGTACAACTTTAAATACTATTGACCGTTCAAAATATAATATTATCATTTCAAATACACAAAAGATTATTCTAAAGCGTCAACATAAGGAAAAATCAAAAGTCGAAACATTATTTGATTATACCCCATCAACAGAATCAGTTTATGATCAACTAGGCGATTTATATGGTTTTGAAGAACCTTCAGAAGAAGGAGAATTACTAAGCAACCAAAGGTTTTCTAAATTAACTCGTTTGGGGAATTTAGGCGTATTTATTGATGAGGCACATCATGCTTTTGGTGATGATCTAGCGAAGGATATGGGATTAAAAGCAGCTAAAACAAGTCTTAGATTGACGATTAATGAATTAGCAGCTTCCCTAGAGAAATCTGGAACCTCGGTGATTGGATGTTACAATTTTACGGGCACACCATATTCGGGTAAAGAGGTTTTCCCTGAAGTAGTTTACTCCTATGGATTACAAGAGGCTATAAATAAAGAGTATTTGAAAAAGGTTCATATCGAAGGTTATACAAATCCAAAATCTAAAGAGTTTCTTAGAATAGTAGTAAAAGATTTCTGGGAGAAGTATAGCAACCATCGATATGAAGGAATGTTACCTAAATTGGCTATTTTTGCAAGTAATATAGAAGAATTACAAAATGATTTGAGACCAGAATTAGAAGAAATCTTAAATGATCTAGATGTTCCAATTGATAAAATTTTAGTGAATGTTGGTGATGATAAAATCACCTCTAATGATGAAATTAGAGAATTCAATAGGCTAGATTCTCCTGGATCTAATAAGCAATTCATCTTATTGGTGAATAAAGGACGAGAAGGTTGGAATTGCCGTTCTTTATTCGGTGTAGCACTATATCGAAAGCCTAAATCAAAGGTATTTGTATTGCAAGCCACAATGAGATGTTTACGAGCAATTGGACCGATGCAGGAAACAGGACAAGTTTATTTATCAGAGGAGAACTTAGAGATCTTGGATGATGAGTTAAATAAGAACTTCCGTTTAAATGTAGAAGATTTAAATAAAATGCAAACTAATAAAGAAAAATATAAAATCAGGTTAGTTCCACCTCCTGTTAAAGTTACATTAAATAGAACACAAAAATTACACTCATTAAGAGAGAAAACTGTTACAGATGTAATTGATTTTGAATTGGATAAAATTGATTTAACGAAATATCAATTGAGAAGAATTAGTCAGGAAGGATTAAAAGGTATTCGGAAAATCAGCGAAGATTTAAAAGCTGAAAGAGATAAAAGGCAATTTAGCCAATACACCTTAGTAGCTGAAATTGCTAAATACCTTAATAAATCCTGTATTGAAATAGAAAAGCATTTATTAAATTCATCACCTGGCTTCGAACAACTTGTAGAATTAGTAAGTGATTTTAATGAAGTATTGTATGATCATATTATCCCTAAATTCTTTGAGTACCTTTATGAGTTAAAACCGTATGAAAGTAGAGAAGAATATCATATCGATTTGGTTAAGGAGCCAAAAGATGGTTATTATCAGGTTACTGCAAAGCCAGAGCTAGTTGCAGAACTATCTCAACTCGAATATGAAGCTTTAAGAGAAAAGAGCTTTCATTTAGACACTTATTGTTTTGATTCAAAACCTGAAAAACGTTTTTTTGAAGATGTTGTTAATTTACAGGATGTTAAAAAAATCTATTTTACTGGTATGTTGACTCACGGCCAAACAGATTTTTATATTCAATATATTGATCCGGACTCCAACACTGTAAGAAATTATTATCCCGACTTTTTAGTTGAGAAGACTAATGGAGACTATATAATTGTTGAAGTTAAAGGTGATAATAAAATTGAAGATCCGATAGTCTTAGCTAAAGAACGTGCAGCTAGAGAAACTGCGACTGCAAGCAGAATGGAATATAAAATTATTAAAGGTAGCGAAGTAATGAATGGAGAATCTAATAATATTCTTTAAAGTTCATTATATGTTTTACTCCTTCGTTATCTATTAAAAATCCTAAAATTTTCAAAAAAATTCGGACTATCGAGTATATTTTACATCTAGTGTTCAGGGCATATTGTATTTACGGGATAGATTATAGGATATCTTAAAGAACATCCATATTAATTGGTTCAAACTATTTTATAAAATCTAACTGAATAAGTTAATAAAAAGAACTCATTTTGATTAATCTCTTTTCAAGGTGAGTTCTTTTGTTTTGGCTTTAAATCTTCGGTTAGACGATGTTTTTGATTAAATTTTATTTTACAACTACAGTTAATATACAGAAGAAATTAGAGAATTGTATTTAATTTCTAAAAAAAACTATTTTTTCTAGATAGAGAGATTTCCCCTTATATTCATTCAAGTAAATAGTGAAGTAGTTGGGGAAAATATATGTTATGTTATTTGCTCTTATTAATTACAAATAGTCAATCTTACTTCTTATCGTATACCACTCTATCTTCTACTTATCTTTTAAGAAATTATTGTATTTATAATATCCCAATATAAAATTTACAGATCTTTAGCGAGAATTCATTTTTAATATTATAATCTTTGCTAAAAATACAAAATCAATTTCTTTTGTAATAAGAAGTAAATGAATAAACTTACTTATAAAAATAAAGATTTTACCATTTATAGTTAGTGACAACAAATATAGTATTTTTCTATAATTCTCGTAAGTCTAAAAAGGTACACCTATTTAGATGGTAGAAAAACTAATGACAAAACATCTATTTATATTCTTAAATGCACCTTTTTATAAGTTATGTCATATAGTCATATATAGTACGAATATAGAAAAGACCGCCTTATAAACCAAAGGCGGTCTTTGTTATTTATATTTTTAATTATTCTGTGTCACTTTGATTATCTTCTAAGTAAGAAAGTTTTTGTTCCAATAGATTTTTTGGTTCATTTAGAGCCTCTGTTTTTGGCTGTGTTGGAAAAGCTTTTTTTACCTCTTCAGGTGCATTTAAAGGACTATAAAATTGCGTACCCTTGTTGATTAAGTCAGCAAAAAGTCTTACTGAGGTTCTCATTTGGTTTAAACCCTCTGTATCTATATCTTTATTACCCTTAAGGAGTTGAAGTTCTGCATCTACAATTGTGTTCATTTGATCATTAAATAATCCTTTTACAAATTCTAATTGTTCTTTGTTGGATTGTTGAAGTTCCAATTGTTGTTCTAACAGATTTTGAGTAATTTGTACTTGATAAGATTTTTCCTTAACATTCATCGCAGTAGTAATTAATTCTCCCAAAAAGCCAACTACTGCACTAGACCCCATTATTATATCTATCCATAAAGAACCAGTATCAAAATTTTGGAGCTCATATTCATCTTGAAAATTTTGAGTTGCTAAACCCGTATGCATAGCATTATCTAGCTCTTTAAAAAACTTACTTAAATCATTTAAGTCATTATATTGTGGTAATTTTATACTCACAACATTTTCTTCATGTTCAGGTATTGAATTGCTAATAAGTTTTTGATAACCATCTACTTTTTCTCTAGCTGTGTCAATTATCCTCTTAATTGCTTGATGATGATCTTGACTAAGTCTCATTTTATCTTCACTGTTTCTTGATAGGTAAATGCTCTCAAAAAATTTTAATCTTTTGATATCCTCATCGAAAATCCCTAATACTGCAAGATTATCAATAGCATTTATTGCTCTTTGTAACCCATATACATGGTAGTCCCCATTACTGAGCTTCTCTTCTGAATACTGAATAAGGTAGCCGTATTTTTTTAGTAAATCTCTTATCTCTCTTAATCTCACTAACGTTTCCCCCTGTAGTTTCAATTATACTTTTAAAATTTAACATAAGTTCCATGAAATAGCTCGAATTTGATTTACAATAGTTTTTTTCTTATTCATCCTTAGTTAACATAGCCATAAATATGTTTAGTTTCATTTTTTACAATATCATTAGATAATAACTAACGTACTTTATTAAAAATAGTTACAGCATTTACCTACCTTGTAGAAAAACTGCGTATTTGTCGTCATTTTGAGTAAATAATAAAACTTTAATTTATATAAGTTAGTTACAACATTTACATATTCAATATAAGTAATATTGATTTTTAACTTTGTATTAGTATAAGATAATGTGTCATTACGCAATAGAAAGATCCAGATATTTCTACTATATGCTATAAAAAATTATGTAATAAATTAGAAAGTGCTTAATTCCAAAAACACTAAACAATAATTAATATTTCTCTTCTGTAAGTGGTCTTTTTTCTGTAGTTTTAAAATAATAAAATTTGTATTCAAAGAGTTAGTCATACGAGAAATAAAAATTAATTTCGCCAGAGAGTGTTTCTCTGCATTTTAAAATCACCAGGTGAGCCGTTATTAGTCTAAAAAGACGGTTGTTGTGAGGGAAATCTTTCTATGTGAAAGAGGCTTCTAAATCGCTAATATTGATTTTGTTTTTTTGTGAATTGATGCTATTTATTTATCTTTAAATAATCTCCACTTAGCTTAGCTAACGTTGTAAAGTACTTCGAAGTAAGATCTTCACGCTTGAGTTCTTTCTTTATTATTAATTAAGTACTTAACGCATATTAGTATTAAACATTTAAAAACCGAACACATATATTAGGTGCTCGGTTTTTAGTTTTGGTTTACTATTCCTTAAGCTTGTTCAAGGTTTTCAATCACTTTGAGGAAAGCTGTTAGGGAATTACTGTCTGAAGCTATATGAGAAGCCTATTTATTCAGCATTCGTATCGAAAAGCAATTCATGAAGATGACGGGTATCCAGATATTCTTCAATTAATAATATGCCTGTTTCTCCCGTATGAATCGAGAAAAGCACTCGATTATCATAGGACTTTCCTGAAAAACTTGTCCCTTTTGCATGAATTTCGACAAAGGCTCTATCGCCATCTGCGAAAACACCCAGTACGTCAACGTCACCGCCTCGTGCTGCTGCTGGGCTAACCGCCTTGATCAAGTCACCGATTTCATTAGGACCATACTTACGAGCAACAGGAAACCCTCGGTTATCACCTAAGACTTTCCATCCGGCATCACTTCCTTCAAACATGTCTCCAATACCTATAACATTACCCTTAAATAAAGTTTCCAGAAACTTTTTGGCTATCTCTCTGGTCTTCTCAGTTTTTTCATTTAACATACTTCAGTTCCTCCTATTAGGTTACTATTTCTTTATAATAAACCTCTATATTTATATATAGAACTAATTAGTTCCGTAAATAGTATAACAAGATTTATTATAGAACTCAACATCACTGAATTGTTTTTATAAAAATGGTAGGACTTCTTATAATAAGTACGGTTGCTTAGAATGAACAATCATATATTCGTGAGGCTTTCAACTGAGTAAATGTATACACTATATATTCGCGTTTTATTATGTGCGACGCCTGTAGTATTACCCTTCAAGTGTTGAATGATAAATAATAGTCAAATCACAGAAAAAGGAGTAATAAATTTACTAAAAAACTAATTGTTTAAAAAAAGACTCCACTAGTTGTGAAGTCTTTTTTTAGCCATCGTACAGAATCAATTGTGTATAGTTAATTAGCTTCCTCTTTGAGCTTAACTCTTTTAATAAAAAATGAAATCACTAATCCCACAATGGCGACAACAACTGCAAAGATGAAAGAATTTTGAACACCGTTGTTAAAAGCAAGAACTTGATTTAACGGATCCATTTTATCTGATACCGTCTCAAGGAAGCTTCTTGAACCTGATGAAAGAATGGAGATTCCAACAGCTGTTCCAACTGCACCAGCAACCTGCTGCAAGGTGTTCATAATAGCAGTTCCATGAGGGTACAGTTCAGATGGAAGTTGATTTAAACCATTCGTTTGAGCTGGCATCATAATCATCGAAATAGATATCATAAGTGCAATGTGTAAAGCAACAATAAACCCTGTTGAAGTTTCCGGCGTTATCGTTGAGAAACCATACATTGTGCCGGCTACAATCACAAGTCCAGGGATAACTAACCATTTAGGGCCGAAACGGTCAAACAGCCCACCCATAACTGGTGAAAGGATGCCATTAATAATTCCTCCAGGAAGAAGCATAAGACCAGCTGTAAACGTTGATAAAGCTAATGATGTTTGTAAATACAACGGTAAAATCATCATTGCAGAAAGCATGATCAGCATACAGACTAGAATTAATAGAAGACCAATTGTAAACATTGGATACTTAAAGGCTTTAAGGTCTAACATTGGCTCTTTCATCTTCGTTTGACGAACAGAAAACGCAATTAATGCGATAGTTCCAATGACAAGAGATAGAATAACCTGTAAACTTCCCCAGCCTCCACCTTCTCCAGCGCTGCTAAATCCAAATACAATTCCGCCAAAACCTATTGTTGAAAGAACGACAGAAACTATATCGATTTTTAGCTTTGTTGGTGTGGTAACGTTCTGCACAAAAAAAGTTCCAAACACTAAAGCAACGACTAATAACGGAAGCGAAATCCAGAAAATCCAGTGCCATGTTAATGTTTTTAAAATTAAACCTGTTACGGTTGGCCCAACAGCCGGGGCAAACATAATGACTAACCCAATAATCCCCATTGATTTTCCACGTTTATGGGGTGGAATGATAACAAGGATGGTGTTAAACATAAGTGGTAAAAGTATAGCTGTTCCAATTGCCTGCACTACACGAGCAACCATTAGTACACCAAACGTTGGTGCGATAGCTGCAATGAACGTTCCTATGATGGAAGAAATAAGAGACGTTATGAAAAGCTGTCTGGTCGTAAATCGTTGAAGAATAAAACCTGAAATAGGTACCAGAATTCCTAATGTTAACAGGTACCCTGTTGTCAGCCACTGGGCGGTAGTTTCATGAATACCAAAGCCAGAAATTAAATCTTTTAATGCCATATTTAAAGCTGTTTCACTAAACAAACCAATAAATCCGGCAATCAGAAATGATGTAATAATAGGTATAGTCTTTATATGAGAACTTTCCATACCTTTTTGTTGTTTGTTCATCTTAATCCTATCTCCTTTTTTATACTGTATATATCTCATCAGCCAACCTATATCTTTATAAGATATAGGTTGGCTGATATTCATGTTTGATACGCTGAATCAAAATATGCGCTCTCCTTAAAGAAAGGGCAATTGTCTCGTTTTAAAAGCGTTACTTAAAGATTTTGACGTCCCCATTCCGCCATTGTAGTCCCAGGACGACCCAGCACTGTTAAGACGTCATCGTGAACAACAGTCTGAAGGGGCATTTTACCAGCTGCAGCTAATTTCATCGTTATGGCAGCGCTCTCCATATAGGCGCGCTCTGGTACGGTTGTAATCTGAGCAGCATACGCTTCCGAGTCCGCAGGATCAAGTGTAATACATTTAATCTCTTTTCCTGATGCCTCAGTTAGAATATCGGCGACCTCAGGGCCTGTCAGCACCTCCGTGCTCAACCAGTAATTAGCACTTCCGTGCTTCTCGGGACCCTCTCGTAACACGGCAGAAGCAACAGCAGCAATATCTTGTGCGAATACCCACCCTTGCGGCATGTCATCCCAATAGACTGGGAAAGAATGTGTTTCGGTTATTGAAGCAAAAGCAAAGATTGTATCCGCAATCACGTTGGGGTGAAGATGTGTCCAAGCGATTCCACTTGCTTCAATATAGGTTTCTACAAGGTCATGCCAATTAAAATGAGGTATAAAATCCTGACGCGAAGTGAATACACCCAGATGGACGATATGAGTTACTCCCGCATTGACCGATGCATCAACAAATTTTTTACTTTGATACAGCATGTCAGAAGTATAACCCGTTAGCAAAAATACCCGGTCCACGTCCTCTAGAGCTTCAGCGAAGGTATCAGGTCGATTAAGGTCAAGTACGACGGCATCACGGCCCTCAGCTCGCCACTTTTTCGCAACTTCTGGACGACTTGTTGCAAGCCGAATGACGACACCCTCATCATTTTTGTCAAACTCTTTGACTACTTGTGATCCCACATTTCCAGTTGCGCCGATAACCAATACTCTCGCTACCATATTTCGTTTTTTGAAATTATTACTTGACGATGTTGACATATGTGATTCCCCCGCATCTTTTATATATGGAACTTTAAAGTTCCGTAAAATCATAGCATAGATAATTATAGAACGCAATATTATCGTAATATATGATAAAGATGCTATAATTATGTATGTAAATAAGAAAGTTAACCTAGAGGAAAGGTGTCGAGAATTTTATGACATATGAACAACAGCAACAAACAGAAGTAAAAAGAGGGCGCCCTCTAGATTTATCACGCAATAGGGTTATTCTTGAAACAACTATAGATTTACTAGCCGAAAACGGGTATGACTCCTTAACATTAGACGCAGTTGCTTCAAAGGCAAAAGTGGGAAAGGGGACAATCTATAGACGTTGGTCTTCTAAAATGGACCTTGTCCTTGACGCTGCTATTTCGATGAGTCGTTTCGAAATAGCAAAAGAGAAATTAAATAAAAATCAAGATCTGAGAGGACAATTGATTGAGCTGCTTTCTCTGTTACTCCTGGAAGATAATAAAAATTATCAGAAAGCGATGAATGCAATTTGTAATTGTGTTTCTTGTAATGAAGAATTAGAAAAAGGGCTGCGGGCTGCTTTTTACTGGCGCTACAGGAACGTTATTGAATCAATGCTTGATCCTTATGTAAAAGAAAATCATATTACTGATGACGATATAGAGCTCATTACAGATATTGGCCCTGCTTTAGTTATGTATAATCTTTACTCTAGAAATCAGTCTACTAATTCTCATTACATCGAACGAGTTGTTGATAAGTTAATGATGCCAATCATATTAAAACAAGTGTAGTTACTGAAATAGTGAACCGAATTTTGAAGCCGATTACATATCTTATTATGTAATCGACTTTATAAATTATGGCATTCTTATTCAGAGCTTACTTAACTAAATATCAATACTAGAAGAAAACTCCTCAAAAATTCCAATCATATATAAGAATATAAATAGTTGTAAATCACCTTTTAAATACTTCACCTTTTTAAAAACACCAGCTTAGCAAAGTTGAAGGAATTGTGAGACTCAAAGGAAGAAGGTAGTAAATTTAACCAGAAATAGATAAATCTTATGAAGGAAGCTTGTATTTTGCCTTTAAACGTAGAAGCAAAAAAAGTATATATTTAAAGTCAAAAAGAGCCTGTTTCTAAGGAATTCAGGCTCTTTTCACGTTTTATAGGTCATTTGTTAACTCTAAATAATGGCATATTACAAAGTAATGAAATCAATTATTGAAACCTAGATAAGAAAACCTATGATTTGATCAATAAACAAAAAATTTAAATACGATAATGTTGCGTACCGTAATTTTTTTTGCTAAGATTCATTTGTGGAACTTTTAAGTTCTATAATTCAGGAATTTGGAGAGTGAGAAACAACATGAAAAATAGAGTAACGGAAATATTAAATACAAAATATCCCTTAATACAAGCCCCTATGTCATGGAATACAGATGCACAATTAGTAGCCGCAGTAGCAAATGCAGGAGGATTAGGAATATTAGGGCCAAATGCTGGACAAAAAACATTAACGAGTGATCCAAAGGAAACCGCAGAAAGAATGCGAAATGAAATAAGAAAAACAAGAGAACTAACAAGTAATTCATTTGGATTAAATATTATTTCAAGTGGGGAAGAAAGAGATAAAGATAATCCTTTCTATAATGAATTATTGAGAGTAGCATTCGAGGAAAAAATAAAATATTTTGCGATTGTAGGAGAAGCAAATAAAGTACTGTTCGATAAAATAAAAGAACATAATGGAGTAATCATATACAGACCAATAACTCCAACACCCGAAATAATGAAAATAGCAGAGAGAATGGGCGCAGATTTATTAGTTGCTACGGGATATGATGAAGGAGGAGGTTTACCAGCAAAATCTGTCGGTACCTTTACAGTGGTACCTACGATGGTTGATTCAGTAAATATTCCAGTGTTAGCAGCAGGTGGAATTAACGATTCACGTGGGGTAAAAGCAGCCTTTGCGTTGGGAGCAGAAGGCGTGTATATTGGGACAAGATTTATTGCGACGAAAGAAGCGCCATCAGCAAGAGAAACGAAACAAGCAATCCTAGATTCAGGCCATGAGGATATGGCATTTATCGTAAAGACATTGCGCTCAATACTAACCAAAAAGGCAGAAATAATTCTCAAAAAACATGAGAATAATGAAGATACATCTTCGGACATCACAGGTGGTTTTAGGACTGGAATGTTAGAAGGGAAATTCGATGAAGGGATAATCTCTGTAAATAATGGTATCGATATCATAAAAGACATACCAACAGTAGAAGAATTAATAGAAAGATTTTTCGGAAAATAAGATTATTAATAAAAACAACGACTCTGTTTAGTTAAACAAATAGGTTCCCCAAAAGGAATCATGGCAAAATGAATTATAAGACTACATGGTAGTAAATCTCGATTTTATAAGCATGTACGATGTGATTTTTAACTCTATACAGTTTTTTCATAAACTTGGACGTTTTGAAAAAAGTCATTTAGAGATATTTGATGGAATCGAATACTAATAATTATAAAACCTAGCACATATCATATATGTGCTAGGTTTTATAATTCTCTTCAATATGGGATTGTTTACACTTTTTTTAATGACACAAGAGGCATCATTAATTTATCAACGAGTCGCTCGATGTAATGAGAATCATTAGATTGGTTTTTAAATTGAATTTTATACATAAGTAGTGCAGGGCCAATATCTGCCATGAGTTCCAAATCACCATCAGTAATTAAATTTTCCTTTATATAAGGCTCGAGAATTGATTCAATCGCGCTTCTGTAACGCCAGTAAAAAGCCTCACGTATACCTTGTTCTAATTTTTCGTTAACAGCATTACAAATCGCACTAGTAGCTTTCTGATATTTTTTATTATCTTGCTGAAAGAATAGTGTGAGTAAATCAATCAATTGTCCTCTCAAGTCTTGATTTGTATTCAGTTCTTTTACTGATATCTCGAAAGGGCTCATTAACGTGGCGGCGTCAATGACAAGGTCCATTTTAGAAGACCAACGTCTATAAATGGTTCCTTTTCCTACTTTTGCTTTGATAGCAACTGCATCTATTGTTAAGGATTCATATCCATTTTCTGCTAATAGGTCTAAAGTTGTTTCAAGTATTACTTTATTACGCGACAAATCTAGAGGACGTCCTCTTTTTCCTTCTCTCGGATGATTTTTTTCATCTAACATAAAAACCTTTGTCACCCTTCCTATAGGTAGACTTTTTTATTTTCTTATCTAATAATACCACTTTCTTATATAAGAAAACAATTTGCAGTTTTCTAATTAGATACTGTCGCGTTCTTTAATTAGCTCTGCTGAGATTTTTTATGGAACTAAATAATTCCTTATACACAGAAGATTTAGAGGCATGATAAATAATAGTATAGAGAGCACTATTTATCGGTATATCAGGTTGACTCACAGGCAGTCAAAGAGGTGAACAAAAGGATGAAAAGCTCTTACTATTAGAAGCTTTTTTGTTAAATAACTCCCAACAAATTACTAACAGCATATTGTCAGTAAAGAGTAAAATTTTGTACCCTTGAGTGGTTAATACTATACGATACTAATTTTTATCCTAATAGTTCTGCTTCTCAAGTTTTAGGGCAAATAATCCAGTTATCACCTATTTATTAACAGTTAAAAGCCTCAAAATAAGAAGTGGATAATCTTTATACGACATGTAGAATTAGTTAACATAAAACCATTTATCGGAAATTACATACTGAAAACCTTTTTTGTTAAGAAAAAATTCATATCTATTATTAAGTTAGTAAATATTATCCAAGAGGTGATAATGTGGATAAGAATAAGTTAAAACTCACATCTTCTGAAATAGGGACACTATGGGGAGAGTATGTAAACGGAACAATGACGGATATAGTAAATCGATATATGTTCTCTATTATTGAGGACGAGTCAATAAAGGCCGTTTTTGAAGATGCTATCAAGACCTTCGCAAAACAAAAAAAACAAATTGTAGCTTTTATAGAGAGCGAAGGGTTTCCAGTTCCAATTGGATTTACTGAGTCTGATCTTAATAAAGGTACTAAGAGATTGTTCACGGACATATTCTGCTTAAATTATTTACATATCATGACGTTGCATGGCTTGCTAGGACATACAACCTCATTAGGTGTTTCTGTCAGAGAAGACTTACGCCATTTCTACGATTCATGTGATAACGATGCAAAAAAAATGTATCATCAAACGATTGAATTATTACTTGAAAAAGGGGAGTTTCAGAGGGACCCTTATTTTTATCCTACTGCGAATCCTGAATATATTTCTAGCCAGGATTTTACGGATGGTTTTTTCGGAAAAGGCAGACGTTTGACGGCACTAGAAATCATAAGTATTTCTTTCAACCTTAAAAAAAGCATTATGGCTAAAACTCTTTCTATTGGATTTAGTCAGGTCGCTCAATCAAAAGAAGTGAGAAAATTTTTAGAGGATTCGGAAAAAACAGCTGACGAACAAATACAATCCTTTTCAAAAATCATGCACGCTGATAATTTACCAATTCCTAAATCATGGGAGACAGAAGTAACAACTTCAACAGACGCTCCTTTTTCTGATAAATTAATGATGTATCATATTGGATTTTTATTCCAAGCTGCGCAAGCCTATCATGGAACAGGTTTAGCGTCAGCTATGCGAACAGATCTTGTAGCTGCTTATGAAGGTGTTATCCTAAAAAATTTAATGGTCACAAAAAAATGGTTTGATATTATGGTAAAAAATAAATGGTTAGAACAACCACCACTTGCTCCTAACAGAAAAGAAATAGCAAAAGAAAAATAATAAAATCTAATATTTTGAGCAAATTACACAAGACGCCGTGAGGCATCAGCGAAAATCCTTACTGCAATAGAGCAGAAAAAACCTACCTCTTTGGATTGGGAAGAGATAGGTTTTTTCGATTTTTAAGCTGTATACTCTATACAAAGTTAGTTAACATAATCACTCTTCAAGGAAGCAAGAAAGCAAAAGAATCCTTGGAGCAGTAAGCTTCCACCAAGGATTCTTTTTCCGGAATATGCAACTTTTTATACATCGTTGATATGACTACATTTTTTGAATAGTTGAAAGAAACGAGAATGTATAAAAAGCGCACCTTTTATTCATATGCTCGTACGGAAAAATATAGTCCATAAGGAAAAAATGTGTTATTATATGTCTGCACATGCATTTTATAGTAGAAAGCCACCTGTCCTGCAAATAATGGGTGGCTTTTTATTTTGTTAACGCTAATAAGACAAGCATACCTAAAATTTTCGATTTTAGTTAATATATATTACTTAAAGCTGGAACACTACTAACAGTTCTTTGTTGTTTCCAAAATGTTTACCAATCGCTGCTTTCCTTGTTCAGCTGTAGAAATCATCTCATCAAACAATTCTTGAACCGTAGGAACATCATTAATTAGTCCGATAACCTGTCCAGCCCAACCAAATCCCTCCCCTTCATTCCCATTGTAAATATATTTGCAGTTTGCCTTACCACTTACCATATCTTTTAAATCTTCATAAGTTGCCCCTTTGTGTTCACGCTCAATAATATTGCTAGTATATTTTGATTCTAAAACACGACCAGGATGCCCTAAAGTTTTCTTAATAATAACTGTATCTGTCTCTTTTCCCTTCACAAGTGCTTCTTTGTATACAGGGTTTGCATGCACACACTCTTGCGTAGCAATAAATCTTGTTCCCATTTCTATTCCTTCTGCTCCAAGGGCGAAGGCTGCTAATAAGCCTCTTCCATCTCCAATGCCTCCACTAGCTAGTACAGGAATTGACACAGATTCAACTACACGAGGGATAAGGACCATTGTGCCAATATCATCCCGTCCTAAGTGGCCGCCTCCTTCTTGTCCTACTGCCATTACGGCATCAGCCCCAAGTTCCTCAGCCTTTTTTGCTTGTCTAACTCCTGAAACTAGAACAAGAGTTTTAATATTTTCTCCTTTTATCCGTTCAAAAACAGGTTGAGGATTCCCTCCGGTTATAGAGATAGCAGGCACCTTCTCCTCGATAGCCACTTCTAGCAAGTCTTTATAATTTCCATCATGCCTTGCAATCGCAAAGTTTACTCCAAATGGCTTATCGGTCATGGTACGTACTTTACGAATTTCTTCTCGAAGCTTTTCTGGAGTTCCTAGAGTCGCAGCTGTAATTTGCCCAAGTCCACCAGCATTGGAGACAGCTGAAGCTAATTCAGCATAAGCTAAATAGGCTAATCCTCCTTGAACGATCGGATATTGAATTCCGAAAATTTCAGTTATTCTTGTTTTCATAAGTTCTTCCTCTCCTTTGTTAAATGATAGCTTGTTTTAATCATTTCATCTATTTCTTTTTCTGGTACGGTACCGTCTAAAATGATAGAATTCCAATGTTTTTTATTAAGATGATAGGCAGGTACTATAGAATCGTAACTTTGACGTAAATGACGATTTATCTCTGGTTCACCCTTTAAGTTTATCCAAATGTGGTCGTCTCTCTCAAAAATCCATGCAAACACTTTCTGATTTTCCTTATGTCTAATGGTAGTCCAGTTCTTATCCCGAAACGGTTGATCTTCAAATACATTTCTATATTTCATGCAGTAATTAATAGCTTCCTGCCTAGAGTTCATGACTTTTCCTCCTTTCTCTAGGTAAGACAAACACTTTCTACCTAAGGAAAGGTTTGTTAGATAAGACTGATTATTTTAATTTAAGTATTATTTTTCCTTTTGCTCTTCCCGCTTCTGAATACTCCAATGCTTTTTGGGCATCTTCAAAAATAAAAATTTTATCAACTGTAGGCTTAATCACTTCTGACTCTAACATTTCTGTGAAAATTTTCAACTGCTCTCCACTATGCTTCATAAAGAGAAACGTGTATTGCACATTATGTTTTTTTTCTAGCTTCGTAAGTTTATAACTTGCAATTGAAAATAAGGTTTTTTTTAATGAGCTAAATCCGTTTTCTTTAGCAAAGCGTGCATTCGGGATTCCAGATATAGAAACAATCTTTCCTCCTTTTTTTAATGTTACAAATGACCTCTCTAACGTCGCTCCCCCAATGGTATCAAGAACTGCGTCGTAGTCACGAATCGAATGCTCGAACTTTTCTGTCTTGTAATTAATAACTTCGTCAGCGCCAAGAGATTTTACTAAATCACTACCATCACTAGCTGTAGTTGCGACAAAAGCCCCCATATGTTTTGCAAGTTGGATAGCAAATGTTCCTACTCCCCCTGCTCCTGCATGTATTAATATTTTATGTCCTTTTTCAATTCGCAGAATATCATGTAAAGCTTGGTAGGATGTCAATCCGACTAGAGGGATTGAGGCGGCTTCTTCAAAATTTAAATTTTTAGGTTTTAATGCAATATCTTCTTGGTTAACAGAGATATATTCAGTAAAAGTTCCCATTTTATTTGCTCTAGGTCGACCATATACCTCATCACCGACTTTAAACTTCGTGACACTAGTACCTACTTCAACAATTTTTCCAGAAAAATCGTTTCCTAAAATTAACGGCATCTTGTATTTCAATAATAATTTTAATTCTCCTTTTCGAATTTTTGTATCAAGAGGATTTATACTTGCCGCATATATCTCAACTAAGACCTCGTCATTGTTTATTTTGGGCATAGGGAAGTCTAAAAAATTTGGTTTTTCACCGTAGTTTTCAATTGCTAAAGCTTTCATGACAATCCTCCACATTTTTTATTTAACCCACATGTATGTTTTCATAACAAACCTAAGAAAAAGAATATGAATATCCCTAAATAGGATATCCATATTAAATAAATCATTTTAAAAAAGGATAATCTGTATAGCCTTCTTTTCTCCTTCATAGAGCGTATTTTTGTCAGGTTCGTTTAGGGGATCTCCTGATTGAATCCGTTCTACAAAGTCTGGATTAGCTAGTACCCAAGTACCTACTGTGACAACATCTGCAAGATTATTATTTACATCAGACGAAAGTTGAATAAGAATTAGAATCAAGAAATGAGTTTACGTGTTCTGCAAATAGTTCTGGAAATTGAAACAGATGCCCGTGACCAGAATCAGGATAGATAATCAGCTGTGCTTTGGGTAATTTCTCTGTTAAGATATAACTGTTTTTAGTCGGTACCATCACATCATTAACCCCATTAGTAACAAGTACAGGGTGTTTGATGTTTTGTAACCATTCATAGTCATGATTAGATTTTTGTTTAGCCCATTTTGCAATGGCTTGTAATTGTGCCTCTTTTACTTGTTCTGAACTGTTTACTTTTTTCTGATTGAAAATTCTTTGTAGTGAAGCCATTCCTGCAGATTTACTTGTTTTGGTTTGCTCGTAGAAAAAGAACATAAAATCATTTATTCCATCTTCTTCCGTTCCGCCGTGACGATTCATTCTTTCAAGAATCTCTGGATCTGGATTAATACCAGATTCAGGTGAAGTACCTGCCATAATAATTTTTCTTACTAAATCTCCTTCTTGTAAAGCTAGCTCTTGTGCAACCATGCCACCAATGGAAAAACCAAGAATGTCAACTTGTTCTAATCCAAGAGCTTTTATAAATGTTGCTGTGTCTTTTGCCATATCTGCAATTGTAGTAGGCGTTAGTCCATCGGTCTCACCAACCCCTTTATTGTCAAATAAGATTACTGGGCGTGTATTTGCAATAGGTTCAATCATGTTTGGATCCCAGTTTTCCATCGTTCCTCTAAAGTGAACAAGAAATACTACTGGTATACCATCTTGTGTACCAAATTTTCTATATGCGTAACGAGTTCCATCTGCTTCAATAAATTCTGATTCTGTTGGTATTTTAAAGTTTGTCATTTTTGTGTTCCTCCTTAGAAATTTAAAAACGATTAAGTATGCATTATGATGGTTTGTTTCATAACAATTTTAGAATGAACGTTCTAAAAAAGGTAAAAAAAGAAAGCTAGTCCAACACTGAAAGTGCTAGAGTGATGATGCCTTCTAATTCTTTTTTATTGTAATTAGTTTTTATTAGTACTCTTATACCTACTAAATTGTTGTGTAAGAAACGAGATGTGTTAGCAGAATCGATATCTTTTGATAGCTCTCCACTAGATTGGCCTCGTTTTATAAGGCTATTAAACATATCTTCAGTACGGTTAAACATTTTTGTAACTATGCGTCCAATTTCTTTGTCCAACAAAGATAATTCAATGGCTGCATTTACTGATAGACAACCTTTTGGGTATTGTCCAATGGAATTCAGTACGAAAATAAAAACATCACGTATCGCCTGTTTAATGGATGAAGTGTTACTAATTATGCTTTTCATCTCATTCACGATGAGTTCTTCATAGTGATTAAGGGAAGCTAAAAACAATGAACGCTTGTCACCAAATGTGTCATAGATACTCCTACGATGTATCCCCATATGATCGACCAAATCTTGCATGGATGTTTTTTCATAACCCTGTTCCCAGAAAAGCTCCATTGCTTTTCTTAATACTGCTTTTTCGTCAAACTCTTTACTTCTAGCCATTTTATTTCTCCTTAAAAAAATCCATGAGTCAATACTAACAAAAACAAACGTCATAATCCATTATAGAATGAACATTCTAAAATAAAGACATGAATTTCAAACCATGATTAAAGAATACCTTTTTTAGAACGATTAGTAAAGAATTATAACTAACCAATAATCCCAAAAACATTTGCTGCGTATCAAAATGGTATCCATTAACGTTCACTTAGGGGTATCGCCAAAAGTTTCTTCTATTCGTTTAGTTTCTTCAGGATTGTTTTCTTCCACTGTTTCAATTAATGAATCAAACTCTTCTACAGATGCACTCATACTAAATAAACAAGAAACAGCAATTAGAAAAAACCACCTGATCCCTTACTCAAACAAACTGCCCCTTTAGTTGTATAAGAACCTGAAAGAAGAAGAGAAAAATTAAAACAAGAAGAATTAAAATGAAATCCTTGACTATATTCCTTTAACGTTTTAAAACAGAATTAAATATATCGTCCGTAAAAGCATATCTTTTTAGAAAAATCCGCGTCGAAATAAAAGAAATACCTGTTAAATAATCATTGATATTCTGTGATTTAGAAGCGTAATATTTTGTAGAAAAAAGCTTCATTTGTCTACATGGAGTAAAATCAATAACACTACTTTTAATAACATACGTTTAGTTTTACTTAATGATATGACGAAAAGTAAACTAAACATAATCAGCTTTTTTAAAAGGGGAAGAAAGATCAATATTAAAATCAACAATTCCTAGAGACTATCGATTATTTGCTTTCCTCAATTTTAAGTATGTATATGCACTTAACGTGATGGCTACTATTACTATACAAGTAAGAGGAAATAGAATTGTATTAACAAAATGATCATAAAACCAGGTATACATGAAAACCACCTCAAATAGTTTAAATTCACCCTGATAAGCCTTGTCTTATAGGGATTTAACAGATTGTAAGAACCACCTCATCTTCGGAGGAAATAATGCAAATAAACCTTTTATTCCCTCTGTTTCTTTCTATTTTTCAAGAAAGCTACAAGAAGAAGCAGAGGAGGAATAATCCCGAGGATAGGCATATGCAGAATAAACATTTCTACCTTTAGTCCTTCATGAAGATGTTCTTGAAAATTTCTGGCAATCGTGCTAGCCATAAATAGAATAACGAAGCCCAAAGGGTATGAAAGGCGTGAAGGTGATTTAATCTTAAATAAGTTAGCCGTACCTATGACAGCTGCATATAACAACACGCTAATCTTAATGAAACCACCGATAACTAAAGCAAGCATAAAAAATACATCAAGACGTTCCAAAAAGTCAGCTACCTGGATGCTTTGTACGGTACTAAGAAGAGGGAATTGTGAACGTGCAGTCAAATCAACCCCAAGTACACTAATGTTAATAAGCATTGTAATAGTTAAGTTGATTCCACTTAATCCAGTTGCACATAACATGGTCAATTTTGCCTTTTTTTGGTCTTTTAAATACGGTAAAATCATCGTAAATACAATCGCTTCTGCAAACGGGAAATAGATAGTTTGAGTAAATGCAACTTTCAGGACGGGTAAAACACCCTCTTCAAGTACTGGCTGTAAGTTTGTAAACTCGATTAAACCTGAACATACGATGAGAACAAACCCCGCCATGGCAAAAGTATACATGAATATAAAAAGGATTTCTCCTGAGCGAGCTACAACCTCGATTCCTTTTCGAATCGTATAAATAATAACAAGCATTAATAAAGTATGTGCAATGAATAAAGGAGTCTCAGGGTAGGCGGAGGTTAACAACATCTCGCCAAAATCACGGAGAACCCTCGCTGCATCATACATAAAATAAAGGATGTAGACAAAGGCAAGTACCGTTCCAATCCCTTTACCCATGATTTTTTGCAT
>NZ_JBHZOR010000010.1:0-75506 GCF_042787605.1 Priestia sp. YIM B13491 | reverse complement strand
GTGTCATAATGTTGCCTCCTGCTGTGGAATATTCCACAAATGTATTACCTCTCTTGCCCAATCATACTATTTCAAGACAAAAACTTCTGTTTAAGGTTTTTTCTTCTCTCAATCTTATACCGAACAAAAACAAGTTAAATGTAGTGTAACATATAGAGATGTTGATAGCAAATAATTGCTTTATTCCATTTAACCGTTATAATCATACTTGTCTACGGACTAAACTAAACAGTGAGAAAGAAGTGCCATTATGAGAAAGTTAAAACCCTCTTTTCAAAACCTAGTCAATGAAAACAGACATAAAATACTAGAAGATAAAAAGGTCATGGAAAAGATTGAAGAAAAAATTGAAGCTCGCCAAGAGCAGGCTATAAAGATGAAAACGAAATAAAAGTAAAATAAAAACATCCTATCTAAACGGATGTTTTTTTGTATTGTACTGCTGTTGCATTTTTAGGTGAATGGCTTTTTACAGGATATTTCATCTGCTATGTCGAATCTAGCAAGTCAAAAGAAAGGGGCTGTTAATATGAATTCAAAAGAACAAAAGAGGTTGGCAACTACTAGAAAACAAATGGAAAATGCTAAAGAACAAACTGATTTATCTTCCGAGTTAGAACAAGACTTAGAAAATTTAGGATTACAACGACGAATGAAGCAATTAGAGTTAGAAAGCAAGTTTCTAAAAAACTAGAATGATGAACTACTTTAATTCACAGCACCCATTCAGGGGTGCTTTTTCAACATTTTCACCTTAGAACCCACTATCTATGGTCAATATTTTCTCCAAGGGTAAACAAATAAAAAAGGTATTTTCCTCTCTTTTTATGTAACGCAGCTCTTTCTATCTATGTATGTTTTATAATGCAATTCCATTAATCGCTATTTAATTTAAATCAATATGTTTCTTTTTCAAAATAAATCTTTGATAGTCAAGATTACTTGATCTACAAAGGTTAATTCACACTTATATCTCTTCCACTCCTTCTCATAGTTAACCTCAATATGACATCCAAAAAAAAGAGCTAATCGTCTAATTGAACTATCTTTATAATGGCTTCCTTATGCTTCTTCTTAAATTATAGTATTAAAACACAACAAAATTTGACAAAATAAAAACCTTAAACTTATTCTATACTTAAAGATAAACTCAAGGAGTTGAGTTATAACATAAATGGATAACATGCAGCGCTTTATAGAGTTAGTTTTACAGTTTGAACAATCCTTAAATAGAAAGCTAACTAATCAAGAAAAGGAATTCCTAATGTGGGTTGTAAAAAAGGAAAAACAGATAGAAGCATAATTCTGAATTAATTACTCCTATCTGTTTTAGTAATGAAGGGTAGAGCCCTTCTTTTCAATTCTTCTTCGAGAATAAGAATGTTTGATCATTTAATTTCTCCTGTACCTGTACAAACCCTCCCATAACAAGTAGCTCTAAATGTGTTGTATTATCTTCTATCCCAAAAGCTTTACATAATTCATATCGAATTTTCACACGTCCTAATCCGTCTAATTCCCTTACAATACCTGTTCTTTTTATTTTATCTGAATTAAAACCTTTGTTCCACTCGGCAATTGATTGAATTGATAAGATATCAAAGAACCTGCGCTCCGATTATCAGCAGGCTTAGCATACTCAATTTCTGCACCTGTTCCTCCCTTATCACAAAATGTCATTGAATATTCATCTCTATCATAACCTTGCTTAGTAGGAAGCCCCTTTAAAGATTAGCTTCTGTTCTACTCTGCCCATCAGGATTAATTGTACAAATAGCTGACTTACCTTTATTAATGGTATGTTCAATATGTGCTGCGGTTTTAGAATATTTATCAGTCGGAAAATAGAACACTTTGTCTATCATAGGATGTGTTACTCTCTTGTGATGAAGAGAATAAATCCTTTAAGTCAATGCTTTCTACGTCAGTCACATAAGCTACAATCAACAAAATAAAAATAATCCAGTATATGATTTTTTTCAATCTTCTCAACTCCTTCGCTAAAAACAGTATTATGAGAAACGCTCAGAATTGCAATGAATGGACAATGACCCGCGGAATAAAGAATATTTTCTTCTAGTAGCTTCTCAGTAACAACACTTCAACACTTATGCACCAGAATCCCCTTAACTATGTATAGTTAATTTATGATTGAGGTTTTCCAATATAGATAGTCCCAAAAAGTACACCTTTTGGACTGTGAAAAAATGACTTGAAAAACAGCTATCCCATTCGAAAAAGTATACTTTTTCGAATGGGATAGCTCATTAATGTCTAAAATTTTTGTATTTTCTTGTAATTTTTTGATATCTTTTGTAGAAACCGTTTTCATTCTATCTTATATTGCTCATAATATTTTTTATTGGCTCTATCTTTTTATTATAGACCTACTAAATTCCCTAGAAACTGAAAAATTTCGATGAGGTGAGAAAAAGCTATGTCAATGGTAATCAATTCAGTAGGTCAAATAAAGGACTTACGAAAATGCATTGCAAAAAAAAGGAAAGAATTAATTGATCTAGGTAGTAATTATGGACTTTTAGATAAAAAAACAATTAAGTGTAGTCAAGATTTGGACAAGCTTATAAATTTGCATATGAAATCTTATTCTAGTTCAACTAACATGTTTTTAGATTACGGAGGGGATTTATCTAGAATGAGACACTCTTATCGTATTTATAAAGTTAGTAATTTTAAATATGAGGTAAAAGCCGTTGAGCTTGCAAGAAGTAATATTCGTTTTTGTTCTGCCCAATTGATTGCTCATTCAAATCTAGCAACATTTGGAGTATGTACTGCTTTAGTTCTAGTTGGTAATGGAACTAAAGCAGGTTTTGTTGCCCTTCAGAATTTACGAAAGTTAACAACTCATTCGTGAAAATCTATCTTTTCTAACGCTTAAAACTAAATTTATAAGTACTTAAAAAACATCGGATTAGAAAAAACTGATACTAATTTAACTTTTCCTAATGAATTTTGTTCCTTAACTTCACAAGTACCATTGTTATATAACCACAAAACAGTATAATTTTTTTCTTGAAATATGACATTACAACCGACCTTCAATAATTATCCTTCCAAGTGCAAGGTTTTCTAAATAATCCTTTAAGGATACTGATTCATCAGTGTTCTTTTTTATTTTGAGAAAACAGGGAATCTTTTAAGACTCGTCGTATTCATATAGATAAAGAGGTGGTTGAATTGAAACAATTAATTATCAATAATGTTGAATTTAACGTTGAAAATTTCGAAGAAAAAACAATTACACATTCCACTACAGGTGAGCAGCTAAAAAAGATTGGGTTTGCATTTTCGGTTATAGGAAAAAAAGAGTATAACTTATATGACTTATTTTTTGAGAGCCCCGATTTTGAACTTACTATTGTTGATACAAATGAGAAACTTAAAATGAAAAATATTTCACACAGTACTTTTTATCAAGCAGCAGAGATATCAGATGACACAAAAGTCGTATTTAGAATTAAGTTACAACAAGAACCAGCCAAAGAAAAAGAACTTACAAAAAATCAGAAGTTGATGGTTAATGCCGTAAATGAGGTTGTTTTATCTAGAGTAAGATTTAAAGCGTTAGAAGAAATACTAGAAGAAAAAGGATTAATCAAAGGTGATGAATTATTTGATAAGATTGAAAAAGTAGCTAAAAGAGATTTTGACACGTTAAAGAAAGAAGTGCTGGATGGTAAAGAAGAAATAAATACGTAAAAGCACCCCTATTTTATCAAGGTACTTATTTATTTTTCCATAAAGAGCCTTTTCGTATATTATTTCTAATAAAATCCATTATGGTAACTAAAGATGTATACCATAGAAAGCTTAAAAACAGAAAAAACAACTGGATCCAATCAGTTGTTTTTTCTGTTTCATGAATGATAATCAATGTTTAGCTGATGTTACAGAGCGTCTTGAGTAGTTTGCTCAATAAATAAATTTTTATTCATCATAGATAGTTTCAATAGAATAAGTTATACAATTGGCTTATAAATTATAAATATAGGACAAATTAGATTGAAATAAAAAAGGAGGTTATAATATATGGACCCAGCTACTATTCCCAGAGCTGCTGTGCGTGGTACAGCTTCTGGAGTTATCTTCATGGCATTTTTCGGTACTCTTTGGGCAGGAATTGGAATTAGAGGAATGCAAGGGTGGGAATTTCCTGTACTTATCACCCTATCTTTATTGATTGGAGTCGTATTATTTATCAGTGCAATTGCATTAATAAAGAATTCTCGTCAATTAACTAATGAAGTAATTAAAAAGGATGGGGCTCGTTGGAGAAAAAAGAATAGATGGTTCGGTATTATTTTCAGCTTAGAAGGTCTTTTTATTGCTATTGCTGCTTTTATTTGCGTATCTACTAATCACTTAAATTTGTTTGTTCCTGTTATGGCTCTTATTGTCGGTGCTCATTTTTTCCCTCTAGCATCCCTGTTTCAGGTTCCAATTTATTATATTACGGGGACACTTCTTTGCTTACTTGCAACTATTGTCATGTTAACTTTTCCTGTAAAAATAATAGTAAGCGATCATCAAATTATGGCATGGTGGGTATCTGTAGGTTTTGGCTCAGCTCTAATATTATGGGGAACTGGAGTAATAGTTTGCCTCAGAGGATTTAGGCTGCTTAGTATGGCCCAGAATGGAGCTGAAAATAATAAAGTATCTACCCGATTATAGTGTGCTTTTTGCTACCGGCAATCGGTTTTATGTTAACTAGCCTTGTATGTCATATACATAGTAATTTCACTCAATATTATTGCTAAAATGGAATTAAAAGGATAAAAGGGGGTATTCTATGGATGTTAAGATCATTTTAGGAACGATTATAGCTGCTTTAATATTGGCGTATATATTTCATTCGCTTCAAAGAAAAAGAAACTCTGATAAACACATAGGGGATAAAGTTTTTAACATTGGATTTGTCATTTCTTTAACTGTAATTGCAATTAGCATTTTGGTAGTAGGCGGATGGGATGGAATGGCTTTAGGAGCACTAGGAGCTTATTTATTGTTCCCATCATTAAGTGGACTTATTTTTACTAAGCTTTTGATCAGATATAACTAATAAAGTGTTAAGCATATTTGAAGCCTTTAGATTTATAAATCTAAAAGCTTTTTTGTACCGATAACTGTCATTATGGTAACGGAACATGTATAGGTTATGCAGTCTAAAAATAGAAGGAACTACTGCTCCTCAAAAGTAGTTCCTTGCTGTAATATAAATGTATTTTGGGTGATCTAATTTATCTGAAGTAGTTTATACAGAAAAAATAATTGATGAATAACTTACAGAGACAGATTCTTTTTTAGTTATTTACTAACTTCCACTACGAATGGAACTATAAAGACTTTGTTACTGCGCTGAAACTCTCCCCAAATTTTATAGACGCCAGGTGAAGGAAATGTTGTATGGAACATAGCATTAGACCCTTTTATCCTTTCATCCATCGGATGTACGTGCAGATATTTTGTTGCATCTTGATTCAAAATGACAACGTGTCCTACAGCTCCAAGGTATGGTTGTAAATCCTGAATAGGTTGTTTGGTTTTAGCGTCTTCAAAATGAAAATTTAGCATAGTTTCCTGATTCGCTTTTAGCTGTCTATCTATTTTAAGAGACACTCGATTCCCGTTCTCAGTTTTTACCAATTCCTTATCAGGTGTAAGGCTAACAGGAACTGGTGTATTTCCTTTAACAGAAACCGTATGCATTTGAACTGTATCCGATTGTCCTTTCGGTACAAAGTCAGCAATTAACTGAAATGATCCTCCCTGAGTAAACGTAACAGGTACTGTGAACACACCTTTTCCCTTATAAGTAGGATGGATATGTTGATATTTTGACAAGTCTTTGCTTGCAACAATCAGATGCATTTTCTTTTCTTGATTCATCTCAAATTCGGAAATAGGCTTCCCTTTATTATCTTTAATTGTGATTGTTAACTGGTTGGTTGTATTAGTCTGAGGAGACTGTTTAAACTTCCAATCGGTTTGTACTGCGACTTGTTGTTTTTCTTTTAAAGAATCATTATGGTTCATGTTTGCCATGTCTTGTTTTATCTGCTTGTATTCAGACTCCTTATTACATGCTACCAAAGCAATCATAGTTAAGAGAGATACCACGACAAATAGTAACTTTTTCATATCTACACCCTTTCATTGTAATAAGTACTGCTGTCCCCTATTTATATCAAATGGATGTGGAGAAACTATGCAGACCTATCCATACAAATATAGCCTCTATACTCAAACACAGAATTAAGTAAAAATCGATAAGTAATTACGTAAACTTACTTATAATAAATTGTGTTTAATAAAAATAAGAAATCTTAAGAGGCATGCGTATTAATACGCATGCCTCTTAAGTGAGCTTTCATAAAAAATTCCAAAATATAAATATCAGATAATGCTTATAGGGTTTGTCAAAAATTATTTTATCAAATAAATGCCGACTGTTAAATATGGAAATATAATCAATTAAATAGGTTTATTTGGATAATATTAGTGAATTAGATACAATTACATAACTAGAAAGGTGTATAAAATGACTATCAACTATACTTCCGCCGAAAGTATAGTTGATACTGTTTCACAACGTTAATGAAATTAAATTTACTCCTTCTTACGAACTTCCACTAAAAATAATTTTTTATCAAAGACGCCTCTTTTATCAGCTTTATGTCGTCTAAATCTCTCTAAATCTTTGATGGAAAATCCATGGCACTTTGTTAATCCATAGATTACTTCTAATAAATCTGCAAGTTCTTCTATAGCCTCATTTGAGTTAGAAGCTGCTAAATACTCATTTAATTCTTCCTGACTTTTCCTTTGAAGTTCTTTTAAATAATCCTGTTCTGTTAAAACTTCAACCACACACTCGCCTTCGGATTCTTGGATAATTTCGGGTATGCGGTCTCTAATTAGTTTATTGTAAATAGTCATATATCTTATCTCCTTTATAATTAGAACGTTTACTATACAGACGCAGCAGAACTATCTAAACAAAAAACAAGCCTTTGAAAACAAATGCTTGTTTTTGTTTAGAACTTATTAATATAAACTGTTAGAAGGTATTTTCATCTGTATCTACATTGATTAATTTTTTACATTTTCATATTCAACAACACGTTTCATTGCTTGAATGTGGCCTAAATGATTGGATTCATGTAATACAGCCAAACCTGCTAATTGTTCATAAGTATCAAAACCCATAAATGGTTTTTGAAGTGTTTTCTTTAATTGTTCATTTGGAATTTGCTGAAGACGAATGGACTGATCCTTGAGCTGAATAATCAATTCGTCTAAGCTAGGCACCTCATACTTCCAATCAGCTGGTTTTGTACCATTACTAAACAATTCGATATAGTTTGCTGGAAGGTAAGTCGTTTTTTCTGGAAAGCCAAACATTAATTGCTCAGTGAATGTTAATACATGACCAACATGCCAATGAATTGTATTGTTAAAACCATTTGGCTGAACACTCGCTACTTCTTTAGAAATAGATTCTACATTTCTTATAAAGTAATCCTTTGCCACTTTAAACTGCTTAAATACTAATTCATTCATGTAATCTCACTACCTTCCAATCATTATTTTTCACTTTAATATTCCTATACAGGTATTTGATATTTAGGTGAGAAAGAACGTAATCTAACAACAGAATGTTTTAAATGTCTAACTAGCTGATTTATTTCATCTTCAGTGGTTAGTGCTCCTATACTTATACGAATTGAGCTTCTAATCTCGTCATCTGTCTTTCCAATTGCTTTTAATACATGTGAAAGTTTTGATGACGTAGAGCTACATGCGGAAGCAATAGATACACAAATTCCCAATTCATTTAACATACTGGCTAAGGATTCCCCTCTAATCCCAGAAAATTGAATGTTTATTGTGGAGGGAACATTAGCATGTATGTCTCCGTTTATTAAACAATCCTCGATTTCTGCTTGGAGATTAGTTAAGAATAAGTCACGTAGGTACTCTGTCTTTGTGAAATTCAAGTATAGATCTTCTTGAACTATTTTTGCAGCAATCCCAAAACCGACAATACCTGCTACATTTTCTGTTCCAGAACGCATACCAAATTCTTGAGATCCTCCAAGGATAAGAGGAGGAATATTCACCTCTTCACGTAAATATAAACACCCTACTCCCTTAGGTCCATAAATTTTATGTGCTGACATGGATAAACTATCAATTGGAAGTTCCTTTAAATTAACTGTTATTTTCCCAACTGCCTGTACTGCATCGCAATGGAAATGAATATTGTGCTTTTTACACAGTTTACCTATTTCTTTTATAGGCTGTATAGACCCAATTTCATTATTTACCATCATGACTGCAACAAGAACGGTTTGGCTAGTTATAGCTCTTTCGATATCATTAAGACCCACAATACCAGCCGCATTGACAGGTATTGTGGTAATTTGAAATCCATGATGCTTTCTTAAGTAATCACAAGTTTTTAAGATAGCTGGATGTTCAATTGCACTTGTAATAATATGCTTCCTCTTTGAATTTTTAGCTGCTATGCCCTTTAATATAGTGGAATTTGCCTCAGATCCACCACTTGTAAAAAATATATTACTATCCTCAACACCAATAAGATTAGCTATATCTTTACGTGCTATTTCAATGGCCTCTTTAGCGCGATACCCTATAGAATAAGTACTCGACGGATTTCCAAAATGATTTTGAAGATACGGTAACATACCTTCTAGTACTCTTGGATCAATAGGAGTAGTGGCATTATAGTCAAAATAAATAGGTGTATGCATTGTTAAAATGCACCTTCCCCTTCAACCAGAAATTCTTTCTGTTCAAATTTCTTTTTTGTTGGATTTGCGCACTGATTTAAAATATTTAAAGCGATATCAACACAATGAAGCTGTGAAGGTTCTAACTCACCTAACCATTCAACAACATCATCGCGTATAATAGACGAAATTTCAGCTTTAGACATACTAACTATTTTTTCTGAAACAATACTTGCTGTAGCAATAGACGTAGAGCATCCATAAGCTCTATAAGCTACATCGGAGATAACCTCTTGGTTTAACCTTAAATACATGTGTACTGTATCACCACAAATAGGATTACTGATTTCGATCACATAGTCCGCATCTGCAAGTTCACCAATATTCCTAGGATTCATAAAATGGTCACAGATTATATCATTGAACATTTTAAATTCCTCCTTTGACAGCCATGCCTTTTTCTTTTTCTTCGATAAACTTTTCAAGGTTAATTGCACAACAACCTACTTCGACGCCTGGCATCCTTGAAATATATACTAACGTCTGTCCATTACGACCACATTCACAAGATGTATCTTTTCTTAAATAGCCAACATCTTCTGTCAGAATGAAGCCTGGATAAGAAATAGAAGTTGGGTCATAAATAGCAATAATGCCTCTTTCTCCATATTCAACTTCTTCTAAGACATTGTGTGGGTTACGCATAGAAACGTGGACCCATGGTGGAATATGTTTTTCTTGTTTATGGCATTCTACTGCAAGCATATTAGCTTCTACTAATCCATACATATCCCTTACATTGTATGATTGAACGCCTAAGTATTCATGACAAAGCTCATTAAATTCTGCTCGTGGAATTTCTTCACCAGTGAACTTTTTCCACCCTCCAAGCGTAATAATAAAGCTATTCTTTTCTAAATTAAGTTTAATATTGCGATCCATACAATATTTAATTAATCTATATACTAAAAATGGAGGGCCTACTATATGTCTAGTATGCTTTCCATCCCAACTTTGTAAGGCTTCTACAGCTTTTTCGGGGTTGAATGTTATTTTCTTTACTAAATTAACGCTACCATCTAATAAACCAGCAAAAACATTCAGTGCTTTTACCATTCCCATTTCAGGCATTTCTTCAGTTGGTGGGAAAAGGAATAATCCCATCCCTCTGGAGAACTTAAAGAACTCTCTATAGGTAGTTACAACACTATCAAATGCACTGTCCATCGTTAAACGATCACGACGAGATACACTAGGAATACCACTTGTCCCTGTACTTCTCATTTCGAATTCAACTTCGTTTAATTTCGATGTCATAAGAAGGTGAGAATCGCATTGTTTAAATGTTTGAACTGGAATTAAAGGGATTTTTGCTAAATCATTAAAATCCTTTATATCCTGATGGCTAATGTTTTTCTTCTTACATAAATCACGATAAAATTGGTTGTTTTCATAATGGTAGTTAAAGTTATCTGCGATAACGCTACCTTTATATTCATTTACTGTATCAAAAGGCATTTTATAAAGGTTATGAGCACTGCCGACTAATGTATTTAATGGGGATAATCCTAGTTCTTTTAACTGAGTAGATAAGTTCATTTAATAGCCTCCTTAGTGTTCTGAGCTTGTATTTGTTTTACTAACAACACAACGTCCTCAATCGTTTTGCACCAGCCATAGTCCTCAGTTGGAATGCTAATATCTAACTTTTGCTCTAAATCTAAAACAAGTTCTAGGCGATCAGTTGAATCCAGTGATAAATCTCCGGACAAATTGCTATCTATTTTAATATCCGTTTCTTTTAAAGGTGAAAAAACTAAAATAGACCCTCTTATCATCGTAAAAATCTTATCGTTTTCCATAGTTAGAACCCCCACTAAAACTTTTCATATCAATTAAGTTATATGATTTGCCAAGAACTTGGCGTCTTCTCCAACCCCTAATAATAAGGCGGAACCTCTTCGGTATTGCCATGATAACCCTAGAAAGTAAAGACCCTTTTCTTTTGTTATGCCTCGATCATGAATCACATTATTGTTTTTATCAATTATATTAAGGACTTCAATCCATTCGTAATCATTGTGGTAACCAGTGGCCCAGATGATATTCTCTGGTTGGACTTTCTCGCCATTTTGACAAATTAAACTCTTACCGTCTGCCTTTGAAACTTTTGAAACCTTGTTAACAGCTCCTCTACTTAGCAGTGGTTTTAACTCTTTTCCTATAATTGGATCATTTTTTTTCATAAACTGCCCCAATTTTGAATGGATAGTTGCTTTTGATACTCCAAGCACTTGGAACCACCAAAAAATACTCCTATTCAGTAAGGTATAGGGTAGGAATTTCATTTGTTTACCTACAGATAGATAAACTTCTCTGCTTTCGGCTAACTCCGTTGCAATCTGTACCCCTGAATTACCGGCACCCACTACTAAAGTCATTCCTTCCTTTAATTGAGTTGGATTTTTATAATGAGCTGCATGAATCTGGAAAATGTCTTTTGAGACATCTTTCTCAATATCTGGTACAAAGGGTTTTTGAAAGGGACCAGTTGCAACTACTATATTTTTTGCTACATAATTTCCTTTACTGGTAACGAGGTGAAACTTCTTATTTTCTTTAAATAGATTAATAACTGATGTATTCAGTTGGACTGGAAGATCATAATAACGACTGTAGTTTTCTAAATAATCCGCAATCTCATCTTTGTTAGGGTAACCATGTGGTGGCCCTTCTACATTCATTCCCGGTAGAGCGCTATGAGATCTAGGTGTAAACAAGGTTAAAGAATCGTAACGATGACGCCAAGAGTCCCCAACTCTACTATTAGAGTCTATAATTAAAAATGAAAGAGATTTTTGTTTTAAATAATAGCCAATAGCTAGTCCTGCTTGCCCGGCACCGATTACAATTGTGTTATATGAATTTCCCATTTAACATCCCTCCTTCAACAATAGTAAGTACATTATGCATAGTAGGATGAGTTTATTAGGAAAAGAGGGAAAAGAACGAATTTAATTATGCCACACCTCTAAACCATTATTTAAATACGCGTTTTTACAAGCACTTCTTTGGATTTTCCCACTAGATGTTTTTGGTATACTGCTAGTCTTTAAAAGGTAAATAGTGTATGGCTGAACTTCATGTTCCTCCATTACTTGTTGACGGATGTTCCTTAAAACACTGTCTAAATAACCTTTTAATTCTCTTTCTTTGTGTGGTCTAGGCCTATATTTACGTTCAATTTCGGCAACTATAATCAACTTTTCTTCCCCATTAATATCAACAGAGAACGCAGCACTGGCTCCTGAAATAATAGCTTGATCTGCTTTTTCCACAGTTAATTCAATATCTTGTGGGTAATGGTTTTTCCCTCTTAATACAATGACATCTTTTAGTCTACCTGTTACAAAAAGCTGGCCTTCATGAAAAAATCCTAAATCCCCAGTTCTTAAAAAGCCATTTTCATTTGTGTCTTTTACTATATTATTAAACGCATAATTTGTTTCTTGTTTCCGTCCAAAATATCCTTTTGCTATACTGTCTCCTTTGACCCAAATTTCACCTATTTCATTTGATGCACACTTGGATAAGGAATCAGTATTAACAATTTCTACTTTTTGATTAAGCCAAGTTATACCACAACCAATTAATTTTACTGAATCTTCAGAATTTATGGGTCGCTCTATAGCTTTATTTTCTAAAAGACTTTCTTTGCAAAAGCCTTTGGAGACAGGCTTTGTTAATTTTTCATTACCTGTTATAAATAAAGTTGCCTCAGCCATACCGTAGCACGGAAAAAATTGATTTAGTTTAAAACCACAATCTTTAAAAGCCTGGGCAAACTTTTGAATAGTTTCATACCGCACGGGTTCAGCCCCATTAAAGGCAACTTCCCAACTACTCAAATCAAGCTGCACCTTTTGTTCATCTGTAATCTTTTTTAGACATAAGTCATAAGCAAAATTGGGTCCACCACTAATAGTTGCTTTGTACTTTGAAATAGCACTTAGCCATCGAAAAGGTTTTTGTAAAAAATCCATTGGCGACATAAATACACATTTAGCCCCAAGATATAGTGGTTGTAGAATGTTACCTATTAACCCCATATCATGATACATTGGTAGCCATCCGAGCATGACTGTATCCTCGTTATGCTGACAAGCTGCTTTGATCATGGCTTCATTGTGCAAAATATTACCATGAGTGACCATCACTCCTTTAGGAGAAGATGTAGATCCTGAAGTATATTGTAAAAAAGCTAAAGATTCTTTATCTACCTTTGGTTGTGACCACTGATCTCGATAATCATAAGATATATCGTCAATCGGAATCCACTTTAGATTCATATTTGATAGTTCATCTGAGAAATGAAAACTTATTTTTGAATGCAGTTGAGTAGTTGTCAAGATGATATTAGTAGCTGAATCATCCATAATTGCTTTTAAACGTTCCATATTTCGACTTAACCCGGGAGGGTACACAGGTACGGGTATTACATTCGCATAGATACATCCTAGAAAGGCTTTAACATAGTCTATCCCCGATGGATACATTAAAAGAGCTCGTTGTCCTTCTAAACCTAAATGTTGTAGGTAAGCAGCGATTTGCTTAGCATACATATGAAGTTCTTGATAGGTAATATTAGTTTCATCTTGGTTATCATTAGATAAAAATGTGTAGACTACTTTTTCAGGATGTATCATCACTTTATGTGATAACAAGTCTATCATTGAAGAATAATTACTTTTTGGAATAGTAGGATTGTCTATCAACTTTTCCATGCGGTCTACACCTCTTTTTAGTGTTCTAAAATCACAAAATCAAAAATTCTACTCTCTTTCAAAGGCATTGATGGCGTTTACGCTATGACTAATTGCAGCACCAGCTTTAAGTGCAGCTGCTACAGTCACTGCTTCTAAAATCTCATCCATAGTTCCACCTAGTTTTTTATACTTAGCTACATGAGCTTCAATGCAATATGGACATCCTGTTGTATGAGCCACGGCAATAGCAATCAACTCTTTTGTTTTAGGAGGAATCGTACCCGTATTAAAGACTTCATGTTCAAACTGCATAAATTTTGCTGCAACCTTTGGCGATCTTTCCTTTAATTCACCTAATCTATTTAAATATGATTTTTTATATAAAGTATCGTCTGACATCTTTTATTTCTCCCCTCATTGTTCAAATATAAGTAACTATCATGAAGAATAAAACAAACTACTTTAAAATAATAAAAACTTATTTAATCGTCGGACGATTTTCCCACCCCTTTTTCATAACGGTAAAATTTCACTAAGTCGGAATAGAAGAAAATTAACCTATAATTACCTCTATTTGTAAAAAAATCAGCTACAAATGGATTCTACAAACAATATTTTGGGTTGTCAATTACTTTATTTGAAATTTAAGAATAATTTAATAACTATTTTACAAGACTTTTAGGAGGTAAACTAAAGGCTATTCATTCACTAAGATAAGTACATTATTATGCTTAAAATTATATTAATAAAATCAAAGCAAGACTTATTTCAGGAGGTATTTTTGGGAAGTTTTAAAAAAATAAGTGGACTATAAGATATAAGAAAGTTTAGATGTTTTTTTAGGGCAGATGAATCTTTATTTAAAAGTGAGAAATTCACTATGTATAATATGTCTCTATAACACTCAAATGCTTTTTTGAATGTTAAAACATATGACAACGCTACCATTTTCACCAAAAAAGAATGTTACAAAAAAAATTTTAAAAAATTAAATTTACATTTGGAAATGAAGGTAAAAGATGAGAATGATAGTGTGAGGGATTATATCTATCTGCATTCAAGATCTCTTCTAGAAGTTATCCTAGATATAATCCCATTTTTTATAAAAGCCTAGGTGATGCTAATGTTTTTAAAATTGCTTATTGAAGTAAGTTTGGAACTCTTTACAAGTTAAATTTTATCTTATGCTTCAATTTCAAAACCTGAAGACTGTAATGGACCAATTGTAATTAAGCTAACTAACTGCACTGCCATATGTTTAGGAGAGTAGACTAAATCATTATTAACCCACCATTCTACAGTACCAATCAATGCTGAAGAAATGAAATGTATTAATAATTCTGGAGGAGTTGGAAATTTTTGTTCTTGTAAATTTATTGTGGCGAATTCTTTTCTGAATTTCTCTAGAATAACCCCTTGCATTTTGCCATTAAATCCATGTACCCCTTTTTCACTTAACATAATTTGATAAAAAGTAGCATGGTGGAAAATATTTGTGAATATAGCTTCAATCATTGATTGAAACTCTGATATTTTCACCCTTTTCTTTTGAATGTATATACAAGGGTTAATAATATCTGTTAGTTCCTCAAAAACTTCGTCAATTAATTTATCCACCAAATCTTGCTTATCTACATAGTGAAGATAAAAGGTAGCCCTGTTAATTAATGCATTGTCTGCAATATCCCTAATGGTAATAGATTCATAGCCTTTCTCTTGAATTAAATCAATAAACGATTCTTTAATCATTTTTCGTGTTCGAATAACACGCAAATCTGTTTTCTTTAACATTTTTTCATCACCTGTCTATGATTTCATTTTTAATTAACACTTAGGACTCATGTGTTGTATATATAACAAATAGCGCAATATTGATTATTGCGTATGTGAGAATAAGGAATATAATTACATTGTATATAACAGGGCGTTTCTTATGCAACGCTCTGTCGATAAAAACAAGATGTTCAGGAGGGAGATTACGTGTGCGTATTTAAGAGTTTTTTTTCACAAAAAAGATTTTGGGGGAGCTTACTAGGAATTATCATTGTCGTTATGATTTTCAGTATTGCTTTCATAGGATCAATTGTTAATCCCACTCCGAAGGACTTGCCTGTTGCATTGGTGGTAAATGATAAAGGTGCTGAACTGCCTAATAAGACAAAACTAAATGCTGGTGAGGAATATAGAGAAGCGTTACTAGATAATAAAGATATTCCCTTTAAGTGGTCAGTGATTGACACAAGAGAAGACGCTATCAGTGCAATGAATGAAAAGAAATACTATGCGACTATTGTCATTCCAGAGAGCATGTCTCAACAAATTATGTCACTTCAATCCCCTTCACCACAAAAGCCAGAGATAGAGGTAATTATTAATCAAGGAATGCATTACACGGCTTCTAATACAACAAAACAGGTTATCGATCAATCGCTTTCTAAAATAAATGGTCAAATTCAGGATACAGTTTTTACCCAGTTAGAAGCTAAAAAAGCTACTATTACTCCTTCGCAAGCAAAACTTTTGAGCAGCCCTTTACTTGTGAAGAATGAAACCATTAACGAAGTTGGAGATCACACAGCCAATGGGAATGCTCCTGTTTTATTTACACAGATAATATGGATCGCGGTCATTATTAGTTCTGTTATTCATTTTGTTATTATGAAGAAGGTTACAAATGACCGTATAAGTACCCGATCTGTTTTAGCTCAATTAGTTGCAGGACTACTATTTGCAACAGCCATTGCTTCTACAGTCCTTTTATTTACTGATAATGTATTAAACGTTAATATATCTGACTTCCAGGCAACATTCTTATTTTTACTTTTTACTGCATTTATGTTTTATTTACTTCAAAACGCTATTTTAAATTGGTTAGGATTAGTAGGGGTTCCACTATTTATCTTACTTTTTCTCTTCTCAATTCCGGTATTAAATTTGCCTCCAGAGTTTCTACCTACAGTAACTCAAGATTGGTTTTATTCATGGGTTCCCTTTAAATATAGCGTAGAAGGTCTACGTAACATCTTCTACTTTGCAGGGCATGCTATCGAAAGCTATTTATTTGTTCTAGGAATGATAGGTGTGGCTTCATTTATAATCATGTCACTTTCTATACTCAAAACAACAAGTAAAGAAAAACCAAGGGTGGCTGTAGAAAAGTAATTTTTATTTATTAATAAAAAAAGACCTTGAGAAGAGCAAGATATATAACTTACTCCTCTCAAGGTCCTATTTGTTTTAATTAATCTTTTGATATCTTTAATTACATGTGAGCTATAAGCCTATACTTGATCTTAAACTTCAGGAGTTGGTGTTGGTTTTTTATAACCACTTTTATATAAGTCTACATATGAAACCTTAGCATATTAATGTGTGAATATAATACAGTAGTAAGTCGCATTGTAACGTAAGAGCCGACCCAAATATTTTGAAAGGAATGTAGCTCCTAGAAGGTGAAAATGAAAGAATGGTCATTCAATCTGTTTTTTCATATCAATTAATTGTTGTAATAAAATCTTTTCTCCTTCTGAGCTTAGCACGATATTACCTAGATACACTTTATTTTTATCACTTACCTTACCAGTGATAGCACAGGGTTTACTTTCACCACATTTTTCGATAATTATTGTTTCATTTTCTATAAACATTTCCACATAACTCTCACTGCCTTTTATCCCTAAGGTTCGTCGTAGTTCACTAGGGAATGTGACACGTCCAAATTTGCCTAGACCCTTAATCAGCCCTATTTTCTTCATTTTCTCACTCCTAATTTAAATTATCTTTCAATTTAATAATGGTTATTAATTAATTGTATTTTGGTGAAAAATTATCTCCGTAAGAGAATTTTTTGCTGGAGTAATTCCCATCTCGAAAATGTATTATATTACCTTATTATCTTTTTCTTTTAATAAAAGTAATATATGAATTTAAACTAATAACAAAGATTTATTAAGCCTCATTTTATGATACAAACTACAGAATTAAACAAAAATCTACATAAAAACCAATAATATCCATTAAATTATTTATATGTAAAAAATATTTAAATCCATATATGATAACATTAAATGTTTCTATATCTAAATAATGGAGAATAAGCACTTCTTTCTTATCGAATCATTCACAAAAAATAATTTAGAAAATTTTTAATTTTTGTCGTTTTCTGTATGATTATATAGTTCCTAGTATAAATTAAAGATACGATGTCGCTGGAGAAAAATGAAAGCGTTTAATACTAGTTTATCTTTTCTTAGTTCCACTTCAATGGAGTGAAGATATTTATAAACTAACTACAGAAAAAAAGTTGCTCTCATTGTATCCTTATTAATGACTTAAAGGAGTATCACTATCTCTTCGAATTACGCTGATGTATCCACTCCTTTTGAAGCTAAGCAGACTACAATATCTACTATAATCCTTCCCTTATAAAGAAAGGGATTTTGGAGGATGTAATAGTCTTTCTATAATTACTACAACTTATATGAGAGAGGTTAAAAAATGAATCATTTACATCGCAGGATGGGAACTTTTTCTTTAACAATGGTTGGACTAGGTTCAATCATTGGTTCAGGTTGGTTATTCGGGGCATGGAGAGCAGCTCAAATTGCTGGACCTGCTGCTATTATTTCCTGGATTATCGGTATGATTGTTATTTTATTTATTGGACTTTCTTACAGTGAGCTTGGATCTATGTTTCCAGAAGCAGGAGGTATGGTTAAATATACACAATATTCTCATGGATCATTTCTTGGATTTATTGCTGCTTGGGCAAACTGGATTGCTATTGTATCTGTTATCCCAGTTGAAGCTGTTGCATCTGTACAATACATGAGTTCTTGGCCCTGGGAATGGGCAAAGTGGACAAGTAGTTTAGTGAAAAATGGCACGCTTACTTTACCTGGATTAGGCATTGCTTCTGCTTTATTACTTATTTATTTCTTACTAAATTATTGGACAGTAAGTCTCTTTTCCAAAGCAAATTCACTCATCACAATCTTTAAGATAGTGATTCCTGGCTTAACAATTGGATCACTTCTATTTGCGGGTTTTCATAGTGGAAATTTTACGTCTGGAGAAGGCATCGCGCCAAATGGTTGGGCAAGCGTACTGACGGCGGTAGCAACGTCCGGTATTGTATTTGCATTTAATGGTTTTCAAAGCCCTATTAATATGGCTGGAGAAGCAAAGAATCCTGGGCGTTCTATTCCATTAGCTGTAGTAGGATCGATTCTAATTGCTACCGTTATTTATATCTTATTACAGGTGGCATTTATTGGGGCAGTTTCTCCTTCTATGGTTGTTCATGGATGGAGTCACCTTAATTTCAACTCTCCATTTGCTGATTTGGCTATTGCTTTAGGTATTAACTGGCTTGTGATTGTATTGTACGCTGATGCATTTGTTTCTCCTTCTGGAACGGGAATCACCTATACGGCTACTACATCTCGTATGATATACGGTATGGAAAAGAATAAATATTTACCTGGTGTTTTAGGGACATTGCATCCTATTTATGGTGTGCCACGTCAAGCAATGTTTTTCAATTTAGCAGTATCATTCATTTTTTTATTTCTCTTTAGAGGTTGGGGTGTATTAGCTGAAATTATTTCAGTTGCGACATTAATCTCTTATATTACAGGGCCTGTTACAGCTATGACGTTAAGAAGAACGGGGAAAGAATTCTATAGACCATTACGTCTAAAAGGATTAAGTATTATTGCACCACTGGGTTTTATATTTGCGTCATTAACTCTTTACTGGGCGAGATGGCCACTTACAGGACAGGTGTTATTCATTATTATAATGGGTCTTCCTATATACTTTTATTATCAAGCAAAGTTGAAATGGAAGGGATTTCAAAAGAACTTCCTAGCAGGACTTTGGATGGTTACTTACTTATTATGTATGATAGTTATTTCATATTTAGGAAGTGAAAAATTTGGTGGAATAAATGTTATTCCATACGGTTGGGACATGCTGATCATTACATGTTTGTCTCTTGTTTTTTATGTTTGGGCTGTAAAGAGTGGATTTAAGACAGAATACCTCAAGGAAGCCACCAAAGTAAATGAAGAAATGAGATTAAGGGAGAGAACAATAGAATCTCAATTAGATAAAGAAAAAGTTGTATAAAAATTGATTTCTAGTACCAGTATTTTATAAGTATGTGGAGATAGTTGTTATGGTAAAAAATAAGGTAGGAAAGTTAAAGATCTTTACGGTAGACTATTCTATATTAAAAAACAATAAAATAATCAATAATTCTATAGTCATCCAATCCATCAATAATCCAGATGAAATTGTAAGGTTAGCTAAACTAGATATATCTACAAAAGAAAGAGTGTTCATTCAAAATGTAAAGATTTTAAGATTTAAGTCCATCCTATCTCATGGGCATAATTTAGAATAGGAAAACTCGTAAAAAAAGGAATTTACTTATAATAGCAAGAGCTTATTTTAACGATGTTATTGAGATATTTTACTTGTTTTATTAGATGCCTAGGGCATCTTTTTCTCTTTTCTCATATGTTCGAGAGCTATAGGAAAAGTCGAATTCCTATTTATCGTAATGCCACGACAAGCCAAAACAGGAAAAGGCCGAAAAGTTCTCTAAAAAACCCTGTACATTCTTTCGGCCTCTTGTTTCATTTATATAAAAATAGTGAAAGTTGTTATTTTATGGAGGTTTTATATGTCGGATAAAGTGCCATTTTCATTTATAGTAGTTATTGGTTTAATGTTATTTGCTCTATTCTTCGGGGCAGGAAATTTAATTTTCCCACCAATGCTTGGTCAATCAGCAGGAATAAATATTTGGTCAGCTAATGCCGGATTTTTAGTAACCGGAGTTGGGTTACCGTTACTTGGTGTGTTAGCATTTGGTTTTTCAGGAAAAGATGATGTACAGTCACTAGCAAGTCGCGTACACCCTGTGTTTGCTCTTATATTTACAACCGTACTTTATTTAGCGATTGGTCCTTTATTTTCCATACCAAGAGCAGGAACCGTTTCTTTTGAGATAGGCGTCAAACCTTTTTTGGCGGAAGATCTAGACCATATACCTTTATTTATTTTCACCATCATCTTTTTTAGCATCACATGCTTTTTCTCACTAAACCCTGTTAAAACTATCAATATTATCGGAAAATTCCTAACGCCTATTAAGTTAACATTTATTGGAATTCTTGTAGCGATGGCTTTTATTAATCCGATTGGGGATTTTCAGGCACCTACGAAGAACTATAAAATTCACTCATTTTTCAAGGGATTTCAGGAAGGTTATTTAACAATGGATGCTCTTGCAGCTTTTGTTTTTGGAATTATAATTATTAATGCTATTAAGGAAAAAGGCGCAAAAACAAAAAAACACATTATGACTATTTGTGCAAAGGCAACAGGAATTGCTGCGATTATCCTAATAACCATTTATACGGCTCTTTCTTACATGGGTGCTTCAAGTGTAGAAAAACTTGGACACTTAGATAACGGAGGTACTGTTTTGGTAAAAGTCTCGAATTATTATTTTGGAGCTTACGGTGGAATATTATTAGGATTAATGATTACGGTAGCTTGTTTAACAACTAGTGTAGGACTTGTTGCTTCTTGTTCTTCATTCTTTCATAAACTATTTCCAAAGATACCTTATAAAATACTTGCTATTAGTCTATGTGGTTTTAGTGCAATCGTTGCTAACATCGGGTTAACACAGTTAATTGCTATTTCTATACCTCTATTAACAGCTATTTATCCATTAGCTATTGTATTGATATTCTTAACTTTTTTTCATCCTTTATTTAAAGGAAAAACTGAAGTTTATCAAGGGAGCTTACTTTTGACATTTATTATTAGTCTATTTGATGGATTAAATACGGGCGGTATTCACATTTCATCTATTAATAGTTTCTTTATTAGAGTTCTCCCTATGTACAAAGTAGGACTAGGTTGGATTGTTCCAGCTATTATTGGAGGATTAATAGGTTTTAGCATAGTACAAGGAAAAACCCTTCTTAATTACAGGTCATCTAGACTGAATAAATAATAAATATTCTGATGCAAAGGTTACATCCATTTGAAAATAGGAGAAACTCGTCAAAAAGGAAGCTTTGTTCTTATTGAGCAAAGCTCCCTTTTTGACGAGTTTCTTCTGTCTTGAATGGGGTTCATTTTGTCTTAAAGCAAATCTCAGCATCTAGTTTATTAGATAACTTTTTAAATCCTCAAATGAGTGCTTATATTTGAACATTTTATAAAGACTGTGATATGTTCTACATATACATACTATATATGCAGTAAGAAATGAGGTATTTACATATGAAAAAAGCTGAATTAATCGATGCAGTTGCAACAAAATCAGAACTAACGAAACAAGATACTAAAAAAGCTGTAGATGCATTGTTTGAAACGATTTCTAATACACTTGCTAATGAAGAAAAAATTCAATTGATTGGATTCGGTACATTTGAAGTACGTGAACGTGCAGCTCGTACTGGACGTAATCCCCAAACTGGTGAAGAAATGACGATTCCAGCTTCAAAAGTTCCTGCGTTTAAACCCGGAAAAGAATTAAAAGAAGCTCTTAAATAAGTATAGGATGAATACTTTTCAGAAAGCCTCAAGGTTATTCCTTGGAGCTTTCTTTCATTTTTGACATCAAAATAAGCAAAGTTAAACTTAAAAGCTTACTTCGTTGATCCTGACGCTCCATAATCTTTAATCCTTAATTTCACATCGTAGTTAATCGGAACTCCACTAAATGTTTGATCCCAATTCTCTTTAGCCCTCATCCATACTCTAGGATGCTTAATTCTCAATCGATTTCCGAAACCCGCAACATCGACTCGATATTCTTTTTGCATTTTTTCTAGTACGTTTTTTACCAGGTACTTTACTTTTTTTTCTGAAGTTTTTTGTGCGTTCTGCAAAAATTGATTGTTAAAAGTGCTCCCTGAGGTCACCCAACTTTCAGATAGCCTTCCCACTGATTCAACGTGTACATCAAAAGAGATATTATTTCCTTTCACATAGGGTTGAATGTGACTTTTCATAGACTCTATTTCATATACGATCAGCTGACCGGTCTTTTTATCAAAGCTTTTTACTAGGCCACCTTTTCCTTTACCTGTGATCCAAGTCAGACCATCCAGTTCTTCCTCATTCAAAAAACCAATCATTTTGTTTGTTTTTCCTTTAATTATACCTGCACCTTCAAATTTGATTTCTCCATTTGCTGATACTACATTTTGCAACAGAAAACTAGATTGTGATTGGATCTTGCTCTCTAGTTTAATAAGCGACATAGGAGGTAAAATTCTCGTTGTTCGATAGGCATTTTCCACCATTGCAGACAAACGAAATGCTGGGATCTCTCCTGCTGTTTTTGATTCGAGTGTGTCGCTTGCTCTCCCTTTACTAATAAACATTAGACAACTTGGTCTAAAATCATTGTCACGAAGACTTTGATCCACTAATTGTTCCAAACTATACGATCGTGCAAGGGCCTCGCCGATAACCATCACTTTCATATGGGGACTAGTTAAAGGAGTATCATTTCTTAAAGATAATTCACGAATCATTTGAAAAGCAGAATCTCCTGTTTCAGACACATTTACATAAGATTTCTGTTGAGGACCTCCTTGTTTAGTGGTTGAACTTGCCACTTGTGGGGTGATAAGTTGATAGGTTGACGTAATCAGGTTCTTTCTCGCATATCCCCCTCCTTGTTCATCAAATTCTTTTTCAATCATGGACTCCTTCCCCTTATCAAGCGCCACACCTACCCCTAAACTTCTTTCTTCAATTTCATGACTACTCCAGCAGCCCATCAGAGGAACGAGCAAAAAAACAGAAAGTAAAACCAATAAGAACTGTATGTGATTAAAGTTGTGTTTCATACTTTCTCCCCTTTACTTTTGAAATGATGAGAAGAAGCAGTGGCAAAAAGCCAAATAAAACTAAGGCAGCGTTGCCAACCATATCCCCTACTTTAAATACATCATTGATGTTTTTGGGGATCATGGAAATGAGATAAATAACGGGAAGCACGCCATACATAAATGGATGAATGTTCTTTTGGAAAAGTTGAGATAGTCCTAATGAAGCAGCGTAATGGTTAACAGTAAAAGAAGTAAACATTTGCATAATCCATACCACCAGCAACAGAGAATCAAATCGTTCAAAAATCAAACCAGTCAGCTCAAAACTTCGTATCAAATCAAGTGTGGGCCATGTTCTTGTAACTACTCCATCAACTGATAACGCTCCGATCACCATTACAACAGTAATCACATAAATGAATAAAGGAATAGTAATTCCAACTAGTACAGCTTTTCCTGCTTTGTGTGGTTCTTTCATAAAAGCTAAAATGATTAACATGATTTCAGGACCCGTGAATGCAAGAGCAGTTGTTTTTATGCCTTTTAGCACCGGAGTGATACCTGAACCTAGTACCGGGCGCAGATTGTCTACTTCAAATATTTTGATACTCATAAAGGCAACAAGTAAAAAAAGAATAACCGTAATAGGTAATATAATCTCAAATAGACGAGCAATTGGATTTATCCCCCCTCTGATTAGGTAGAGACTTGCCCACATAAAGGGCATAATAATAGCCCATTTAGGGGTTCCTTCCAACAATAGATATCCTGTTACTTCTGCCAATGAACGGGCATGAAAACCACCAAGTACTAAAAAATAACCTATTATGAAGAAACTAAATAACTTGCCCATCCATTTCCCTACAATTTCTTGACTGTATTGATAAAACGTTTTTTTAGGAAATTTTCGACTTAATTTCACCATAATTACTCCTGCTATCATGGCAATTATTCCGCCTAAAATAACACTTAACCAAACATCTGGTGTTTTTACTTGTTCCGTCACTGTCCTGGGCAAAGTAAGAATTCCTGTTCCAAGTATAAAATTGATAACAACCACGGTTGCTTGAGGTGTCGTAATACGATCGTTTGAATTGAGCATTATCCACAGTTCACTTCCTTTCATCATAAGCTACCCTTTTCGTAAGGCTGTTTCAATTGGGATTCTGCTGAAAAATCAGCCATCAATGATGACAAAGTATGTTTATCAATAAGATCTCTATCTGATAGTCCTTCAACGAAGACTGCATGCTTGAATGCCGGTACGTCCTATAATAAACTCCCTAAAATGAACGTTAGAATTATAACCAATTTCTTCCAAACCCTTTACATTTGAATTGAAATCACGTGTAAATGGATTAGCTAAATTTTTAGATACAGATTCCTGTTTGTTTTCAATTTCATCACTCTTCCTCTGAAGTACGAATCCAATTAAACAATCTAGAGATTATATATGGAATAAAAAATGCTATTAACACTTGTATAAAAACTTGCCACTCTGGAAGATAGGAAACCATTGATTTCCCCATACTAATCACCCTATTTACCTTTATATTAAGAAGGGGCTAGACACAAACACCCTTAAAATATCGTTATTTACTCCATAAGAAATTCTTTTATTTACCAGGTAGTATTATTCTTCTATTTATTTCTTATACAAAGGGAAGTTAATCTGATTTGAATATAGGAGAAATTTATGAAAAGAAGCCTTTGCTCTTGTTGAGCAAAGGCTTCTTTTGACGAGTTTCTTCTATGTTATATTGTTTTTATTAAGAGACAGATTTTAATTTCTCTGTTAAACGTAAAAAAGCTTCTTTATCTTTATTCTTTAAGGAGTGATCAATTTTCTCGAGGATTTTACTTCTTTTAAAGTCATTCATCATTTGATCCAAAAACAATTCAGCCAACATTTCATCACGCAAATTTGGATCAACCGAATCCATTCCGTTAAGTACATTATTTCCCATAAAACGTCAACCCCTTTATCTTTTCTCTTTTGCAAACAGTATTCCCTTTTGCGCTCTTTTTATGCAAGGTTGATAGATGAAGTGAGACATAGAATAATATGTAATATGCATGATTACACTCCTATATTAATTTTAGATATTTTTTAGATATCTTCAATTGGATATAACAACATAATTAATAGATAATTGCTTAAAGAGAAATGATAGTGATGATCAATTCATTATATTTATCAGAGAAAAGATAAAAATTAGCTTTTGAAGATAAACGTTTTATTAATTACACTTATTGACGACACATAGAGATTTAATCTCTTCTCATATACCACTCTACCCTCTATTTATCTTTTAAGAAATTGTTTTATTCACTTTATCTTAATGTAAAATTTATAAGTATTTATCATTAAGGCATTTTTAATAAGTTAAGTTAATTTAAAAATATAAAATCAATTTATTTTATGTAAAGAAGTAAATATATAAACTACCTTATAAAAATAATAGTTTTAATATTTACTCTTACTGACGACAAATACGCAGTTTTTCTACAAGGCATGTAATAGTTAACACTATTTTTAATAAAATACGTTAACCATTACTTCTATTAATAAAATTAAATTAAATTTACTTAAAAATCTATATACATTTTAATCTCGTATCATTCTCTATAAGATTATACAATTTATATATAGATAGAGAATAACTCCATATTTGTCGTCAGTTAGAGTAAATGGTAAAACCTTAATAATAAATGAAATAATTTATTATTTACTTAAATGACAACAGGAATTATATGAGGTTATTTTTTAAAAACAGAGTCTATTAAAACATTTAATTTTAAATTTATATGTATATGAATCTATAAATCTGGTCAGACTAATAACATATTCCCCCTATTCTAATAAATTTGAAAAACCTTTGTCTATATGGACAAAGGTTTCTTTTTTAATCACCTACATAAAGTTTAGGAATATTGAATGAGCATGTATTAAACTAAACGAATCGTTTCAAGTAGTAGGCTATTTAGCTCAATTACAAGATGAAAGGGTACCTTGTAAGAGTGGTGATCCTAATTTTTCTGTTTTAGAATTTGAAGGGCGCACCTGTATCTTGACGTTTTTCATCTCTTCCGTAATCCAATCGAACTTTCCAGCCCACGTAACGCCATCTTCTTCAGGTGTAGAATATAGTTTAAAACGCCAACTAATGTAACCTGGAATGGTTGCAAATCCTTCATATTGATCATACCTACCATAAGTAGAAGGGTGAGGGAGGTGGGCAGCCATAATACTAATGTTTGTTCGAGCAAAACTGGGTGGATTCAATTGTACTTTGTAAATTAGAGCTGTGCCTTTTGCGTTTTTTAAATGTTTATCTAAAGGTTCTAATATCAGACTACAAGGCATTTTACTTGCATTGGCTTGATATGGATAAACAAGTACTATAAACGATAAAACTATAACTAAGGTAAGTTTTTTCATGTTATTCCCTCACATTTTTTAGTTACTATCCCCTATTGAATACATATTTATTAGGAAGGAATCAAAGCAGCATTTACTTTAGGAAACCTGAAGGATAATCACAATCTAACTGGGCAAAAATACAACAAAATATGAATATAGGGTGAGTTATATGAATAAAAGGGCAGTTCTTTTATTGCTGATACTTAGTATTTTCGCTTATGGCACAAGTTACAGAACTGTATTTGCCAATTCAACAGAAGAAAGAAATCAACCTGAGAAAGCTTGTAGCGAGGAATTTGAAGAGTATCATAAAAAACTTGATGATAGGGTGCTAAGAGATATTGTTAAAAGTTATAGCTTAGATTTATCTGGGTTTCAGGAATTCACAAACAGAGAATTAGATTTAAAAGCAGGAGATAGCATGAATGACCACTCTGATCAGATCTCATTGCAACACTTGTTTGTCGGAGGTAGCATTGGATCAATGAGATTATTTTTGGAAAATGGCTTAGAAGGAACAAGAGGATATTTCCTTTATAAGAGAGTTGACGGAAATAACGTATTGAAAGTATTAAATAAAATGGGGAACATTTGGGTTGTTATGACAGTCGATGAAAAAAAAGCAGAAAAACTTGAGCAGAAGCCTTTTAATTGGGACAAATGTGCTGATTAAGTAGACCAAAGAAGCAAGCGTTCTGTGCTCGCTTCTTTTAACTTTCACCAAAATTCATTGCGAAAAATAGCATACCTAACATGATAAGTAGTGGGATTACAACAAAAGAGGTCAACTTAGATAAAGCTTTATTTATCAATCCCACCAAACTCCAAACACTTTATGATTAGGATACAACTCTGGAGCAATAGGGGGGTACCAAACATATAACCTTCCTCGATCTCGTCAGGTTCTAAGGTTTTAACCCATTCCTCTATTTCTTCGGGATTAGCGCTTGATAGGATATAGATTCTTTCCGAAAATGGCCAATATTCCCCGTCTTCAACTTCCATAATTTCAACAAGTACATCTTGTACACTTGGCTTACTTTTAATCTCAAATAAAACAGAATAAAAAGTATCAATTCCTGGATGGTCCATAAGGTTACAGCCAATAGAGCCTTCATCTTCATTACCTTCGAAAAACTCTTCTAGAGACACTAAAGGTGCAGTTTGTGCATCAGGATAACCCTGTTCATATATCTTCTTTATCAAATTATCTTTCATACAATATCCCTGCCTTTTGAGCACTTATAACTATGAATATCATATACAACTTAAGTGTACACAACAACTTTTATAGTTACTTAATTATGGTATTAAACCCACCAATTAGGAGAAGAATTCCACCATTCTTCTCCTTCTTTCAATGATTCTCTTACGTTCAATGAAATCACTTCTGTGTTATCTTTATTAAATTCAAACATTTCACCTATTTCTTTTCCTAACCTTTGTCTATGGGGGGTATCAATATTATAGACCTTTACCTTGTTAGGTGTATAAAACATTTGAGATACATCTATATGACCTTCTGGAGAACATTTAGAAACCTCTATGTAGAGAACTCCACCCCAAGCACTAAATTGAAACATTAACAAATCAACACGATTCTCCAGTTTCCGATAAAAATGAGGAAAGGAACCTTTAAAACCACGATCTCTCAAAGTAGGAATAACATTTTTTCTTAAAGAATTAATCATATTATCTCTTTCAACAGACACTTTAGCACTCCTTACTCTTTCCTTCGTAATAGCCCTATTACAGCCTATATACTATAGTCTTCTAGTTACCATAAAATCATTTTTAGGCACCTACTAAAGGAACCAACTAAGAGATGTTTCTTTATCACATATTAAAGCTTCAAGATTAACGGACTTAATTGTGTTCTCAATATTTATTTCTTTGGCTAGAAGCAATGTTGTAAACGAATCATAGATGCTCATAAACGCAAAACCCATATTTTTATCTGTAATAATTAAATCATTAGGGGATAAGTTACCTATTTCTAAAGGTGACTTATCCTGGGCTTCAAATGAACCATTCATGCCATAAATAGGTTCAGAGAAATAGAGAGTATTTGAGTTCTTTGAACAAAGAACTTTTAATAAACTATCGATTATAAATAATGAAGTGCGATCAGAATCTGGATAATATAAATCAGGAGTAATTTCAAGATAGGAGTTGAATAGATTGGCCAAATCCTCCCTTTTATATTGATATCTAAGCGCACCGGTAGAAGTATGCAGTGCTAATGACAATTCCTTATAAGATTTTAAATTACTCTTGGACATTACTTCTTTCCATGATATAGGTTCGCTAAGGTTAATCATTTCCTCATCACTAGGATATATATTCTGATAAGGATTTTCTCTCTTTGATTTTTCCCAGCCATTGGGCATCTGAATAAAAGGATGAAATAGAATAGCAGCAGACTTAAAGTCATTAGGTAATTGAGGTAAAATAGGTAAATCCCAGTCTAACCGTATATAATCCAACAATATAGGAACATCTCCTTTTAATGTACTTAGTTAGGTATATTTTATATGTATAGAACATTTACTTCTAGTTACCATAATCCATATACCGGAATCAAAAATGGAATGGGCTTATTTGTTTAATAACGAACGACAGACCAAAGGAAACAAACATTATTACTATTAATTGCTTTCGAGATTGGTAAAAGATGAAACACAAAATAACAGACATAATTAATTCTTCAATGTGATTTAATGCAATATAAAAAAATCCTGAACCTAGCGAAAGAGTTAACATCAATGCTATAGGCAGTGCTGGTAAAATCCAAGATAAACTGGTATTATTTTTAGCACTCCATACAATTACTGCTAGGAAAGGAGACACTACTGCGAGAATACTCCAATATATAATATCACTGGTTGAAAAAACGCCAAATAGATAGGCTGAATAGAGATAATAACTAATAAGCATTCCTATAAAAAATATGAATGTGTTAAGAGCAGAATCAATCTGTGTTTTGCTATATGCAGCTATTGTTGTAGCAATTAATATCCAGATGCCTAACCTTGTAAATAGATCTCCTAAATACGAGGGAATATTCATTAACCAATTTCCATCGTAACCAGTGAAAGTATCTAAGTACTTAGACACTATTCCTAAAGTTACACCTAGAATTAAACATAAAAAAAATGATCGTTGTTTCTTCACTTTAATCCTCCAATACTTTTACCTTTTTAAACTCTCCTTATAGTTTAATAATGATTAATATAAATTTCCAATAATTTTAAATTATGTAAATTAAATTTTCTGTTTGCCCCGAATTAAGCTATATTTAGTTACCACAATATAAATTCCCGATAGTAAAGCTAAATATTAATGGCCACATCTACGGTTAGATATGGCCATTATATGTACATAAAAATTATTGATTATGAGTGTATTCTGTTTAAGATTGTTGCCCTGTTTGTAGTGAAAAGTATATAATCTTGCTTCTTAGTTTTAATGAAGATTCGATCAGTTGTTCCATATGGAGGACCTATACGGATTGCATCAGCTTCTTTACCGCCATATGTATCATCTTCCGTAACTTCAATAATATCCTCTAGTGCAATATTAAATTTAGCAAGTTGCCATTTTATGATTAATTCTTTTTCTGTTTTCTTAACATCGATCCCCACTGTAAACATATAAACATCTCCCTTTTTCCTTATAATTACATTTTAACACATTATAAAGAGAGAACTGAATGAATATCATATGCGAGTCTAGTTAACATAGTGTAGCTTACAGGAACGAAAAAGAGCACATAATCATTTGCCAGTGCTCTTTTTCTCTTTTTTAGATATTAATACAGATTAATATATAAACCAATAAACTAATGGTTATACAATGATCAAAATAAATCCATTTTCAAAAGAAATTTTGTTAAGATTACAATATATGTATGGGAACATCAAATGTTCATGCAGATACATTTGGCATACACAGAAAGGGGAAAGAAATTTGTCGATTTACCATAAAGTAATTGGAGATGGATATCCCATCGTTATGTTGCATGGTTGGACACTTGACCATCAAGTGATGTTAAATGCAATGGAACCGTTATTCGAGAAACGAAGCCATTGGAAGAGAATATACATAGACTTACCAGGGATGGGCAATTCCGAGCCTCAATTATCTATTCAGAACTCTGATAATATTTTAGAAGCGATATTATGTCTTTTGGACGAAATTATACCTGACCAACAGTTTATTGTTTGTGGCAATTCATATGGAGGATACATTGCCAGAGGTATAGTTCATTCACGTCAGGAAAAAGTTCGTGGATTACTACTAATGGCACCATTGATTATACCTGAACATGATGAAAGAGTGGTGCCCCAACAGACTGTTCTAAAGAAAGACAACGACTTGATATCACGTTTGTCTCCAGAGGAGGCTGATGAATTTTGTTCCATGGGGGTAGTCCAAGGTCAAACTGAATGGGAGAGGTTTCAAAATGAAATTTTACTTCCTTCTAAACAAACAAATCATGAATTTGTAAACAGCATTCGTCAAAATGGATATGGCTTTACCTTTGATATTTCATTTAAACTTGAGCATCCCACACTCATTATAACAGGGCGTCAGGATAATGTAGTGGGCTATCAGGATGCGTGGCAACTAATCGAAGATTACCCAAGGGCCACTTTTGCAGTGCTTGATATGGCTGGTCACAACCTACAAATTGAACAAACTGATGTATTTAATGAATTAGTGCATAACTGGTTAAACAGACTTGAACTGGACAACCTTTGATTGGTATAACTTATCTTTATACTCATACTTAACATAATACCTCTTTCCGGAAGACATCATCAAAGAGACCCCTTGCCGCATAAGGGGTTTGTTGAGTTCTCTTTTTATGGTTTATGCAGCTTTTTATACATCCTTGATTTATCAATGTTTGGCCTCGGGCTGAGTGACAAATAGATGAATAAAAAGTGCACCTTTTATTCATATGCGACATATGTAAAATATAGTATATATGGTAAAGATATGATATTATTAGTTATGGTGCTATGCTATGATTCTTCACTAAGTTTGAATCATGAAGAAGCAACCTCGTCCGCCATGTCGGGGTTGCTTTTTATTTTGCTATTTTTCTAACTCAACGAAATAGGATTACGTAAATTACTTTATGTTTGTGTAGGTCTCATTTTTTATGCATATGCCAGCTCCTCTAAATTAGTTTTTAGGGAGAAATTTACGTGCATATCTGAAACATAAATTAATTCTAATTAATTACATATTTAGAATTAAGTATTGACATTTACAAATAATATAAATTATAATTCTATTTATTGGAAATGAACATGTTGAGCGTTGAAAAGGACACGAATTATTTTTATATTTCTTTACAGAGAATAGGGCCTTTGGCTGTGAGCCCTTAAGAAAGAGAAATAATTTACCACCTTGGAGCTATTGTGGGGAAATATGTAGATAGAGTAACCGCAATCGGGAAATCCGTTATCTTTTTGAGAATATAACACTTGTAGTGTTTTATAAAATTAGGGTGGTACCACGACCGCACTCGTCCCTGTTAGAGGGATGAGTGCGGTTTTTTATGTTCAAAAATAAATAGGTAAGCAACGAAAAGGACATGAATTATTTTTACACTTCTTTACAGAGAATAGGGTCTTTGGCTGTGAGCCCTTAAGAAAGAAAGATAATTTACCACCTTGGAGCTTTATTAGTGAACTAGTAGTAATTAATAACGTTTGCGACGTTACAGCACCAGAGCCATTGATATATTTATATTGATGGGAATTTGGGTGGTACCACGTGTGAAAACATACTCGTCCCTTACTTAGGGACGAGTATGTTTTTTTTTTGACTTTATTTAAATAGGAGAGGTTATCATGAGTAAAGATTTGGTTCAAATTCGTTTTTTAGATGGAAATGAGAAAGAATTTTCAAAAGGTATTACATTACATGCTATTGCAGAATCCATTAGTTCTAGCCTAAAGAAGAAAGCTATTGCGGGTAAAGTAAATGGAGAATTGTATGATTTGCATCGAGCCATTAATCAAAATGCAGAAATCGAAATTTTAACAGTAGATTCTGACGAAGGTCTAGAAATTATGAGGCATACAACAGCTCACATACTTGCTCAGGCAGTAAAAAGAGTACATAAGAATGTGAAGTTAGGGGTAGGACCAGTTATTGAAGATGGATTTTATTACGATATGGATCTTTCTACAACGATTGCTTCTAATGAGTTACTACAACTCGAACATGAAATGAAGAAAATTATTAATGAAAATCATCCTATTGAACGTACTGAAGTGACACGTAGTGAAGCTGAAAGAATATTTAGCGAGATAAACGACGAGTTGAAACTGGAGTTATTACGTGATATTCCTATGAATGAAACAGTTACGATTTATAAACAAGGGGAATTTTTCGATTTATGTCGAGGCCCACATCTTCCTTCTACTGGAATGGTTAAGGCGTTTAAATTAACAAAAGTATCAGGAGCATACTGGAGAGGTAACAGCGACAACCAAATGTTACAACGTGTATATGGCGTAGCTTTTCGTTCTCAAAAACAGTTAAATGAGTATCTGATGTTTCTAGAAGAAGCAGCGAAAAGAGACCATAGAAAATTGGGAAATGAACTAGAATTATTTATGTTTTCTGATGAAGCACCTGGAATGCCTTTTTATCTAGCTAAAGGACAAATGGTTAAAAATCAGCTGGAGCAATTCCTACGATCCGTTCAAGAAAAGCATAATTACGAAGAAGTACGTACTCCTTTTATGATGAATCAACAATTATGGGAAAAGTCTGGTCACTGGGATCATTATAAGGATAATATGTATTTTTCAGAAGTGGATAACGCTAAATTTGCATTAAAGCCCATGAACTGTCCTGGTCATATGCTTATCTTTAAAAATAAGCTCCATTCCTATAGAGATTTACCCATTCGAATGGGAGAATTCGGTCAAGTTCACCGTCACGAATTCAGTGGGGCTCTAAATGGATTATTAAGAGTACGTACGTTTTGTCAGGACGATGCTCATATCTTTGTTACTCCTGAACAAATTGAAAGTGAAATTAAATCGGTCATTGAATTAGTCGATTATATCTACAAAACATTTGGTTTTGAATATGATATTGAACTTTCAACTCGACCAGAAGACTCAATGGGAGAAGATAGCTTATGGGAACTTGCTGAAAGCTCTTTAGAAAACGTATTAAAAAAATTGAACTTTGATTATAAACTGAATGAAGGCGACGGAGCATTTTATGGTCCTAAAATCGATTTTCATATTAAAGATGCCTTAAAAAGAAGTCATCAATGTGCAACAATTCAATTAGACTTCCAGCTTCCAGAAAAATTTGATTTGAATTTTATTAACGAAAAGAACGAAAAACAGCGTCCAGTTGTCATTCACCGTGCAATTTTTGGATCTCTTGACCGTTTCTTTGGGATTTTAATTGAACACTTTGGAGGTGTCTTCCCAACATGGTTGGCACCTGTACAGGTAAAGGTTATTCCCGTATCGCTGAAAGCTCACCAGCAATATGCACAACAAATTAAAGAAACGTTAGGACAGAAGGGAATTCGAGTAGAATTAGATAATCGAGAACAAAAGCTCGGATATAAGATTCGAGAAGCTCAAGTGGCTAAGGTTCCTTATATTTTGGTATTAGGAGATAAGGAAATGGAAAGTAACTCCGTAAATGTACGAAAACACGGAGAGGAAAAGTCTGAAACGTTCAATTTAGATAAATTTATTGAAAAACTTCAGGATGAAATTGTTGAAAAGAAACTGAGATAATGAACAAAAAGAAGGTTCCTTAACATTCGACAAGGAACCTTCTTTTTGTTCTAATAATCATGTTTATGGTAACAGGATCTTGAAGGATCGATGATAGTAAAAATCAAAAAAATTAAAGCGCTGAGATTCGCATTAATTGTTCTTGTTCTATGTAAAATTAAAGTTAATCTCCTTTGAGAACGTTTCTCCACTTATTAAATAGAATAAGAAATTTTACAGTCCTTAAAAGTATAGTTTTTTAGACACCATTGTATTTCCCAAGTATCTAACATAACGAATAAATTACGTGTAGTTGGCCCTTGGTAGCATACATATATCTTATAGTCTTTTTATTCTTCAGGGCCTATCAGTTGTTCACCTTGATAAAGTTCATATACGTACGGATTGTCAGGCTGGTCAATGGACTCAATCTGTTGAACCTGAATATAGGGGACATTTTCTTCGTTATACGTAGTTTTTTGTATAATTCCTTTTATATGAACCCAAGTATCTTTTTTTAATGTTGAGGCATTTTCTAGTGTAGATAATAAGCCGTATACAGATGCATCTGCTGCACAACAAGATATTCCAAAACGAGCAACAACAAATTGATTATCTTTAAATCCTTTTTCATGGTATACAAAGCCACTGACTTCGATTTTTTTTCCAACAAACTGATCTGTATTGTTTTCAATAATGTTCATGACTGGAATATAATCCGTATCATTTATAGAAATTTTCGGTTTTTTGAGTAGCTTCTTTTCAAGTAATTCATAAAAACCTTTAGGTGCTACTTTAGCAGCAATACTATTTTGGTGTCTTGTTGGAACATTCTTTGGTGTTTCCTCTGAATTTCCAAACAGGAAATCATTCGTATCCTTTTCCAATTCTGAATTAGTGGTGTCAATTTTTTCATCATTTCCGGCTTGTTGTGGAGTATCAGGCGTATTAACTGAAAAGCTTAACCCTCTTCTTACTGCAACCGAACTATCAAGTGTGTGATTTGAAAATAAAAAGCCCGTCATAATAGGTAATAGAAATAAAGAGTAAAAAAACGTTGTTCGAATTTTTCCTTTTTCCGTATGATCATGACCACATTCACAAGATAAATCCTTATTGATACTACTTCGCCAAATTTGTATAATTCCCAACAAAAAAAAGGTACCAGAAGAAAATAATATAAAAGGCATCATTTTAGGCGCAATAAATTGAATGATTTTACCTGTTAATATGAGTTTAAACATAAGGAGGGAAAAACCAATTAGTAATATCCCCCTTATATAGATGACAAATTGCTGGTCAATTTTTTTCATATCACTTCTCCTATCTACTAACTATCCCATAAGTCATGACAATAACGTATACAACCACAGTAATGATAAGAATCAGACTAAATGCAAAACGTTTTTTAAAAAAAGACAATAGCATAATGGTGTTTTTAAAATCCATCATAGGACCATATAGTAGAAAGGCAAGAAGAGCTGTAGGTGAAAATGTATGAGAAAAAGATGAAGCAACAAAAGCATCTGCTTCTGAACAAAGTGACAGTACATAAGCAAATCCCATCATAACGGCAGAAGACATAAATTCATTACTTGCAAGGTTTGTTAATAATTGTCTATCTAAAAAGGTTTGAAACAGACTTGCTACGAGGGCGCCGCATAGTAAGTATTTGCCCATGTCAAAAAATTCATCACTAGCATGATACAACGTTTGTTTTAACTTATTTCCTGCTTTCGCTTCTTCATGTTCGTGAACGTGTACATGTCGTAGCTGATTTGAATTTTTAAAAAAGAAGTAAATGGAAAAACCAATTAACAGACAAGCTACGACAGCCAGTCCCATACGACTGTAAACGATAGACGTATTTGACTGAAATGCATAAAAAGTAGCAGCAAAGACAACAGGATTTAAAATAGGTGCACCAACTAGAATGACAATACCGATATGAAGAGGCATTCCTTTTTTTAATAAACGCCTTACAACTGGAATAATGGCACATTCACAAATAGGTAAAAGAGCACTTACTAGAACAGCTGGTAAAAGAGCTATATACGGATTTTTTGGAATTAGACGTTGAATGAATTCTTCTGAGACAAATACTTGAATCAGGGCAGATGCAAATACTCCGATTAAAATGAAGGGTATAGCCTCAAGTACAATGCTTAAAAAAATGGAGTTTACATTTAATAGAGATGCTGGGATAGCTAAATCGTGCGTATTTATATCGACAAAGAAAAAACAATAACCAAAAAGCACTAGCAACAGCACACCTATTAGGTCTTTACTTAACTGTGATAGAGTTGTCATAATCTATCATTTCACCTCCAATTACTAAAACTATATGATAGAGTTTAAACACATTATGCACCTAATAAAAAAGAGTTAATATAAAAAATTTATTTAAAAGATAAAAACCTCGAAAATAATGGTTATATCTCCTTAATAAAACGTAATGATTACGATTAGATATATATTATGTAAAAATTATAAGATATAGAACTGAGAAAAATTAATACATTTAGTTTTTCCATTTCTTATCTTAGCATCATTGAATTTAGCACCAGAATATAGTGGTTTTTTCAAGAGCATAGTTACTAATTGGAGATTTGGCTTTCTGTAATCTCTTCATTTAATTGGTGAATATTACAAAAATACATTTTGAAGGATTGGACTTAAATAAATGGATAGCTCTGCTTAAAGAAACCCATGCGAAAGTTGTCCTTAACGTTAACATAAAAGAAACTAAAATTAGTACGGCAAACTGCACACTAAACTAAATTAAGAGAAAGACTGACCGAGACAGTATATAGAATTTCTTATAAACATTCCTCTTTATGATTCGTTTTGGAATAACTATATCTTCATTACCACCCATATTTATTGCTTTCGAGACAATAATTTTCCTTAAGGACAATTTAATGGTATAAGGAAAAATATTTGGTTCATTCTAATGCTAAATATGAATATAAAGAGACTTTAAACATCTAAAGTAAAGAAAAAGAATGAAAGAATAACACCTTTCATTCTTTTTTATATAGATTCATTCTTTTTATAAAAAATATATCTATCATTATCCTAAAACAGAGATAATTTTATTGCTTACTTGCGCGTAATAAAATTTACAGTATTTTAATACTCATATTGTTATAAAATATATAAGTTGGTAAAATAAAGAAAAATGATTGGTGGTATCTAAAATATTGATGAGCATTAAAGAGAAGATACTGATGAAGCATGTAGAAAGAAAACTACATAAGTTACAAATTGATCTTGTGCATTTTATTCCAGGAAGAATTAGACTTCGTTCAACTATTTGGAAAGAGAATAAAAAACTAATTGAATTAATTATATTAAATTTGAAGTCTCAAGTCCTTGTGTATGATGCAATATTTACACCAGATACAGGAAGTTTACTTATTACATATAAAGCTTCCCATATGACAAATAACAAAGAACTTGAAGAGTGGTTTCAACTTATTGAACAAATATATCAAGAAGAATATAAGTCTTAAGGAAAGGGAGGAATGAGCATGCTTCCTACTGTAATTGGTTTAGGTGCCTCTTTTATTGCTCCAAAAATTATGTCTCAATTCCGTGATCAAAAAATAAAAGTAGTGCATGCGATGCCGGGGCGGCTCCGTATACAATGTGACAGTTGGAAGCACCGTATCATTGCACATGCTCTAACGGAAGAAGTAAAAAAACATCCTCTTATTCTAACATCAGAAGCTTCAGAACTAACCGGAAGTTTGCTGCTTCAATTTGTTGTACCTCATATTAACCAGGAAGAGCTAGATGAACTGATGAGTTATATCGTACAAATAGCAGCTAACGCCATTTTAAACAAAGATGCTACATTGATGAACGGCATGACTAACACACTTGGATTTATAGATAAAGGGATTAAAAAGCAAACTAATGGCTTTGCTGACTTTGATAGTTTATTTGTTCTATTTTTATTAGGGAAAGGAATTCAGACCTTTGGAAGTGCGCCTGCGTTTTCTGCAAGCTTACTTTATTGGTCATACAACATCATTAAGAGTAAGGGGGGAAAAGAATAGGTGATGGTGTTCGGGATAAAGGTAGCTCATTCTCTTCCTGGAAGAACCCGGTTTTATGTACCTAAACAGCTGGAAATAAGCCATATTGAAACTTGGTTACGCTCTTTTCCAGGGATATATTCTGCAAGCTATAATCAAGTAACCGGAAGTCTACTAATTTATCATCATATTACTCTTTCTTTATACAGCCTAAAATCATTCATCTATAAATATAAACACACACTTAAGCAAGCAACATATCCATGGAAGAAAGCTATACCCATCATAGCTTGTGGGACCATATTTTTAGTTAACTGGTACCTTCAACGTTCTTCATATCCTGCTATAGTAAAGGCAGCTTCCTATTGGCTTAGCACCTTTACTGCTATTGGTACTTCCTATGAGGTAATTAAAGATGGTGTTGTTCATGTCTTAAAAGAACGAAAAGGGAATGCCAACACATTAACAGCTGCTTCTATATTCGCTTCTTTGTATATGAAGAATCCAGGATCGGCTTTAATTATCACTTTGATGTCTACTATTAGTGAGCTATTAACAGACTATACGTCTGAACAAACCAAACATTATATTCACTCCGTCCTAAAATTAGATGTCTCATATGCCTGGAGAGTAAAGGAAAAGGGCGTTGAAGAAAAGGTTTTAGTCGAGGATATTCAAGTTGGTGATAAGGTTGTAGTTTTTACTGGAGAAAAGATCCCAGTGGATGGAATCATAATAGAGGGGACCGGTACAGCAGATGAAGCTTCAATTACTGGGGAGTATATGCCACGAGAGGTAAGTGGTGGAGATAATGTGTACGCTGGAAGTGTTTTGCAGAGTGGACACGTTACGGTAACAGTTGAAAAAGTAGGAGAAGATACATCCCTCTCTAAAATTGTGAAACTGTTGGAGGAAGCACAAGATAAACGCGCTCCTATTCAAAATATAGCCGATACAGTAGCTGAAAAAATGGTTCCTGTTTCTTTTGGTTTAGCACTGCTTACATTTTTCTTCACTCGAAACCTTAACAGAGCGATGAGTATGTTAGTTATTGATTTTATTTGCGGAATTAAATTATCAACGGCCACAGCTTTATATGCATCCATTGGACGTGCTGCAAAAGAAGGGGCTATTGTTAAAGGCAGTGATCATATTGAAAAGATGTCTAAACTAAATACAGTTATTCTTGATAAGACCGGAACTATTACAGAAGGAACGCCTGTGGTTCAGCAAGTAATTGCTGCTGAAGGTTTTAATCAAGAAGATGTCATTCGTTTAGCTGCAGCAGCTGAGAAAAATTCTACCCATCCTATTGCTAATGCAATTATGAAGCAAGCGAAAGATTGGAACATTTTAATTCCTATTAGAGACAATAATGCTCAGGTAGAAACAACGGTAGGAAAAGGAATTTCCACTTGGCTAAATGGTAAAAGAGTTGTTGTTGGAAGTTTACGCTTTATGAATGAATTAAAAGTTAAAACAACCAACTTACTTCAACAAATGCAAAACGACGAAAATGTGATTTATGTTGCTTATGATCAAACGCTTGTAGGAGTAGTTAGCATTTTTGACAAAATACGTTCTGGTATGCACCGCGCAGTGAATAATCTTCGACATCAAGGTATCAACGACATCATTATGCTTACTGGAGACAAGAGAACGGTTGCAAGAGAGATGGCGCGTCGCTTAAAACTGAATTGGTATCATGCAGAGGCTCTGCCAGATGATAAAGCCTTTTATGTGAAGAAGTATGGAAGAACGGGAGCTGTCATGATGGTAGGTGACGGCATTAACGATGCACCAGCTTTAGCTCATGCTCATGTAGGTGTAACCATGGGTGCTAAACGAACAGACATTGCTTCAGAAGCCAGTGATGTTATTATTACGTCTGATAACCCAGAAATGCTTTCTGAGTTAGTTGGACTATCTAAAAAGACCATGAACATTATTAAACAAAACTTTATTGCCACGTTTGCTATTAATGGTATTGCAATTTTATTCGGTGCTTTAGGTATCTTCTCTCCAATTGTGGGAGCAGCTATTCATAATGCGGCCACTATTGGTGTAGTAATAAATAGTGCAAGAATTTTATGGCTAGGGAGGGAAACCAATGAATCCCAAATTCTACGTTCTGCATGATATACCAGGTCGTATTCGATTTCATATCCCAGCATTGAGAGATAAGAAAAATCATGTGGAAATAGAGCATATGTTTTCTGCTTTAAAAGGTATAACGAGTGTGAGAATAGAACCCACTATTCAAACCATGCTTATTTACTATGATGTTTCACAACTTTCTCGCAATACCATTTTTCGTTATGTATCTATCTTTTTTCAGCAAACGCGTTTAGATCCATTAGATGATATTATGATTCAAATGGATCCTGCCACACGAAACGATTGGCTACGTACATTGTTTTCTGGGGGATTACTTCTACTGGCAGGTATTCGAAAAGCATCTTTTTATAAACCAGATGCACTCGTATATGGAGCAGTAGTTGCGACAGGCTATACGGTCTTATCCCATGGTACGAGCAATAAAATGAGGCACCCAGATATTTTAACTGGAATTGTTACGATGTTATCTCTAGGGCCATCAAATATGCTATATGTAGCAATGATTACATGGATTGTGAATGTGTTGGAATTGTTACATGAAAAGCAGAAAGTGCAATCACAAAAGCTATCTACAATTACGTAAGATATTCATTCATACCTTTTGTATGAATTGATATAAAAAACTTAAGATTATGGGGGAGTTTTATAATGATTAATCGCGATTTTCTAATGGGATTTGTATCAGGAACAGTGGTAGGCGCAGTAGGCTACCGTTTATATGAACAAAACGGTGGGCAATTACAACGTTTGGTTCAACCTAAACAGGCATATGGTGGACAACAAACTATTTCATCTTATCAACCTTCTATGGAAGAGCTTCAAGCACAGAAAGAGCGTCTAGAAGATATGATTGCTGAGCTACAAGTAAAATAATGATAAAAAGAGTGAGAGATAGTTCCAGGCTACCTCTCACTCTTTTTATTCATAATGAGGGAATCATTTTTAAATGATGAAACGCTTATTTACCGTACGCTAAAAAGTTTCCTGTGGTAAACTCTTGTTATTATTATATTCTGCAATTTGAAAATTATCAATAATTATAGAGGGAAATGATCTAATTTTATAAATTCGCAGAATGAGGGATAGTTATATACATTTGGAGTTGTTTTTTTGAAACAATTATATTTAATCATTCTAATGTCCGGTAACAATGAGAGTGAATTTTGGTAAATATAAATGATTAACACACCTAGTGAAATTAATAGCCATACATGCAGATTTCTAAAGTGAGTGATAGTTTTGCCTATGATTTCATGAAAGATAACAAAGGAAAGTGTACCGATTTAGGTGAAGTTAAAAAAATCCCAACAATTCAAAGAAAATCCTTGGCTTTATTGCTTTAACGTTTGGAACACAATTAAATTCGCCGTCCGTAAAAGTATACGTTTACGGACTTTTCGATGTTTTTGCAACACGTTTTATGTTAACTAAAGTTAAATATCACATCTCGTCTATAAAGGTAAAATACTTTTTATATGTCCATAAAGATTAAATTTATTAACTAAATAGACATTTGATCATTTGATTCTAGATAGTCTAAAAAGGTGTACCTTTTTAGGCTATTTTGTTGAGAAGCGATTATAAAATAAAAAAGCTTTACGAAACCTTTCGCAAAGCTTTTGTCACCCTCTATATTATCGTATTACTCTTCCTACTTCTTCTATACTTAAACCGGTAAACTTTGCAATATCATCCAAAGTCATACCATTCTCATACATGCTACGAATCAACTGGATTTTCCCTTTTTCCAATCCCTTTTCCATACCTTCTTCTAGCCCTTCCTCACGAGCATGGGCTAGTTTAGCTTGTTCATCAAGTAGCAATTTCTCACGCGCTTCATATGCGCTTCGGAATGAAGAATCATGACTCATATTTTCCCATTTATCCATCGCTTTTTGTAGAATTGGATCTTGATTCATCGCAATCTCCTCCAATGTTTGAGTTAAATATTCATCTTCATGAGCTGGTAATAATAATATCCAACGAACGAATGCATTTTCCCATGGGTTGACTTTTTCTTCCCTCCACTGTTTCACAAGCTTTGGAATTTCCACAAAATGAATTTCAATATCATCGCTTAAAACACGTTGCTTTGTTGTGTCCCACAACTGACCTGTCGTTTGAAATTCTTCATCTGAAGAGAATAAAATGAAATCCAATAAATTAATGGTGATGGTTTTTCGTAAAGCACGATAAGGCATCCCTTCTTGCATTTGTGACGTATATAATTTACTCCAATAATACAAAGAACGCTTGACCATATCATGCGTATTACGAAGTTGAATCTCGATATTCACTTGTGTTCCGTTATCCAATGTAGCTAGTAAATCTAAGATAGATAACTTGTCATCTTCATAAGCCTTGTGAAGGTGTGGGTCTTCCAATTGAAGAGACTTAATGGGTGCTTCTAGAGACTTTTCTAAAACAGCGTTTAAAAAACCTGTTAAGATGTCCTCGCTACCTTTGGTACCAAATAATTGTTTAAAAGCGAAATCAATTCGTAAATTTACTAATTTTGTGGACATGAATTCCTCTTCCTATCTTTCTTATTTCTTACCCCTATTTTATAAGATAGCAGGATGTGTTTGCAAATGTAGAAACGAAAACCAACCAGTGTTTATGATTATATCTGGCCAAAATCTCAATCAAATGACTACGATATCCATTCCTTAAACCTTCTGAACTACCGACTGTGGTAACTCAAATAGAAAAGCCACTAAAATTGGGATGCTGATCAATTTTAGTGGCCTTTTCATTTAAAAATCGTTATATTCTTCTAAGTCATCATCGTCTAATGAGCCAGATATATTTGCTAAATCTGCAACCTTTCCTTCTTTCAGTTGGGGAACCTTTGAAGGCTCTTCTTCTTTGAAGGAATCGTTTCCTACAAACCCTGTTGTTTTGGCTAATTCTTTTAAATCAGCTAATTCATTCTTGATATGTTCAAGCATTTCGTAGGTTTTTTGGTCTTGAATTGCTTTTCTTTCAGTAGATGAACCGTCTAGGTCACGTAGAATTAAGGAGGAAATATAATCCCCTAACTTACGCGATTTAGCATATGTAGCTAGTTTATTATAAACTTCATCACTCAATCGATTTGTCTTAATGGTAAACGCATTTTGACGCTCTGACATCCCTATCACCTACGTTGTTAGGATTTAACGGCTTTCTTCTCTACTGCTTGCTTCTTTTGAACGTAACCAATACTACGAATCTCCAAGCCGAATAAATTTAAATGGCGGCTATCTTGGGGAACCTTATGATACTTCTCCGTACGTTCTTCCCCAATTTTTTCGCGCATACTATTCATGATCGCTACTTCTAAAGTGGGAGCTACCCCACCACAGTACACATACTTACGTAGTTTATTCGCTGGTGGTGGTGCGACATCATTTAATTTAGCCAATAAGATTTCCACATATTCTCGTAGTGAAGATTTGATTGTACTTGTTAAATCAATAGATTCACCTGTGTTCTCGTTTTTTAATACAAACTTTTGCTTGCTGTAGTTATCGAGAATAAATTGATCAAAGGCACGTAAGTCTGTAAATAATTCTAGAAATTTCTCTTTACGCAATTTATCAATATGCGCTAAATAAGGAATGCCTTCAATGCTTTGAAATGATTCGCGGCTATTCGCAGCTTTCAACCCTTCAGGTAGAATAACCACATCAATGGAACCACCGCCTATGTCCACCATGACTGTTTCACATTCTACATACTCATTCGCATCTTCCCGATCTTGAAGCGTTAAGTCTTTTTTTAACGCAAAACGTGCACTTTCTCCCTCTTTTAAGCATGCACTTTCTTCCACTAATACTTTTAGAGTATTTTCAAAACCAGGCGTATGCACGGTAAACGTATGGTCGCCTAAGAAGCGATTAGCCATAGCTTTTTGAGCCGCCCCAAATGTGCTCTCTTTCTTAAGTAGCCAGATTGGTAACATGGTAGAAAAATAGTCAATTTCAATTGTAGTGTCCTTTTTATTTTTTGCATGTAACGCATGGTAATACGCAATGGCAGCTAAAAAGGTGATGTATGGAATATGACTTGTAATTTTATTATGTAATTTATTAATGTGATTGTTGGCCAGCAATTGACTAGCTGCAATGTCACCTACTAAGAAATAACGCTCCTTCTCTTCCCCCTCAATGGTTGTAGAAAGTAAAATGCGTTTCTTGAATTCTTCTGGAGCTGTAACTGCATCTGTGAAAAAAGAGTCTGCAGCTTCTTTTTGAAGTTCAACTACATTCGTTGGAAAATCAAATAGATATCCATCCATAATGTTCATATCAACAGAGTTACCGCAATCTTTATTAAAACGTGAAATTTTCATTTATAAACACCTCTTTTTTAAGTTGAACTTATATTCAACTTATTGTACTTGATATAGGATAAATATTCAATATGTGGGAGCAATTTAGTTATCTACAAAACCTTACATATATCAACAATTATTCAAATTAAGTAGAACTTGTATCTACAAGCAATATTCAGATTCAATCCTTATGTACCTTACTTTATATCATCAACATAATAAGAGCCTGCATCAAAAATGATGCAGGCTCCCCTCTCTTACAATAAAATAATTCTCATGTTCAATTGCCCTTTTGAGGCCCTTTCGTTACGTATAACGGTTCATAACGAGAGTACCATTCGTTAAATCACAATACCTACTTGTCAATTGGGGTAATACATTTGCTGAAGTCGCTGTTACGTCTTTCAAAACCGAACCAGTCCCTTCATTAAGCTAAGTATTTAACCTTTCACAGCATTCAATTCTACATGATATTGATACTGTACTATATGTGTACCACATCTTTTAGAATTAAAACATACCGTATTTTATTCAATTTCCTTTGGTTGTACTTTACAATAAAAATGCTTTTTTTTCATTATAGGTATTTAGATAAGCATTCATAATTAGTTTTTTACTCTCCTAATTCTATACCTTTCTGCTTTGTCTCCTCTTTTAGATTATATAGAGGTAATATAAAAAGCAAACCTATAATAAACAAGACTGCTGCTGCCTCAAATATAGCAACTAATGAAAACTGCTCTTTTAGAATACCAGCTACACTCATCGTCAATACCATGGCTCCTGTAAAAAGAGGACTTAGAATCCCATTGACCCTGCCAATAAAAGCAGCCTCCGTTCTCTGTAAGATCATCGTATTGATGCCGATCTGAATGCATGGTAACATGAGACCATTTAGAAACTGAGCTCCCAGCGTCAGCCATAGATTTACTGATAATCCCATTATGGCAAACCCAATTGCATTACCAACCATTCCAAATGCCAGCAGCCTTTGCGGTGCTACTGTTTTGGCAAAGATCATTACTACTGCTCCTCCTAAGATCATGCCAATTCCATTAGCTGTAAGTAACCACTGGAGATTTTCTTTTGCTAAACCCAACTGCTCTGTTACAAGAAAAATGGAGAGAGGCTGAATAAACCCTATTCCTAGTCCAGCTGCTAAAAAGCATAGACCTAACAGGCTCAACTCTTTCTTCCCCAAAACATACTTAATACCACTTTTCATTTCACTTAGCAGTGATGTAGTCCCACTCTCTTCTTCCATCTTTCGGTCGGAAGGTAGAAAAGTGAGTGCTGCTGCTGATAGTAAAAAGGCTGTACCTGTGATGGCAATGGAGAGATTTATACCAAAGGCTTGAAAGGCAAATGTCCCTAGTATTGGTCCTAGAACCATGAATATCGCAAAGACCGTTTGATAGACTGACATCCCTACCTGCATTTGCTCCTCCGGTAAATGCATTTTAAACAGTTTCATCCCTGAAGGCTGGGAGAATTGGGAAAGGATTGCAGAAATTAAGGTGGCGAAAAAAACAATGTGCCAAGATCCAAGTATAAGCGTGACAAGCACAGCAAATACAGATATTGCACTTAAAATATCACACCACACCATGGTACGTTTTGGACGCCAGCGATCTGCAAATGTTCCGCCAATAAAAGAGAAAATAAAAATTGGTGCAAATTCTGCTACAGATATCAAAGATACTGCAAATGGGTCGCCGTTTGTCTTCTCCATTATGAAAAGAAGTACAGCAAAATTCCTAACCCATATTCCTATTTGCAAGAATACCCCAGAGATAATAATAGCTTGAAAAACACGGTTTCCAAACAACTTTGTTGAATGGTTTACGGGTAATTTCTCTTCCAAAACAAAAAACCTCCTGCGTATTTTCTGAACAGGAGGAAGTACAATACAACAACAATATTGGCATGACATTCCGAAAGAAAGGAATACAATGATCAATTTGATTTGTATGTAAAAGTACAGTCTAATCCTATTCAGAAAAAACCATCGTATTATTTAACGAATTTTTTCTTAGAAAATAGGATTAATTAATCATTGTTTCACGTCCACCCTTCCTTTTTTTACTAGTAATAGGATAATTTATTATTTGTAATAAATCAACGCTTTTAGAACCCGAAATTTCTACAAAATATTCGTTTCACTCATCATCAATCTATTAAAAATAAATAACTATTTTTTGGGAAGGTTTCTTCTATTAGATATTAAAGAGAGATAGCTTACAGTAAATTATCTACGTCTGTCAGGATGATTGCTGTAAATACAGATACTGCATTTGATGCTTCATTTTTTTCTTAATTCGGTAAAGCGCATTATCTACTGTTTTTTGAGAAAGATGTAGGTCCTGAGAGATTTGCATATACGTTTGTCCCTTCATATATAGAGCGAATACATCTTTTTCAATAGGTGACAGTATTTCTTGTAACCTCTGTTCCCTTTCTCTTTTATTTTCTTTTTCCACGGTAGCTTGTTCGGGGCTTACAGCACGTGGGTGAGGAAGCATCTCCATAAGAATCAAATCGTCTTCCAATCGCTTTGAATTCTTAGGTATGTTTAAAGAGATGGCATTGTTTAAGGGGGAATGTTTTTGACGAGCACTTGCCTTTATAGCTGTAATGAGTTGACGTGTAATGCATAGATCAGCAAATCCCCTAAATGAACTCATCCCTTCGGTTTTAAAATCGCGAACAGCTTTATATAATCCTATCCTTGCTTCTTGTAAGAGATCTTCTCGATCTCCTCCTAGTAGGAAGTATCTTTTTACCTTTGACCAGACCAAATACTCATATTTCTTTATGAGCACATTGAAAACACCTTCGTCGCCTTTTTGAAACGCTTGAACAATCTCTTCATCATTTAGGGTCGTCTTTTCTTCTCTTGTTTCTACACCTGCTACCATGTTCATCTGCGCTCCTCCTCTTGTTTTATGCTTTTGTGTACTTTACATTATAAAAAAGAGAAGGTATAAAAAATGTCGAAAAAACAAAGAGTAGAAAGAATATTTAGGGAGAAAGAAGTAAGACATTACATCAAACCTTATATCATGTATATGACCTATATGATAAGAACGATTTTTAATCTTGTTTACAACTTTAAAAAAGCCAACAGGTGTTTTCTCCCACATTTTACTCGTTGCTACTGGATCAAATACTTCAATATAGCTATTGTGCAAATAAGCAAGTTTGTTGTAATACTTATTGATAATAATCAAATCTTAATTCGTTGGTTTGCTTGCTGCTTCTTCCCTCCTTCCACCTTCCTAGTATGAAAAAAGAAGACGCCTCAACCTTTATTTCGTCTTCAAACTTTTGCTTTTTTTAACGTTCCATTTCTTGTGTTGCATTTCTTTTATTTGTAGAATATGCTCTATTATTCCGTGCAAAAAATTTCATGCATCCATTTTGTGATTTCTCTTTTCTCCCTTTGTCATAATCCTTTTTCGCTCTCAGCACCTCCCACCTTTTTAAGCTCACTTTTAAAATTCTTTGGAAGAAATATTCTTTTCTTTCGTCACCTCATCCATTTTTTCAACAGCAATCAGAATGATACTTTGTAAAAACATATCTATGACATTCGTTCCTTTCCTGTAAATTGTGCTTCACCACTACAAAAGAGAGAAGAGCATAAGGGGTTTTTGCCCCCACCATAGGTGTGGGGCTAGGCAGAGCCTAGCAAAACCGTGGGTACAAAGAAAATCGCTAAATGTCCCCTTTACGTCCCCTTTTTTTGGTGTACGTCCTTTTTACGTCCCCTTTTAAAATCCCGATGTCCCCTTTATGTCCCCCTGTTTTGGAGCCATGTCCCCTTTGCGTCCCCCTGTGTTTTTTCACTTCATGGCTAAATCCTGTTGCTTTTTATTCAATTTTTGGAGCTTTTCTTGTAAACTTTTTTGTTCATCTTTATAGAGCTGAATGCTTGCATCACTCGATTGAATGGCATCCTTTTTCATCGCAATTTTTGATTCCGTATCGGCTTTTTCCTCCTGTACTTGGTACTTCATATCACGTTGTAATTCGTTCATTTCTTGTTGCGTTTGACGTTTATGTTTGGCTTCTACCTTAATTGCCTTTTCATAGTTTTTCATTTTCTCTTTAACAAAATCTTTTTCCAAATCATTGACTAAAAGCACATAATCTTGTTTGGTTTTTATTCCTTTTCCTTCTTCACTTTTTGTTTTTCGTTGGTCAGAATAGAGCGTTGTAATTAACGCATGAGCATCTATTTCTTCTGTTGAATCTGTTTCTGAATCACTCGTTACATCATCTACGTTTACCGTTTCTTTTTCTTCATTCTCTTGGTATAGATCAAAGGCAAGTGCTTCCCAATTTGGAGATAAATCGCTGATTCTTACCACATAATAGCCATCATCTTCATGCAATAAATGAACAGGTAATTTGATGTTTGGATTCGCTTTTTCTTGTGCAACAAAGCTTACTTCTTCTTCATCTGTTTGATCCATTTTGATGACCATATCCAGTGAGCTATTAGCCGCATGGTACACACGATTTTCAATGGTTACGGTTCCTGTTATGTTAGAAGAAACCGCCTCGTATAGATTTATAGTTAGTTTTTTAGCGCTAGTAAAACTTAAGTTAAACTTATTGCTCACTTAATATAGTTTCTTAATAACATCTCCCTCTTTAGTTAAACTTTAGTTAAACCTAACATTAATTAATCACAGATTTATAGTCAGATTTCTAAAGTGTAGTTGAAGATAAGTTCAACTTAACAGTTACTTACTATAGATTCACAGTTAGATTTCATCTCTTTAGCCTTCTCTAATCCAAACTTAACAGTCGCTTACTATAGATTCNCTCTTTAGTTAAACTTTAGTTAAACCTAACATTAATTAATCACAGATTTATAGTCAGATTTCTAAAGTGTAGTTGAAGATAAGTTCAACTTAACAGTTTCTTACTATAGATTCACAGTTAGATTTCATCTCTTTAGCCTTCTCTAATCCAAACTTAACAGTCGCTTACTATAGATTCACAGTTAGATTTCATCTCTTTAGCCTTCTCCAATCCAAACTTAACAGTCACTTACTATAGATTCACAGTTAGATTTCATCTCTTTAGCCTTCTCCAATCCAAACTTAACAGTCACTTACTATAGATTCACAGTTAGATTTCATCTCTTTAGCCTTCTCCAATCCAAACTTAACAGTCACTTACTATAGATTCACAGTTAGATTTCATCTCTTTAGCCTTCTCCAATCCAAACTTAACAGTCACTTACTATAGATTCACAGTTAGATTTCATCTCTTTAGCCTTCTTAAGAACTTTGTTATAATGAACTATGACTTTGAATTGCCTATTCTATCAAAAATAGCAAAAGAACCTGTAAATCTAACAAAAAATCCATTATTAAATCTCTCAAAATTTGATGTCAGTTCTGTTATAATAACAACAAATTTATTGTTATTATAATCGAGAAGAGGAGGGGTTAATTTGAAACAAACTGAGGAAGAATTCAAATTAAGTGAAGTAATAAAACTTACTGGACTGTCTGATCAAACAATTCGAAGATATCAAGAGGACTTTAATATTCAAGGAATTCGTACTCAAGGTGGTCATCGTCGTTTCAAAAGAGAAGAAATTGATATGTTACTTGAGGCTAAGAGATTAAAAGAAGAACATGGTTATTCTATTAAGCAAATCCGTTCACATTTTAATGGAGAAACAACATCAGAGATGTTAGAAAAGAATGAACCTATGAAAACAGTTTTTGAGAAGAAAATAGTGAATTTAGAAGAACAATTAGCAGAGGCAACTGAGAAAATTGATTCTATGGTTCAGGTTTTAACAACATTTATGAATCAAAGTGGACAAACAAATCAAAAAATTTTATCTCAATTTCAAGATGTACTAAAGGCACTTCCTGAAACATCTACAACTACAAACAACCAAAGAATCTTGGAAAAAGAGCAACGTCTAAACGAATTGAAAATTAGGAACAAATTAAAAAAAGAAGCCATTGAAAAATGGGGCATTTTACCTGAAGAGGAACGGACTACCACTGTGAAAACTGGTCTGTTTAGTTTTAAAAGGGAAGAAAATCATAATAAAAAACGTGCTTTCATCGAAGATTACATAAGTGAACATTTAGTAGATCGACTTGAAAGAGAGTATAACATGAAATAAAATCAATGATTAACCTAATTTTAGTGAAAGATAAAAAATGAAAGAGGCATTGCCCTTAGTTAAGCTGAATTAACTAAGGGCAATGCCTCTTTCATTTGGAAGATTATTTTTCTTGAAACTAAAAATTGCACTTTGCATGCTGGTTGAGAGTAGAGAGAAAGATTTTATTTTTCAGATAAATAATTTTAAAATTATTTATTATCTAAATGAAAAAGATTAGCCTAAAATACTCGTTTTGATATATTTTGCTAATTTTTATTGAATTATGAGACTAGTTAACGCTATAATAAAACTAACAAAAAGGACCGGAATAGAAAAAAGACTTCAACTGTTTAAGAAGTGCTGTCAACACTCTTAAACCGTTCCCCCTAGTTACGGTAGGGAAAACACTTGTCGAAGTCTCTTGTTAATAGAGTTAGTTTTTCTATAAAATAAAACTTATGTTTTTATTTTATACGAAATTGACATCTATTTCAAGGGCTTAGTTCATCAAAATCAAGGCATTGTTTTCCTTTTCCCAGGGAAACAGTGTCTTTTTTGTGTTCCTTAAAGGAGACGATGAACAAATGACAAAAATATTAACCTGTTATTTAAAAGATGTAGATACCTTCAATGGACGGTTCAAATGGTTATGGAGCAACAAGTCCACGCTTCGTAAAAAGAAAGAAGAGTTTTTAGAAAGTCTTCGTACCCACTTTAAACAACAACAATCTGCTATACATAAAGAATTTCCTAAAAAGAGAATGGAAATGCTCGATCATGTCATCTATAACCTAGTGGCTACGGGCATTCAAGCGATCCGTTCTGAAACGCTTATGAAGAAATTTAATGTGTCTAAAAGTACCGTTTCTCGTTTTGTACGCTCGTTAAAAGCGACACCGTTTATCCTTATCGCTCGTTACATTAAAGAAGATACAACAGGTACTCATCCGGACAGTTATGTATTTATCCTTAAAAGTCATAAGAACTTTCATCACATTTGCGACGAAATCTTTTTTGCCCATGATACAACAGGTATACAAACGCTTCAACAAGAAGAAATGACCACTCCTGTGACACGTCCTGTGACGCATCCAGAAAGTGCTGAAAACGTTGATACACCAAGCTTAGAGGTCGATAAATCACCGAATGCCTTTATTAACCTTGATTTACCTGTAAATCATATAAATAATCATTTAATGTCTGTTTCACAGGCATTCACCTACATCAAAGGTGTGCCTAAGAAAGTCAATCAAGTCTATGCAGGTAAATATGGACATCAACTACAAGACTTCTATGCTCGTATTCGAAACGCTGCAAAAACAGTAAAAAAAGATACAGAGATTAAGATTGAGAAAGAACAAGTACATGATATTGCGTATACATCCATTGTAGGATTAGATAAATATGTGCATGAAGCCAATCAACAAGGCAACCCGTTATCCCTACGGGATATGTGTAGATTAATCTATCAGATTGCGAAAAATCAATTCTATGAATTAACAAAGCCTAAAGAGCAGGATTATTCATCAGTATACGCAACACAACAAGAAGTTATACATAACGAAAGTCAAACAACAACATTCGCTACACCAAAACGGATTATTCGTAAGGAGCTAGTTCCAAATTGGTTAAAAGCTGAACAGCAGCAAGAAGAAGCTCCAAAAGAAACAGAGATTTCTTTGGATCAACAGCTTGAAATGATTCAGTTAAAGCAAGATTTAGGGCAAGAGCTAACACGAGAAGAAGAGAACTTGTTGCAAGAGCATAGCTCTACGTATAGTTTGTTGCAGATAGCTCAGGTAAAGCAAGACTTAGGACAAGCTTTAACGCCAGAGGAACAAGAATGTTTGCATCAACACAACCAGTTAAAAGACACAGCTTCCTAATCAAAAAAAGTAGGAATCTCTTAGAAGCTGATGTTTTAATAGAATATGTTTATTTAGAACTGTGTTCTAAATAAACAATAACTACTAATCTACGCAGGAGGAGACTATTATGCCACATAAAATTACCTTGACCGGATCAGCCACAGGACCTTTACGAGAATATGATCGCTATGTTGCCTTTGATATGCGTGAAAAAGGGTCACCATCTGCGCCTAAAGGATTAAAGAAGAGTACCTTTATTTCGTATACGGTGTTTGTTGCGAAGAAAGCCTTTAATAAAACAGGGCTTACGAAGAAAAGCATCATGCATGAAAAAATTTTAATTCAAGGGGAACCAACGCTGGATATTCCGATTGATGAATGTCCTGGTGAAGTAGGGGTGATCTGTTTCCAGATTACTGTTCTCCCCAACAAAAATGACAAAGAGAAGAATGAGTCAGATGCGAAAAAAGAACCTAAAAAAGAGGATTCTGCGCCTTCTCAAGAACAAAAGAACACAGAGTCTACTAAACAGGGAGAAGAACAAGCACCTGTTTCTAAACCTGTAGCAGATGAACAGAAGAAAGAAGTAGAAACGGTACAACCAGAAGCCGAAGAAACACCTGTACAAGAGAAAAAGGCTGAGCCAAAACCTAAAACCCTACCGAATCAACCAAAAGGAACACAGGATCTGTTGAACTTTGAGGACATTATCGTACCTGAAGAGTTTTTAAAAACACGCCCAAATCTTGAAAAAACACAGAAGGTCATTGATTTTGTAAAACGTACAGGTCGCTTAGATGAGCCGTTGACGATTGAAAAAGATTCAAAGGTCTTAAAAGATGGCTATCGTCGTTATATTGTGGCCAAAACCGTCAAAATGGATAAAGTTCCTGTTGTTTACGAATATCAAAAGTAAGAATTATAGGCTTCTCACTGTGATTCTTTAACCAATATATCAATCGTTGCTCTAAACTAAAACATGATAAGGAGAAAAGGGAAACTTGTGAGAAAGAACAAAAAAATACTACTAGCTATCGCTGTAAGTATCCTTATCTTATTGATGGGTGGCAAATACTTATTTGTAATGGTACAAAAGATTGGATGTAGCGATGATGTCATTCAGAGAATAGAAATGAAGAGTGGCTATGTAATGAAAGTCCATCAAACAAACTGTGGAGCTACTACTGATTTTGGATATAAATTGACTTTAACTCATCACGGTAAAGATGAGAAAGAAATCCTTTCCTACGGAATGCTTGAAGGTGATTCACATCTTGAGGCAGATATACACAACAATCAGCTCAATGTTACGTATTCTCCTGCTACTATCGTTTATAGCAAGGGATCCAATTATAAAGGAGTACCAATACATTTTGAACGAAAGGGTGGAAATGCATCGGTCCCTCAAAGTTTTAAAAATCAAAGAAAAAGTTTTGATTTAGAAATGGCGGACCTTTTTGCTAATTCATTAACCGTATACAGAAATGAAGAAATTCCTGCCGGACAAGTTCAGTACGCTGTAAGTGAAAAGGGGGTTCCCTCAAAGGCATGGAACGGTAACTGGTTAGTTATTGGCACAATTGAATATACGCTGCCTGTCTTTATCCATGCTAATGAAAAAAACTCTCCTGTTTATATAGGACAAAAAGAAAAGAATAGTTCAACTTGGAAGGAAGTAAAGATAGCATCTACTTACCGAGATTTTCAAAAAGCTTTGAAATTAGTGGATGATCCATCAGGAAACCGTTCTTTTCCGGAGGATGTTAAAACAAACCCTCTTCCTCAAAAGGAAATTAAACATAATCTAAAGGCAATAAATAAGGGTAACATTGACCTTTCGTTTTGGAACGATTGGATGATTGGGAAGTCTTTACCTGACAAATATATGGAATAATTACAACAAAGACCGCCCATTACTTATAGTGTATAAGGCGGTCTTAACTGTATTCATGCTATATGTTTATGACCAAAATATCGACACTATTCTAAAAAGACGTCAGGTAAAAAAAGCTATCACTAAAATCGCCGCCACACATGCTAAATATATATTTCCACTCCAATCTCTCTTTTCTTTCTCATCCACTAGATAGCTATTATAAGAACCTTCAATTGGCTCTATCTTCAGTTTTCGTTGTATTTCCACTTCTTTATCTAAAATCAAGTCTAATTCCTCCATTGTTTGATAATTGTAAGGTAGGAACCGCCCTTGTTCGTCTCTCAATCGCTTGTTGACGTCTCGTAATTCGTGCTGCCTTTTCATGGCTAGAGGGTTGTTGTTTAGACTCAATAGTTGTTCCAGAGATTGATTGGCTGTCTGTTGATGTTCTAAGTAACGTAGAAGTGTTTGCAGACGTTCCTTTTCTCTCAAGGTCATCATGTTCTCCTCCTCCTTTCTCTTCGATGTTGGGCTCTTGTTCCATCCATAACGGGTGGGAAGAAGGCTGCCATGGAGAGGAGGGGAGAGGGACGTCACTCATTTTGTATTGATTCATTAATTCTAAAAAAACAGGGTTGTGCGCTGCTGTAAAAAGCGCACACCTCATAATTTGATTTCGGTCTAATTTCGTAGCTTGAAACAGATTATCTACATATGTACGATAAATAGAATGATACCGCACGGTTGGTCTATAGGTGTCTACGTGATTTTTAGACTTCTTATTTTTCTTCATAGACGTTTTTCTCTTTCAACATATCCTCTAACATCTGTTTTCCTTTTAGCGTCAAATAGACGTCTTTTCGACTTAATAACGAGATTGCTAGTTCCTTTGTCATCTTATTCGCTCCATTCCTGATGGTTTATCTGACGTCTCTGTTTGACGTCTTAATTTATGATATGAGCTAATGCTTGTCCTATATGTTGTTTTTTTGCCAAAGTTTAAAAAAACAACATACAGGACATACTGGGTCTAAAAAGGAGTTATAGTAATGCTAGGCTTAGGAAAACAAAGAACACGTTTTGGAAGATGGTTAGATAAACAAGAGGATATAAACCAATTAGGACTAGAACAAGCAACAAATCTGAGCCGTCATACGATTTCAAGATTGTGTAACGATAAGCAGTACATACCAAAGTTCTCAACTGTGCATAAAATAAATAGAGGATTAAAAAGATTAAAGAAAGATGTAAAAGTAGAAGATTTTCTACAAATGTAAATAGACGATGCTGTAATTGTTTTGAGAATGATCCATAAATGTTTTATAGACTTTAACGTAGCAGAAAAGCCTACTTGTTCTTATATAAGTAGGCTTTTCATATTCATTAAGTTCTTAAAAGTATAACCCCTATTTAATTCTTATTATGCTTAGGTGTTTATAAGATTTTTGACTTTGAATAAAGTTAGACAGATAATGAGAGGAATTTTTTTCTGTTTAGTTGGTGAGAGAAATACTTCAGGTAGTCAAAATCACCCCGAGAAATAGTTGATTGTTGATTTAAAGCGTTTTTTATATCTGATAATATACATAGGTCGTGTAATTCATGATCAGTGAAGATATCTTGAAGAAGATTTAATCGGAATAATAAGGGGAGATTATCGCAGAGTTGAGTTCCACCTTCAGCGAAAAAAATTTGTCGCCATAAATGTCCGTAATGTGTGGTCATTTCTTTTTCTATTATATTGACAAGTGTTATTTCAATATCAAACAGCAAGACATACGATTCAAATAAGAGTTCTTTCCCCATTTACATGCCACCTTTATAAAATTTTAAAATAAATCACATTACGGTTACGCCAGAGCTTAAATTTATCTAGATATGTAGCATAGAAACATCTTTTATAAAAAACACTTTTTTGTTACTCTTCTATATTATAATCTTTGTCTATTCGAAAGTAACATAATATCCGAAAGCACCTCTCTTTCAAGCTAATTATATATATTGGAGAATTTACGATTAACTATATGTAGTAGCTTGATCATAAGATCCACTTCTCCTGAAATGTCAATCTCACCTAATTCTTAAAATAGCACATTTCATTACTATTTACCTCCATTTTGTTACTTATCTTTACATATAACATGACTTTTTTCACTTTTATAAGTAAAAATATTCAATTTTTATGTATTAACAGATGGTTTCATATAGTAAAATTAATTTTGCTATAAACGAACAATACAAATAAAAATACATTTATCAAAAGGGGATAAAACAATGAAAAGTCGTGTTTTCAAAATTGTTTCTTCACTTGCTATAGGAATAGGAATTGCTGCAGCTCCTGCTTCCTCATACGCAGCAACGCCTAAAACCATGAAAGTACATTACATTGATGTTGGTCAAGGAGATAGTATCTATATTAAAGCTCCCAATGGTGAGGACATTGTTATTGATGGTGGAAACAAAGGTAAAGGAAATGCAGTTGTAAGTTATTTAAAGAAACGAAAAGTCGATGATATAGAAGTGTTAATTTCTACTCATCCTGATGCTGATCACATTGGTGGGTTAGATGAAGTCATTAATGCATTCAAAGTAGAAAATGTTTATGCACCAAAAGTAAGTAATAACACGCAAGCTTACAAAGACTTTTTAAATGCTGTGAAAAAGAAAAAATTAACGATTAAAACGGCACAAGCAGGCGTAAAGTTACCTGTTAAAGATGTAAATGCTCAAATTGTAGGGCCTACTAAAACATATGCTAACAGTGATTTAAATGACTGGAGTGCTGTTGTACACATGGCTTACAAGAAGAATACATTTTTATTTACAGGTGATGCTGAAACAAAAGCAGAAGCAGACATGATTAAGGCGAAGAAAACACTACGTGCAGATGTACTGAAAGTAGGCCATCATGGAGCCAAAACGTCTACAAGTAAAAACTTCTTAGACGCTGTAAAGCCTAAGTATGCAGTCATTAGTGTGGGTAAAAATAGTTATGGACACCCTACTTCTCAGGTTGTGAACTTACTAAAAAATTCAAAAGCAAGTATTCTGCGAACAGACCAAAGTGGTACGATTATTATCACTGGTGATGGAACATCTTATTCTGTTAAAAAATCGAGGTAATTATGAAAAAGATAAAAGGGATTATTGATCGGTTTGAAGAGGGATTTGCCGTTGTTGAAATTGAAGGCATAACAAAAGATTATCCAAAAGATATCTTTCCTGAGGATACACAAGTTGGAGATGTTGTTTACATTACAGGAAATAAAGTGACGATTGATAGGCAAGAAACTAAGAAAAGAGAAAAAGAAATTGAAGACCTGATGAATGAGCTATGGGAAGATTAAAAACTAATTCCTATTTATAAAGTATTCTTGCTCTAGCATAAGGAATAAGATGACAGTCTCTTACTTTGAGACTGTTTTTTACGAATTAATTATTAATAAACTGTTTTGAAAAAATTATAATATTTCACTGCTAAATAATATCATTACTAAGGAATAAAACGTTGTTATACTATCTTTTAATATTGGTAAAATACACAGGAAATTAACAACTTTTAGAGGGGGGAACAGCTATGTATAAAAAAGGTGTTTTTTTATTAATTACGGCAACTTCTTTACTGGTTTCTGGCTGTCAACAAGAAGAAAAGGTTGATTCGAAATCAGGGGAAACTGGAGAGGTTAGTAGCCAGGAGACCAGTGATAATAGTGCTAATAAAGCGAATCAAGATAGTAACAGTGCTACAGAAAATAATACTGGGGAACCTTCAACTATAAAAGGTAGCGATCATGCGAGTGTTGTTCACAAAAATAGTAATCAGCAAAACTCAACTAATTCAAATACAGTCTCCGATGACGCTTTTGTTACTAAAGATACAGCAGCTCTAGTAATGGATGACTACATAAATGGACTAACAACTGCAATTAATACAGGCCAGTTCAGTAACGTTGCGCATGTTTTAAAAGGTTCGTTATATAGTGACCAACAATCATTAGTAAGCAATTTATATAAGAAGGGTATTAAAGAGAACTGGATAGATTATTCTGTAGTGAATTTTACGAAAGCAGGTAACTCTTCTGATGGGCCTCTTTATAAAATACAAACTGTAGAGACCGTATCTGTTATACAACCAGATGGATCTCAAAAAACAAATAAATACAATTGGATGTACACAGCCGTGCTTATCAATAATCAATTATACTTGACTGATATAGCTAAAAATGGGCCGATTACTACTGTATCAAAGACTGGTCCAACTACAAGCACTCCATCAACAAATAGTCCAGCTACAACAATAACTAATAGCAAAAAAGCTTATTACTTTGATTTACTAGAGCAGACTAGAGCTAGTGAAGTACAACCAGTTAACGATCAGATTGATGGTGACAGAAGACAAGCTTCAGGGGAAAATTATCAAATGTGGGACAAGATGTTGAATGATATCTATGGTGAATTAAAGAATCAATTACCTGCATCAGAAATGAACAACTTGAAAATCAAACAACGCCAATGGATTAAAGATAGAGATGCTGCTTCTCAAAAAGAGTTGAAAGAAGCTGGAGGAGGAACTTTAGCTTATGCTGAAGAAGCTCGAATTTTACACGAAATGACTAGAGAACGTTGCTACGAGCTAGTTACTTATTATATGAAATAATGAGAAAGTACTATATTTACATGGTGGAACTTTATGTATTGGCTATTTTCATTATTATGTGTGTATATGCCATCCTATAAATCACACACATACACATTTGCTCTTGCTATTTCTTGCCGTTATTTCTCTTCCATTGCTATCTGACTATTATTAGCTAACACCATTCTTTGCAGATTCATAAACTTCTCTAATAGTGATGGGAATGATTTAATGTATTCAACGTAACAAAGAGCCACTTGTATGAAACAAGTGGCTCTTTATATTGAGTATGTTTTAGATAAAATGTACTAATCGTAACAGAATAAAATCTTTGTTTTCGATATATCCCTTCCTGCTCTCGGTTTACCTTCCCCTCATTGCTAGATTGATTGCATAATTCGTGTGAGTTCTTTTTCTAAAGCATCGGGCTCGTTTGAGTAATTATAAATCCCTAAAAACTTCTCTATAGCCTCTGGATGAGAACTGATTAGCTTATTGACAGCATTCTGTTGTTCAGAGATGCGTTCATTCTGCGAAATTTGACATCCCATGTGAAACCGAACCATAAACTCGTCTTCTATTGCCTTTTGATATTCTTCAGATATTTGATTTGATTGATTGGATTGTCCCTTATATTTTGAGAGAATATTGGATAATATACGTGCTCCACATATAGCATCATGGATACCTTGTGCCATGCCAGGATCTTTAAAACAAACTGCATCTCCAACCAACGCCCACCCTTTTCCCATTCCTTTATACCAGTAATTATTATATCTGAGAATGCCTTTAATCGGTTCTACTAATTCCGCATTTTTTAAACGCGTCCCTATTGTTGTATTCGGAAAGTTATCTGTTAAGAAATTGCGTAGACTGCTTTCTGGATTTAATTTCAATCGTCCTATCAATTCCTTATTTTCTAATGGGAAAATGCCGGCAATAACATATAAATTATCATTCGTTGGAAAGAGAATGGCTGTGTTATCTTTTATCTTGTATACTTCAAATTTAGGGACATTGTCATGGCGAAATTCAGAGAAGTACCCGAAATAGATGCCGACTTTTGCCGAAATGCTTATTTTGAGTTCACTTTTTACCAGCTTGCGAATAATTGAGGATCGGCCGTCTGCCCCGACTACCAGGCCAGCTAAAAATTCTTGTTTCTCGTTATTGCCATCTAGACCTTCCACCCCTACTACTGTATCGTCAGCATGAATAACATCCGTCACACGAAACCTTTCTAGAACAGTTACATTCATTTGTGATTTGGCTTGTTCAAGTAGGATCTGATCGAGATAAGTTCTTCTAATGCAGTAACAACTTTCTTCTCCGTCAACCTTAGGGATGAGTCCTTCTATCGCGGTATCCTCAAATTGAAATTTAATATCCTGTACCGGTGGGGCGTTTGTTTTCAATAATTTGTCCATGACACCGATCTCTCGAAGAAGAGCGACAGTATTATTGAAAAAAGTATGGGTTGATAAAGTATCCTTTGGAAAGGTCGCTTGGTCTACTAACAACACACGGAAACCTGCCTTCCCAAGATAAATAGCAAGAGTAGAGCCGGCAACTCTAGCACCGGTAATGATGACATCATACGTCTTATTCATCGTATCGCTCCGTTTCCAAGTACAATTATTAATTTGTGTATCCATTAGAAGGATTCTAAAACCAATGCTCTTACGAGTTAAAGCAATGAGGTAAATTGACAAGGGTATGCTACATACATAAAGTATGGAAGTTAAAACGAATTAAGTACAGGGAATTTCCACCTGTTAAACAATTAAAAAGAATTTGCGCTAAAAATCGGAATGATATTTTAAGCATTAAATAAAAGCTCATTTATAAGAAGGTACAATAGATGGATTGAAACATAGATATAGATTCTAGACATATATTTCTTTTCCTCTTTTATTCTTTGAGCTTTCTTCCTGTTGAAAGTTCACAAAGTTTACACAATAAAATGTAAGCGTTTCCTATAGGTTTATTGTATACTAAATAATATAAAACAATATAACTTTTAACTTGTATGATTTTCTCACAAATTCTGCATGATAATTACTTATTTGAATAACACATTCCTACATTAGTTATTAGGAAGAAAGGGGAACGGAGCATGATATTGAAAGCATTAAGAAAGAAAGGTGTCATTACCATTAACTATTATCAAAACGGTTTATTACAAACATGTAAGGGACGTGTAAATGATCTTAATCTTCATGATCAAACTCTTTCTCTAGAGGATGAACAACACAATATATTCTCTATTCGTTTATCAGGCATTACTGAAATTCATTAAGTCTATCATCGTGTAATTACATTATTTAATATGCTTATTACAGGGAATGTTAATGATAACGCTATAAAAAAGAGGAAGAGAACTTTCTTCCTCTTTTTTTATGATTTATTTACCTTATTAGTACTATTTCTTGTTTCATTTGATTAACTGCTTATGCGAAACAAGGGAATACCTACTAACTAGGAAGTTCCCTTTTTATTTCGCAAGATAAAAATACATCAAAACAAAGATTAAAGAAATAGGCTACAGTGGGGGGGAAGTTTTTTTAAACGGACTACTGTCACATAATCTATAGGAGTTGCATTGAATAAATAACGCTAGCTACCAGCACTTACGACTAAAATGTTATATTCGCAGATCCCCCATATTACTCCAGAATTAATCATAACTTCTTGATAATCTAACCTCTATAAACACTAGCACATGTATCAGGTTTTGGTTCATAATAACAATGATTTTTAAATTGACCAGATGCAGGTTGACCGTACCATGTTGGAGGACACGGAGCATGTGGATTAAAATACCAAAGAGCAAATTTCGCTGGGTGTTGTCTCCAATAATCCAGATTCTGCTTTGCTAATCTTTTTTCAACACCTCTCGCTCTTTGATAAAATACATTGCCTTTTTGAACAGCTTCAAACGAAAAGTTCCCCCCCTGTACTTGATAAATGACTTGTGAAACGGTTCTTAAATTTTTAAAGTCTATACAATTTGCTGCAAGACGATTAACAATTACATTTCCAACATATAACATCCCTAGTCTTCCTTCACCTTCAGCTTCTGCTCGCATCATCCTTGCCATTAAGTTAATGTCTGCACTTCGGTAACTTACTCTTGCCATTTACTCACCCCCAAAATATAGTATGAAAAAAAGCCTATATTGATGTCATGGTTTATAAGATAGCAATTTATACGCTGGGGGTTAGTCTAGTCACTTATATTTTTCATAAAATGGACGAGACGTTAGAAGGTGTCCAAAAGAACAAAAATAGATTGCAAGCAGAGCTATATGATCTTAGTACATCAGGAGAAAAACTTTATTGAGGAAAAAAATAACAGGATTAATGGATTTTAGACGAGGGTAAAGTCAACTAACTATTTTAAAAGGAGAGAATGGTATATGGAAATTCTATGGATGCTAATTGTAGGTGGAATTATCGGTTGGCTTGCCGGTTTAATTACAGGGCGTGACGTTCCTGGAGGCATTATTGGTAATATTATCGCTGGTTTTATTGGTTCTTGGTTAGGTGGTCTGATCTTGGGAAGTTGGGGACCAGTCGTTGGTGGTTTTGCCATCATTCCAGCCATTATTGGAGCAATCATTCTGGTGTTAATTGTAAGCTTTGTTCTAAGAAAAATGGGACAAAAAAACAATCATGGTCATCATGCAAAATAAACCGAAAAAAATTAAGTTGGAGTGATTAAAAATGGGAGAAGAAAGTAAGCCTGTGTTAGATGATTTTGTTGAAGATGATCAATTCGAATTAGAATCTTACCTTACTTATTTGTTCGATCAAATTAATCATGATAGTGAAGTTCTGTCAGAAACTTAATGAGAAACCAGATATTTCGTTACAAAGAAAAAGATAAAAAAATAATAAATCAGAATATAGCATAAGCGACCTTAGTAACTTTGTTTACGATACATAGGGTCGTTTATTGTTATGGAGAATATTCAAAAACACAGCGAAGATATTCTTCTTTATAGGCAATGCTCAAAGATTATTAATCCCTTTAACTACTGCTTTATTAAAAATTAATTGGCTCTAGCTTTTGACTAAAGGCCTTTCAGAGTGCCAAACGGAGGATTGTACATATGATTAAAAAAGGCACAACCTCTGTTAAAAAAAGTCTGTCCACTATTACGTAGATTTTATCTATTTTAATAAGCGAACCATTTAGTAAATCATTTCATAATAAAGGAGATGGAAGTGTGTTTGGATTCAGTGATATGCCTAAGTTCTTGTTTTCTTTCTTACTTGTACTACCACTTGTGTCTCTTGTTCATCAATTAGGTCATTCTATCATGGCGATCTTTTTCGGAGGGAGAGTGGATTTTACCATTGGAAAAGGAAAAACGATTTTTAAATGGAAGAAAATTAAAATAAAATCCGTTTATTTTTTGGATTCTTTTTGTGTATATGAAAAACTAAAATACGACAATCGATTTACCCATGCTTGTGTCTATGCTGGAGGTGCCATTGCTAATTTAGCTTCTATTTTCCTTATAAATGGTTTAGTTATGGATGACATTCTTTCAACAAGTCTCTTTTCTTACCAGTTTGTCTATTTTTCTGTTTATTATATTGTCTTCTCGCTATTGCCTATTAAATTTACAGAAACAACTTCAAGCGATGGACGTGCTATTTACGATGCATTGAGGTATGGAAAAATAACATGTAATCCTGATTAATAAGGCTGAAATAATGATGGAGATTGAAAAATCAACAAAGCTACATATTATTTCGTTTGCGCAATAAGTTAGACAGTGAAAATAAAGCTACTTTAAATAATGTAGTTAATTTAGCAATTAGTATAGATGTTGATGATAATTGATAACAAAAAACCTTTTACTCCTTTCCGGTAGAAGGTCATTTGCGTGATGGAAATGTCGTTATATACCATACGAGAAAGTTAACATATACCGTCTAAAGTAGAACATAATGAGCAACAGTGGCAGCGTGAAGGATTGTATATTTCAGATTTTAAAAATAAGTAAATAAAATTATATAAAAAAGAGAAGGGCTTTAATCTTCTCTTTTCCTACAACATCAATGATTGAGCTTTGCTAAAAAGGCCTTATACTGGATCTAGATATAAGGATTTTTCTAATGTCATTCATTGTAGTTTATTAATTACAATTTATAATTTATATATAATTACCGATTCTTAAGCATCTTGTCGTTATAACCAAACAGCCATGTCAGAATAAATGATACAGCAAAGGCAATCAAATTAACGAAAATATAGATAAAAATCTGATTATTCAAGTACAATAATAATCCTGGAATAGCTGTAACAGACATTCCTGTTGCTTTTAGATGAAAAATCGAGGCTAAGAATCCCCCTACTGCTCCTCCTATAAGGCCCATTATAAAGGGTTTAAAGAACCTTAGGTTTACTCCAAATATAGCAGGTTCTGTAATTCCTAAAAAGGCTGAAAATGCTGATGGGAATGCTAATGCTTTCACTTTTTTATTTTTAGATTTCAATCCAACTGCTAGCGTTGCAGCCCCTTGAGCTACGATTGCGCTAGTGATTAATGGATTGAATGGATTAAATTTTGTATCAGCTAATAATTGAATTTCAAGTAAATTAAATATATGATGAACGCCAGTAATTACAACAACTTGTTGTAGGCCACCAATAATAATACCAGCTAAACCAAATGGTAAATCTAAAATTGCTTTTGTGCCTGTTAGAATTATGTTTTCTAATGAATGAAAAACTGGTCCGATAGCGAAGAGACCTAATGTAATCATGATCAATAATGTTAGAAATGGCGTGAGTATTAAATCAATGGAATCGGGCACTTTTTTACGAATCCAACGCTCTAATTTTGCCCCTAAAAGACCTACAAAGAAAGCTGGTAAAACAGAACCCTGATACCCTACAACTGGAATAAATCCAAAGAAGTGAATAGGATGTGCGTCTCCTGAGCCTACTGCATATGCGTTTGGAAGTGCTGGATTTACTAACATTAATCCCAAGACAATTCCTAGAACAGGGCTTCCACCAAATACTTTAAAGGCTGACCATGCAATTAATGCTGGTAAGAATGCAAAAGCTGTATCTGTGACAACTTGTGTAAACATTATAAAGTTTTCAGGGATATCATTGGGTGTATAACCCAACCAATTTAACACTGCTTCTTGCGTTAGTACCCCACGTAAACCCATAAATAATCCGGTTGCAACAAGAACTGGAATAATTGGAACGAAAACGTCACCAAAGGTTCGGATAGCTCGTTGAAAAGCGTTTCCTTGTTTCTTAGCTTCTGCTTTTACTTCAGATGTAGACGTGCCTTTAATACCCAACTCATTCACTGCTTCATATACTTTATTAACAGTTCCTGTACCAAAGATAATTTGGTATTGTCCTGAATTATAAAATGCACCTTTTACTTTCTCTATATTTTCGACTGCTTCTTGATTTACTTTTGTTTGATCATGTACCATAATACGCAATCTTGTTGCACAATGAGCAAATGATGAAATGTTTTCTCTTCCACCTATTGCCTCAACTACTTTGCTAGCTATGTCTTTGTAACCCTTTTCCACTTGATGATAACACCCCTTTGGTGATGATAGTATAACGAAACTTTGATAAGAAAAAAACTAATATTTCTGATTCGATTGTGACTATATTTCTTGCTATCTATAAAATATATAGCCCAAACAAATAGGAACCGGTTCCAAAAAAACTAAAAAAACAACATATATATAATTAAATGATTCCTTTCATAGGAGCCAATTTCGTAAATAAGAAGTTAACTTGGAACCGGTTTCTTTCGCTTATTATAGTTTATGATATAAGAAAATGTCAACGCTTTCTTTTGCTGGTCAGAGATTCTAGATCCCAGATTTAAAAAACAAACATAGCTATATAAAAAAGAAGGTACTTGCCTTCTCCTTTTATTACAACATTTATAATTAAATGCTTTTCTTCATCTTGATGATCAAAAAGGAAAGTAGGGTAGCAATTAAATATGATGGAGAGGAGTAGTATTCTTCACCAAAGCAAAAAGCATATGTTTCTTTATTAATGGTATGGCAGCTAATACAACAGATTTCGACCATTTAGTATCTACTACAACAGCAAGCTTAGTTTTCAAAGGGTCTAATCTTCTAAAACACAGTCTTTTGGCTTTAGGGTTTTCTTACATAAAGATTATTATTGCTGTTGTTATCTTGTTAGCAATATCTTATATTATGGGTTTTGGATTTATAAGAAAAAATAAGATTAGCACAGTGTTTCCTGAGAAAAGAGGGTTTTTAAAATAATTTTTATATTTGCAGTGGGAGTTACAAATGAGTCGAATTATAAGCTATAAGTTAAGTTGCAAAAATAAAAGAAAAATGAAGAAGGAAGGATTGTTCAAGAGAAGCTAACAAAGTTAGGCATTACAGAAATGATTCTTTTCTATTCCCCGTTACTATTTAAATTTTTCAGCTATTTTTTATATAGTATTTCTATCTGACATATCTTTTCTTTGAGCCTTATATGTACTCTCTCTTTTCTCTCCATGTATATAAAAGGACAAGCATGAACAAAATTGATTATCTTTGTTCATGTTTGTCCTTCTAGTTATAAAATGTTGATTAAAAATGCTTATCATTAGAATAGGTATATAATTTATAGCTTATATATTACCAGCAACGCTTCCTATCAATATCAACATAATTAGAATAATAATTACACACAAAATTAAAGATATGATCATAGTTTTCTTTAACGAAAACTTTTTTTCAAAGCGTAAATATAAAGCAAGGACAAAAACAGCTAGAAATATAGCCAGATAGCTATATTGGGAAATCCCTAACTTCTCTGTTACAGAAAAATGAAATATGCTTGGATTTACCATAAAAAAATCATTAATAAAAATTAATATAAGCCCAACTATTATAATTAAATACAAGATAGTAATAAAAATACTTTTCATCTTTATTAATACTCCTTTGGATTTATTTTACTATTAAGATTATACAGGATATGCGCTTATTTTCAATACATAAAGTGTAAATTTACACTAAATGCATTTTCATTCCCATTTTATCTTAATATACGACAATGAATATATCACATTTGAACTAATAAATAACAAAAAATAACAAAATACCATTTACAATTATTTTACTTTTTTGTAATATGTTAAATGGAAAGGAGAGATAAATTATGAAGAAAATTACAAAATTTAAAAAGTTGGTAACTGCATTAATTTTAATGCTTGTTCTAGTGTTTACTTCGTCATCACTAGCTCAAGCTGCCAGTTCTAGTGCAAAATTAACTTCTAACCAGACTAGTTCGAGTGGGTCATGGGTGAAAATATTTTCTACGAAGCCTAAAGAAACAAAAACCACAGCCGTTATCAAAGCTAAGAACACTGGAAAGGCTAGTATGCGAGTTTCTATAATGTTCCCCTACGATAGCTATCCTGATAGAGAAGTTAAATTTTGGACTCTAAAATCAGGAGAGAGCTTGAACAAAACAGTATCTCTTACAAATGGTACATATTCAATTAGGTTACAACAACTTAATATGTCACCTTATGTCAAAGGTACAAGTGGTAACGGATCTTTAAGTAAAAAATAAAATGGAGGATATGTTATATGAACAGAAAAACTGCTTTATTGTCCATAATTACTTTATCTTTAAGCACTTCTTTGTTAATGGGAAATTATAATAGCGCTAGTGCTGAAGAAATAAATTCTGATGATTACTACCAAAAAAAGGGTGAAGAATTACAGTATAGTGATTTTTCCAGTCAATACAGTAAAGAACTAAAAAGTGTCAAAGAAGAAACTGTTAACCAAATAAGAAAAGAGTCATTATCTTCAGACCAGCAAAATAATTATCATGCGTCGGCTGTGTCTGGTTCCATGGGAAGTGCTGGGGATGTATTGACTACTATGAAAGGAAGTAGTTCTACCGCCAATGCCTGGCCAGGAGGTCATGCTGCAATAGTCGTAGACTCAGCTAACACCATTGAAGCTTATGGAAATAAAGGGCCATCTAAAGATGGAGTACGCTATTGGTCCAACAATTGGAAAAATAGATGGAAAGATGCGAAGGTACAAAGAGTAAAAAATTCTACGGCCTCTCAAAGAGCAAAAGCTGTCAAATATACTAAAGCTCAGCTATATGAGCCATACAATTATAATTTTGCTTCCAAGAATAAAACAGATTCATGGTATTGCTCACAGTTGGTATGGAGAGCTTGGAAAGAACAAGGGTATGATTTAGATTCAAGTAGTGTCCCAGGTGTATTCCCTGTTGATATTCGGAAAAGTAATAAATTGAAGTAATATTATAAAAAAAGAAAGCGATGAGTTTATATCGCTTTCTTTTTAATTAGGAGTATTTTAATGTATAAGAATATAACCATAATATGTATACTCTTAAGTATTTTAACCGGGTGTACTAATCACAGAGAATTTATAGCTGTATTAAGTAGTGATTTAGATAGCAATAATAGCAAAGTTACAATTTTAGACAAAGAACTGGATAATATAAAAACTAAAAATATAAACGAATCAGGTTTAACTCAAATATCCTATGATGAAGAGGAGTACAATATACTGTCTAGCTATAATTCTAAAATAATTACTCTTTCTAATGAAAAAGTAAAGAAACAAAATTCCTCTTTACCTTATCCCTTATTTAGTATTTATAATAGTAATTGGGAACTGATGGTTTATAATTTTGATAAAAAAAATGATATAAATTTTTATACTTATGAATTAAAAAAAAGCTCTGGTGAACTTGTTAGCAAAAGATTAGAAGGCATACCATTTTCAGTACAGGAATACGGTAAGAAAATATATACTGTAGCTAGAAATATGAATGAACCCATAGATAAGCAATTTTCTTTGAATATTCTTTCGGCAAAAGATTTAAGAGTCTTAAAGAAAGTGCAATTAGGCATTCCATACGCTCTGTCAGATATGAACGTTAAACACAATAAAATTTATCTAACAATGTTTAATTTAGAAGAAGGTAAGCAAAGTGAAAGCAAAGTTTTGATTTATAATCTCAAAAGTAACGAGCTAAGGGAGATTCATTTAAAATATAATAATGGTAATGAAGTTATTCCATTAAAAGAAGGATTTTTAATAAAACATAATACATCTAAAAATACTACAACATTTGTTCTTTACAATGATAGTTATAGATATCAAACAGAATTAAAAATTAATAAAGCAATCATTAAAACAAAATACTGGAAAGATAGCCTTTATTATCTCACAGAAAGTAAAACTCTTGAAAAATATGATTTAAAACAGAAAAAGGTGACTAATTCTATAAAATTAAAAGATAACACCAATGATTTTATAATAATAAAACAAGGATCTTAATTAAATATCTATAGACATCTTTTTTTATTTATACGCATTAGATTTTACTTCAATATTAGGTAAGACGTTCCCAATTAAAGTGAATGTCCATAATATGAAGGAGTTTGTGAACGACTATGTGAAAAATCATTTGAGAGAAGAATTGGATAAAGGAAAGTTGAAGAACTAAAAGAGAAGTTAAAGTTTATAAATTGAAATTATCCTTATAAAGAAGGTATCATGGTGGAATTACAATACGGATTGATGCACCTGTAACTTCTATAAAAAACCAGTTAGAGAGAATTAGAATCAAAGAAGAAAGCTACCTCGGAATGTATAAAGAGGCAGCTTTCTTTTAGGTGTCACACTGGTTAAAATATAAATCCCCAAGGGAATCAACAAACTGAATGAATCCTGTCTCTGTTATGCATTGGCCTTTCTTGTAATAGGTAAGGTATACTTGTTTATTTGTATGTAAGGCTTCAATCAAGATGAAATTGATTTGTTTCATTTGCTCTTCTGTTAAAACAGGTTGAGCTACTTCTACTTGCTTATTTATAATCTCCTTTAACCCTATGTATTGCTCTGGCATAGTGGCGAATGGCCGCCATTTTTTCATTCCTCTAGGTTCCATCTCTTTTTCCTCCTTACGCTTTATGGCCACCCATAAGGCCATTTCGATAACGAGCTGTTGAATGAGGAAGGTGACTAGACGCACGTAGTACACTATTCTTCCCATAACGCAGCCGAATGTCATCAATCGTTTTAGCAAGAGCATAGGCTCTTTCACGTTGGTCAATATCCTCAAATAAGCTCATTTGCTCCTCTTCCTGGATGCTTGTATTGGATAATGAAATGCCAATGGAGCGAATCGGCATTCCACTATCATGCGTATGTAAAATAGTTAAACAATACGGAAAGATATCTTGGCTCAAGTTCGAAGCTCTCCCCATTTTCTTTTGTCTGGAGAAGCCTCTACCTGTTTGTTTGCTGTAGCCAATCGATAAATGGATTGTTTGAGCCACCACTTGATGCATGCGTAAACGAAAACACACATCATCCAATAGCTCCAACAGCAATAATTCCACTTCTTTTCGGTTTGTATAATCCCGAAACAAAATTTGACTCTTTCCGAAAGAACGAGAGCTAGGAATGTACACATCAGAAATACGACTAAAATCAATCCCATTCGCATGTTGGTGCAACTCTTCCCCCAGGACACCAAATTCTTTACGTAACATCTCTACAGAAGAAAGAGCGAGTTCTTTTATGGAGTGAATGCCCAAACGATTCAAGCGCCTTTCCGTAGCAGACGAGATCCCCCAGAAATCCTTCATCGGATGAATGGACCACAACTTAAAGGGAATATCCTCATATCGCCAATACGCAACTCCTGTTGGGCTATTCTTGGCCTCATGATCTAAGCTCACCTTCGCCAGTAAGAGATTCGGACCGATGCCTGCGGTAGCTGTCAGCCGTGTCTTACGATAAATCTCATTGATGATTTTGTGAGCTAATTCTTCTGGTGTTTGAGCGAACAAATGCAGAGAAGCTGTCGCATCAATAAACAACTCATCAATGCTATAGGCATGAAAGTCTTCAGGAGCCACATACTGTAACACTAAACTCGAAATATAGTTCGAAGCCTTGATATATCTCTCCATGGATGGATTCACCACATGGATATCTTTCCTTTTAGGAATGTCGAAAAGGCGACTTCCTGTTTTGATCCCTTCTTTCTTTAATAAGGGTGTGGCAGCTAACACAACCGATCCTGACCTTTTGGTATCTCCTACCACCGCAAGCCTTGTTTTCAATGGATTTACCCCCCGTATGACAGAGGAGACTGAGGCAAAAAACGATTTCATGTCGATACAAATAATGATTCTGTTTGGTAGCTGCCCATAATCCATTAAAAGAACTCCTTAAATAAAAGAACGTTTGTTTCATTCATTATATACGAACAAACGTTCTTTATTCAACAAAAACTCTAAAGTTTTCCCGATTATTGTTACTATAATAAGAGAGAAGAACATTGTATATGAATTGAGAAGACGGAGGGTTGATCAATGAATAAAAAACTGTCTAGTTATATTATCTTTTTTTCATGGTTTTTGTTCTTAGTTCTTTTATGGATTATCGTCTCATTCTTTAAAGGTGAAAATGGACAGTGGTGGTCTATGTATCGTTTGAACCCACATAAATACGGTCCTTGGGCTTTAGAGATTTCTTACATAAAGATTAGTATTGCTGCTGTTATTTCGTTAGGAATAGCTTATATGGTGAGTTTTGAATTCAAAAGAAAAAATAAGATGAAATAAATGGTTTTTTAGTAAAAGAGGATTTCTACATATTTTTTATCTTTGAGGGATCAGTTACGAATGAATTATATGAGAATTTATACACTAAGGGCTGGTATAAAAAGAAACATGAAAATTGAAGGTGGAATTAACCTGTTACATTTAATCTTCTGCTAAAACAGGTTAAGGGATTTCTAGTTGTTTGTTTACGACTTTTTGTAAGGGTCCCTGCTAACATAAGCCTAGCAAGATTAGACAAAAAGAAAGCCGATGACTCCTGCGCTAAGGAATCATCAGCCTATATTTTTATAAGATTTAAAGCTACCATAATCGATCAATTGAATGTCGAGTAAATAATGGGTACTTGTCCGGTATTCTAATTACCAAATCCCCCTAAATATTTACTTAGTTTAAGTATCTGGAATAATTGTAATAGCGATGGTCCGAACTGGGGCTTCTTTTTCGTTTCCCTTACTCTGGGTATGGTAGTATTTAGTCATTAATTCGTTTAATTCGTTTTGAAATTGTATAAAATGTTCCTCATCTATCTTTAATTCCACTACAGAAAAAGTTGCCCCGTCCTCTTGGCTGTTTTGTTCCCCTAATTTCTTAAGATAAGTTTGATATTGTGTCATAAGTGATAACTGGTAATAAGAAATATAGTCTAACTTTTCCTTGCTAGATAATTCCCTCCATTCACTTCCGTCAATTTTTGCCTCTTCTTCATTTATAGCGTAATATTTTTCGGAAACCGATTTTACTTTTTTTTCTTTAATTACACAAACAATACCAGAATCAAACATAGTTTGAAGATGCCTATATAGAGTTGCTTGGGGCACATCTTTAAGAATTTTCACCATTTCTAATGGTGTTAACCCATTTTCTCTATTTCTCATTAATGCTTGGCAAATCTTTATTCTCACCGGATGCATTAATATTTCAACTTTAGTACTCATCCAATCACCTTATTATTTATTAAATTTAATTCTTATTATAAATAATGAGAATAATGATTGCAACGAATCTGCATTTGATTTATCATTATTAATAATGATAATGAGATTAGGAAGGAATGTTGAAAATGCAACTACATTATGGATTAAACGACCTTAAAGATCTTGATTTTATGGCTTTTCTGCCCGTTATATTGCCAGTTATTGCAGTGGGGACGCTTTTAGTTTTAATCGCACTAATTGATTTATACCGACATAGAAAGACAAGAGAAAATGTCCTTATATGGGCCCTAATTATTCTTTTTGTTAATACACTTGGACCTATTCTTTACTTTGTTATAGGGAGAAAGGATGGTGAGAACTCTTGAAATTAGAGATTATAAATGTAACAAAATCATTTAAAGAGAAAATTGCTGTCAATAATTTCTCGATGGAACTGAAATCAGGGGAATGTGTCGGGTTAATCGGGCCAAATGGAGCAGGCAAATCTACATTAATAAAAGTGATTTCAGATATCATCGATCCAAATACTGGTGAAGTTTTATTGAATGGGAAAAAAATATCTAAAATGAAAAGAGAAATTGGTTACCTACCACAGTACCCTAATTTTTTTCATTGGATGACAGCAAGAGAAACTCTTACGTTTATGGGTCAACTTTCGGGATTGAAAAAAGAAGTATTAACAAACTCGATACCGGAGATTCTGACAAAAGTTGGGCTAAAGGGCGAAGAAAACTCAAAGGTTGGTACATTTTCTGGAGGAATGAAACAACGACTTGGTATAGCACAAGCCTTACTACATAAACCTTCTCTTATTGTTATGGATGAACCGGTATCCGCATTAGATCCAATCGGTCGAAGAGAAGTGTTAAACCTGATTGAAGAAATAAAAAAAGATACAACCATTTTATTATCAACCCATATATTAAGCGATGCGGAAGAAATTTGTGAACGATTTGTCATTATGAAAGATGGAACAAAAATAGAAGATACAAAGATTACCGAACTTTTAAACCGCAATAGCGAAAATAAGTTAATTGTGGAAATCACAGCGAAGGACCGAAAGTGGGTAGACCATGTAAAAAAACTGCCTTACGTAAAGGACGTAGAAGTTATTGGGCTTAAAGTCAAAGTAAAGGTTGAAAGTATCGAAAAAAATAAAAATTTATTGCTGCAAAATGCACTCGAACATAAAGTGGACATCGTTAAATTTGAAATGAATAACGATACTTTAGAAGAAATCTTCTTAAAATTGGTGGTGCAGAAATGAATAACTTAATTGTACTGATAAAAAAAGAATATGTTCAAATGTTACGTGATTTTAAGGTAATTTGGCTACCGATTGTTTTTGTATTTTTAGGGGCAACGCAGCCAGTAATAACTCATTACTTGCCATCAATTCTAGAAGCATTAGGAGGCGGTGGTCAGGGAATTACCATTGATCCGAGTATGACAGCACAAAAAGGAGGAGAAGTACTAGCAAGTACTTTAGGATCTCAGTTTGATCAGCTTGGTCTTATGATTCTTGCAATTTCTATGATGGGTATCATTCAAACAGATAAAGCCAACGGTATGCTGGCCTTTATTTTAACACGACCTGTTACTGTTACTTCATATATAGGTGGAAAAATAGTATCAAATTATTTGATGGCAGCTTTTAGTGTAACAATTGGATACTTTACCTCTTACCTATATGTAAATTATCTTTTTACTGCTGTTCCATTTTCACACATGATTACTGGGTTAATATTTTATCTAGTATGGGTTCTTTTTATCGTATCTTTCACAACAATGATAAGTGCTATTTTTTACAGTCAAGGTATTATTGCATTAATTTCAATTATTTTCCTTATAGGTTGTAGGATAATCGTCGGTCTGAACCCAATAATGGATCAATTAAATCCAGCCAGTATGAGTAAGCATGCAATGGAAACACTAATGACGGGATTAGTAGATTCAAATGCAGTAGGTAATTTACTATTGACATTCGTTTGGATTTTATTGACACTCTTTATAACAAATTATTGGATTTCTAATAAAAAGTTTAGTCATGAATAAGTAGAGAATAATCGTGATGAGGATCTGAGATTTTTTTATCTAGTTTGTGCTAGGGAATTCCCTTCCGTTTTTACTGCTCTACTATTAACAGTAGTAATAATGAGCTTACCCAAAAATAGGGTAAGCTTTTGTATTAGAAAAAATTGGGTTTAGTCGGGTAAGCGAGGGGCATCACTGCCCCTGACTCCCCTAAGAACCGTACGTGAGCCTTTCAACTCATACGG